>CAZZVQ010000172.1:0-8752 GCA_964657565.1 uncultured Acetobacteraceae bacterium
GCGCGGCGCGCGGCGGCGGCGCGCTTGGCCTCTTCCTCGGCGGCCTTGCGGGCGTCTTCCTCGCGGCGGCGCGCCTCTTCGGCGGCCGACATGATCGAGATCTTCTCTTGCTCGCGGCGCTCCTGCTCGCGCCGTGCCGCGTCGCGCTGCTGCTCCTGCAGCACGCGGGCGCGGACGGCCAGCTCAGTCGCGGTCAGCGCCCGTCCGCCGGGTCGCGGCCCGGTGCTCGGCGCGCGCGGCGGCGGCGCCACGATGGTCGGCCCGTTGGTCGCCCCGCTGGGTGCGGGGGTCGGCATAGGGGCCGGCGGCGGCGCGGCGGTGGTGCGCTTCTTGCGCACTTCGACCTGCACCACCTTGGAGCGGCCGTGGCTGAAGCTCTGCCGCACCGAGCCGGCGTCGACCGTACGGCCTACGTCGGATCGGGTCGCCGGCCGTAGGGACAACCGGCCCTTGCCGGCGTCGGTATCGTTGCTGTCGCTCATTCTGCCTGTTCCATTCCCCCGCCAGGACCGGCGATGCCGGCGAGGCGGTCAGTCTCCAATTTCAGCGTCTCGGCGAGCCGGCCGGGCGCCACTACCACATGCACCACATGGTCACGGCCAAACACCGCCCCAAGCGCTGCAGCCGACAGAGGCGCTGCGACCGCCACATGTCGTCGTCCACTCAAGAAGCGCACCCGTTCCTCGGCGCTGCCATCCTTCGCCTGGATCACGATGCCAGCGCGATCCTTGAGCAGCCACTCGCGCGACCGCTCGAACCCGTAATTCGCCTGACCCGCCCGGCGCGCCAGGCCGATCAGATCCGCCACCCGCCGCGTCAACCCGGCTTCGACCACATCCAACAGATCCGGGGGAACAACGACGGGCGCGCGTGCGGCCCGCGCAAACGCGTTCTTCATTCGCGCGGTTTCTACCACATCCCGCCGTGCGCTCAACCAGATTCCCCGTCCTGGCAGCTTTGCCATCAGGTCGGGGACGATCTGCCGCGCCGGCCCCACGACGAAGCGCAGCATTCGCTCCCGATCGCCATGCTCGCGCGTGACGATGCAGCGGCGCTGCGGTCCGGTTTCGGTGTCGTCCTCGTGATCGATGTCGATCGTCGTGTCGGCCGCGTCAGTCGTGGCGCGCCTCCTCTGTGGCCGGCTCGGCGCCAGCCTCCCCGGCGGCGTCCGCGGTCGCCTCATCGTCGAACCAATGCGCCCGGGCCGCCATGATCACCTCATTGGCGACCTCTTCGCCCATCTGGTCGGCGCCGACGATTTCGATCAGCTCGTCCGACGCTAGATCGGCCAGGTCGTCGAGCGACTTCACGCCTTTCTCGCCGAGCGCCACCAGCATCGCCGGCGTCAGCACCTCTAGCGAGGCAATATCATCCGTCACGCCCAGTTCCCGCCGCTTCACGTCGTCTTTCTCGTCCCGTTCATTGAGGAAGTTCTGCGCACGCCGGATCAGCTCTTCGGCCACGCTCTCGTCGAAACCCTCGATCTCCGCCAATTCGTCGAGCGGGACGAAGGCCAGCTCCTCGATCGTCGTGAAGCCCTCGGTCACCAGCAGCCCGGCGATCACGTCGTCCACGTCCAGCGCGTCGACGAACAACCCGGTCCGCCGGCGGAACTCCTCCTGCCGCCGCTCGCTCTCTTCCGCCTCGGTGAGGATGTCGATGTCCCAGCGGGTCAGCTGGCTCGCCAGCCGCACGTTCTGGCCGCGCCGCCCGATCGCCAGGCTCAACTGGTCGTCCGGCACCACGACTTCGACCCGGCCGGCCTCCTCGTCCATCACCACTTTGGTGACTTCCGCCGGGGCCAGCGCGTTCACCACGAACGTCGCGTGCTGCGACGACCACGGGATGATGTCGATCTTCTCGCCCTGCAGCTCCTGCACCACCGCCTGCACTCGGCTGCCACGCATACCCACGCAAGCGCCAACCGGGTCGATCGACTGGTCACGGCTGATCACCGCCATCTTGGCCCGGCTGCCCGGGTCGCGCGCGACCGCCTTGATCTCGATGATGCCGTCGTAGATCTCCGGCACTTCCTGGGCGAACAGCTTGGCCAGGAAGGCGGGATGCGTGCGGGACAGGAAAATCTGCGGTCCGCGGGGCTCTTCCCGGACATCGTAGATGTAGGCCCTCACCCGATCCCCATTGCGGAAATTCTCCCGCGGGATCAGCTCGTCGCGGCGCAGCAGCGCCTCCGCCCGGCCCAGCTCGACCATGATGTTGCCGTACTCGGTCCGCTTGACGACGCCGTTGATGATCTCGCCGACCCGGTCCTTGAACTCGTCGAACTGCTTCTTGCGCTCATACTCGCGCACCCGCTGCACGATCACCTGCTTGGCCGTCTGCGCCGCAATCCGCCCGAAATCGATCGGCGGCAGGGGGTCGACCAGGTAGCCGCCGACCTCGATCTGCGGATCGAACTTGCGCGCGATGTGGATCGGCATCTGCGTCTCGTCGTTTTCGACTTCCTCAACCGCCTGCGTCCAGCGCGTCAACCGCACGTCGCCGTTGCGCTTGTCGATGGTCGCGCGGATGTCCTTCTCATGCCCGTATTTGGCACGGCCGGCCTTCTGGATGGCCTGCTCCATGGCTTCGAGCACCTCGTCGCGATCGATCGCCTTTTCGCGCGCCACGGCGTCGGCGACGAGCAGCAATTCGGGGCGGGATACGGCGGTGTCCATCGCGATGGCTCCTAATTCGCCAGCTTAGCTGGGGACGGGTCGGGGTGGGCGGTAGCTTCGATGAGCGCGTCGGTCAGAATAAGCTTGGCGCGGCGGACGTCACCCAGCGGCAAAACGACGTCCGTGCCGTCGTCGAGGCGGACCGTTGCGGTGCTATCGTCGGCGCGGAGCACGGTTCCGGTGAACCGCCGCCGGCCATCGACGGGCGCCAGCATCTCGACCCGGGCCTGGTGTCCGGCGAACCGCACCCAATCCTTGACCCGAGTCAGCGGCCGGTCGATGCCGGCCGAGCTGACTTCGAGGTTCCACGCCCCGGGGATCGGGTCGTCGACGTCCAGCACGGCGGAAACGGCATGACTGATCCGCTCGCAATCTTCGACGCTGATCAGCGAGCCATCGGCCCGGTCGGCCATAACCTGCACCGTCGGCCGCTCGCGCCCGAGGATCAGCACGCGCACCAGCTCATAGCCCATCGCCTCGATCGACGGCCCGATTGCCGCAGCGATCCGGGTCTCGAGCGGTCCGCTCTGGTCACTATCGTCGGCGCGTAGCCGAGATGTCATGCAGTATTCCAACAAAAAGGGCGGCCCGTTAAGGCCACCCCGGATTAGCGTGGGACAGTAAGAATGAGGTCCAAATAAGCCTATACGCGCTCCACTGCAAGTCCCTGGCTGCAGCCCTAGATCTTCAGTCCCGCCGCCCGCATCGCGCCCTGGATCATGCCCGCGATCAGATCCGGCGGCCGGGCCGCCCGGGTCGCGGCCCGCGGGCGCGCCGCCTGCGTCAACAATCCCCAGGACGCCGCGATCTGCCGCGTCGAGCTGATCCCGGCCTCCAACATATAAGGACCGGGCTCGCCGACGCTGTCGTCCTGATCGCTGCTGCTGCTGTGCAGCGGCACGCCGTGCCCCACGCCGGGCAGCATATATGTCTCCAGCGCCACGCCCCCATCGGGAGCGACCCATTGCAGGTGCGTCGCGCCCTCGATGATGTGGCTCCGTGGGGGGCCGTTCAGTCCCAGCACATCGGCCCATTGCTTCGCCGATTCTTCCAGCGCTTGCACGCTGACTGTCGTGTCGGCCGCCCCGTGCCAGACCTGCACCGGCGGCCGCGGTCCGGCGAACGGACTGGCGGCTCGCACCAGGTCGCCCCACTCCTGCGCCGGCCGGCTGCGCAGGTGCCGCATCGCCTCGAACGCCGAGGGCATGCTGCTTGCCGCTCCGTATGGCAGGCCGGCGATGATCGCGCCGCCGGCGAACAGTTCCGGATAGGTCGCCAGCATCGCCGCGGTCATGGCGCCGCCGGCCGACAGGCCGGTGATGTAGACGCGCGCCGGGTCCAACGCATGGGCGTCCACCACCTCGCCGATCATCTGCGCGATCGACGCGACCTCCCCGTGGTCGCGCGTTACGTCGTGCGGCTGGAACCAGTTGAAGCAGCCATTCCCGTTGTTGGCGGATTGCTGCTCCGGATAGAGCAGCGCGAACCCGTGCCGAACCGCCAGCGACGACCAGCCGGATCCGGCATCATACCCGGCCGCATTCTGAGTGCAGCCATGCAGCACGACCACCAGCGGTGCGCCTTTCGGCAAGCCCGGCGGCACGCGCGTCACCATCCTGAGGTTACCGAAATTGCTGCCCGCCGGCATCGTCGTGACCAACTCCGGCGCCCGGGACGGTCCCGGCATCCGTATCGCTGCGTCACGCATCCGGCGCAGCATCGTCAAGTTGGAAACAGTCTGACCCAATCCCGGCATTCGTCGCCCCTCGATCACTTACAGGACATGGACGGACATGCTGCACTGCACAAGCGATCGGCACGTGTGTTCCGCGTTGCGTGATCGCGTCCTTGTCGATAGGTTGCATCACACACTCGCGATGGTTGCGAAAAACGATGGCTAGCGTCACGATACAAGGAGCGGGGAGCGTTTATCCCACGCTGACCGCCGGAACGAACGCCGCCATTGCGCGCCAGGCCGGAGCCATGATCAGCAGCGCCGTGACGAGTGGGGCGGCGGTCGTCACCGTCACCGCTGGCGGCACCGCGCCCAGCCCGGCGACGTCGCCAGCCGTGCTGGTCGTCAATACAAATAACCCGGTAAACCTTAATATTTCGTCAAGTTACCCCTACGTGGTCGCGGCCGATACCTCGGCCCCGGCGACCCTGTCAGGAGGCGGCGCCATCGGCCAGGAAATCGTCCTCGGGACCGGCACGCTGCAATACAACGCCGGGGGCGGCAGCGGCACAATCGTCGGTGGTGACGGCGATAAATCGATCAATCTGGGCGCGACGTCCGGATTTGCCGTGTATACCGGGGCCGGACACGACACGATTGATCTACGGCAGAGTCAAGCGAGTGGCCGCAGCACCGTGGAGGCCGGGGCCGGCATTTCCGTTCTCAGCAATACCGGCGTGATCACGCAGCCGGGCAATACGGTCCTGCTCGGCGCGGGGCAGGCCCAAGTGCGCTCGACCGGATCGGATTCCATCACCGCGGGGGCCGGCAGCGCCACCATCCAGGTCGTCGGCAACGTCCAAGACACCGTCGCCGGCGGCGCCGGAACCATCAATCTGATCAACGGCGCGGTCGCGGCGCAGGTCAACTTCTCCACCGTGACGAACGCCCCGCTATCGTCGGGCAGCGTCACCGCTCTGGGGGGCGCCGGCGGCGGCTATTATCGCGGCGGCTCGGACGGCAGCAATCTCCTCGTCGGCAGCCTCGGCGCCGTCACCTTGCAGGGCGCCGGCAACGGCGACGTGTTGATCGCGATGGGCACGAGCGGCATGCAGGTGCTGTATGCCGGCTCGGGCAACGAGACGTTGCTCGGATCGCTGTCGACCACCGGCAACCTCTTCGTTGCCGGGTCCGGCAATGACGTCCTCCTCGGCGGTTCCGGCGCCGACACCTTCGTCGCCGGCACCGGCGCGGCGACCATCACCGCCGGGTCCGGGCCCGACGTCGTCATGGTCAACGCCAACACCACCGCCGGCGCGCACATCACCATCACGGATTTCGTGCCCGGGGTCGACACTGTGCGCCTGCTCGGATATGGCGGCGCCAATGCTCCGGCCGCCGTTGCCGCAGCCGCGACCAATCTCGGCACCGCCGGCTCACGGGTCACCCTGTCCGACGGCACGACGATCACCTTCCAAGGGATCCCGACCGTCAACAGCAATTTCTTCAGCTAGTCGGCGCGTAGAACCCCACGCCCTCGTCGACCAGATCGGGCCGCGTCGCCACGATCGTCGCCCGCTCATTCGCGTCGGCGGTGTAGAAATGCGTGCCGTATTTTGTGTCGAAGAAGCGGTAGACGGCGGCGTCGCCGGCTTGCTGCGTCGTGTGCTCGATGAAGCCGGTGCCCTCGTAGGCGAGGTCCGACCGCGTCGCTTGCACGGTCTGGGCCTCGCTGGCGCTGGCGGTGAAGAAGTGGGTGCCGTACGTCTCGTCGAAGAAGCGGTAGACGGGTGCCGCCTGCGGGTCGACGGCGGCCGGGTTGATCGATTGCAGCCCGATGCCCTCGTAGACCAGGTCCGGCCGGGTCGCCATGACGGTGTCCTTCTCCGACGTGCTCGCGCTGAAGAAATGCGTGCCGTAATTGGTGTCGAAGAACCGATACACCCCGATCGTATCCGGCGTCAGCGCCACGAACGTCCCGCCAGCCCCATCGCTGCTCAGTCCGTAATGCGACCCGGCCGGCGCCGCGCTCAGCGCCACCGATCCCGTCGCCGTCGTGAGCGTCGTCCCGGTCAGACGGACGCTGGTGTCGCCGACCATGTCGACCCCGTCGCCCACCTGAAATCCATTGATCGAGTTGGCGCCGACCACCGAATGCAGCCGAACGGTCGCAGCACTGCTGGTGAATGCCATCGTCGCGGCCGCCGCGCCCGCCTCGCCCAACTGGCCGAAATCGGCGAAGCCCCCCCCGATCTGCACGGACCCGCCGCCATAAACGGCCCCGGTAACGACGAGCGTGCCGGCGCTGGACAACGTGCCGGCTATGAACCCATCGCCCGATATCCCCGCCGAGCTCACCCCGTCGATCGTGACCAGCGAGCCCCCGAGGATCGTCAGCGCCCCCGACTGGAACTGGCCGCCATTGGTCACCGAGAGGCTGCCGGTCCCGCCGCTCGAGAGCCCGCTGCCGCGGTTGTCGCCGCCGAGGATCGTCGCCCCCGACGCGGCCAGCACCGTCCCGCTGCCATCGATCGACACCTTGCCCGTGCCGCCGCCAGCCGTGCCGACCGACAGCGCCGCCTGCGCCGCCACGAAGGCGACGCTGGTCACGCTGGCCCCGGCCTGCACATTGAGGGTGCCCTGGCCAGTGCTGCCGACGATGATCGAGCCGCCTGCCGCGATCAGCGAGCCACTGCCCGCGACCGTGACGGTGCCGATGCCGAAACGCCCGATCGTCAGCGCCGGGTTGAGCGCATTGTTGCTGGTGTTCGCGCTCGCATTGAACCGCGCCGCCCCGCCGCCTGTCACCGTCAACGTGCCGGTGCCGGCGTATCCCACCGCCCCGCTGTTGTTGGAGAGCAGCAGCAGGGAGTTGGCGCCATCGATCGACAGCGACCCGGACGACCCGGCGACCGCAGCGACCTCGAGATAGGGGGTGCTCGAATCCGTGGCGGAACTCAGCACGACCTGGCCGCCGCCGTTGATGGTCAGGCTACCCCCACCCGCCGCCGTCCCGCCGGCGCCGATCTGGAACACGCCGCCGACCGTCAGAAGCGCCGTCGACACGACGGCTGACGTCTGCAGTCCGTTCACCCCGAGAGAGAGGCCGCCGCCGAAGCTGGCCACCCCGCGGCTGCTGACATAGAGCGATCCCGCCCCGAAACTACTCACCGGGCCCCGGGCGCCGACCGTGACCGAGACGATCCCACCATTGACGACCGCTAGCCCGGCGGCCCCGTTCAGCCCGACCTGCAACGCCCCATTGACGACGAGTTGCCCGCCGCTCGTTCCCGCCGTCAGCGTCGTGTTGTCGAGCGTGACGGTCGTGGCCGTGAACTGCCCGACGATCGACCAGGCGGCCCCGGAGAAGCTCATCCTATCGACCGAACCGGTGCCGCTGAGTGCGCCACCCCCTAACGCGAGGCTCGCGGTGTCGCCCGCCGCGGGAGCGTTGGTCTGGGTCGGGTCGCTCGCGCTAAACCAATTGCTGGCCAGGTCGAACGCACCGCCGGCACCATTACTGGAGTTTTTCCACGCGTAAAGTGCCATCAGCTTTTGATCGCAAGTTTTATCGAGGGCGGATGTTGCACGCATTGTATGAACACGCAAGCGTTACCTGCAACTACAAGTTGCGATTCTTGCGGTGATGCATGACTTCTCCCCTGTATTACGCAAAGTTAAGCTTGCCGAACCGATGACCGTCTCCGCAGACCTGTTTGCCCGACCTGCTCCCGCCGTCGCCGCGGCCCTGATCGGCACCACTCTGCTCGTGGACGGCGTGGGCGGCGTTATCCTCGAGACCGAGGCCTACACGCCGCTCGACCCGGCCTCCCACAGCTTCCGCGGCCCCACCCCGCGCAACCGGGCCATGTTCGGCCCGGTCGGCCACGCCTATGTCTATCGCTCCTACGGCATCCACTGGTGCCTCAACCTCGTCTGTGGCGACGAACCCGGTGGCGCCGTCCTGATCCGCGCGCTCCGCCCGACCCATGGCATCGAGATCATGCGCGCCCGCCGCCTCATCGAGACCGACCGCCTCCTCTGCAGCGGCCCCGGCCGGCTCTGCCAGGCCCTCGCCGTCACCGCGGCGCTCGATGGCACCAGCCTGTTCGTCCCACCGTTCCAGCTGGTTTCCGGTCCCGCGCTCGATATCGTCGCCGGCCCGCGCATCGGCCTCACCCGCGCCGCCGATACCCCGTGGCGCTTCGGCGAGCGCGGCTCGCCCTTCCTCAGCCGCCCGTTCCGCGCCTGACTCCCTATATCTCGGCCGATGGACCTCGCGCTCTACATCCACTGGCCGTTCTGCCTGGCCAAATGTCCCTATTGCGACTTCAACAGCCATGTGCGCGACCGCATCGACCAGGCCCGCTTCGCCCGCGCGCTGCGCACCGAACTCGCC
>CAZZVQ010000173.1:0-8643 GCA_964657565.1 uncultured Acetobacteraceae bacterium
CGGGTGGCGCCTTCGCAGGCGATGCCTTCTCTGGAGCGGCCTTCACCGAACTCGTCTTCTCGGCGCTCACTGTCGGCGCTTTCGTTTTCGACGCGGCTGTCTTCTTAGTCGCTGCCTTCGGGGCCGGCGGCTTCGTCGGGGCAATCGGTTCCGGTTCGGCAGCGGCCATCTTGACCGCAGCCTTCTTGGCGGTCTTCGGCGCAGCAGCACCGTTGCTCGCCGACTTCGTCGACGCGCGCACGGCCATTGCCTGCGCCCGACGCGTGACTGGAGTTTCCTCAGCCATTCACTCGACTCCCTTTACATAGTTCCAGACGTGCCAAAGGAGGTCGCACAGAACCGGAGCTGTTCAGAAAATTGAAAGTATGGCCCGGCATCGTTACGTCCCCGGCGGCACTTCGATTCGCAGGCACGATGCCTGCGAATCGTCGATGTGCGCACCTAGTTCCGCTGTCACGCGTTCGACACCTTGCTGTCAATCAAAACTAGCAATTGCAGCAATCAATCACGGCAACGCGTTCCGAATTACCTCTCTTTGATCGGAATGAACTTTTGATCTTCCGGACCAACGTAGTTCGCCGTCGGCCGGATCAGCTTGTTGTCGACCCGCTGCTCCATCACGTGCGCGCTCCACCCGCTCGTCCGCGCAATGACGAAAATCGGCGTAAACATTGCGGTCGGGATACGCATCTGGCTGTAGGCGACGGCGCTGAACCAATCCAGGTTCGCGAACATCCGCTTCAGTTCCCACATCGTGGCTTCGATCCGGTCGGCCACATCGTACCCGAGCCGGTTACCGTTCTGTATCGACAACTGCTCGGCCACGCGCTTGATCACCGCATTACGCGGGTCTGCAACGGTATACACCGCGTGTCCAAATCCGATGATGACCTCCTTGCTCGCGACCCGGCGCCGGATGTCCGCCTCGGCCTCCTCGGCGCTCGCGTAACGCTGCTGGATCTCGAGCGCGACTTCGTTCGCCCCGCCATGCTTCGGCCCCCGCAACGCACCGATCCCGCCAACCATCGCCGAATACATGTCGGCGCCCGTTCCAGCCACGACGCGCGCGGCAAACGTGCTCGCGTTGAACTCGTGCTCCGCATACAGGATCAGGCTCGTATGCATCGCCTGCTCCCAGTCCGGCGGCGGCGCTTCGCCGTGCAGCAGATGCAAGAAATGCCCGCCGATGCTGTCGTCATCCGTTTCGACATCGATGCGGCGGCCGTTCTGCGTCCAGTGGAACCAATACAGCAGCATCGAGCCGCCGCACGCCATGATGCGGTCCGCAATGTCGCGCGCGCCGGAAACGTTATGATCGTCTTTCTCCGGCAGCGCGCAGCCCAGCGCGGAAATTCCCGTCCGCATCACGTCCATCGGATGCGTCGCCGCAGGGAGCGCCTCGAGCACCTCACGAACCACGCGCGGCAGTCCACGCAGCGCCCGAAGCTTGGCCTTGTAAGCGGTCAGCTGTGCCGAAGTCGGCAACGCGCCATGCACGAGCAGATAGGCGATCTCTTCGAACTCGCACTGCTCGGCGACGTCGAGAATGTCGTAGCCGCGGTAATGCAGGTCGTTGCCGGTGTGACCGACCGTGCACAACGCGGTGTTGCCTGCCGTTATTCCGGCAAGCGCCACGCCCTTCTTCGCCTTCGGCGCGGCTTGGACCTCCGACATGACGTTCCTCTCCATTCAAAGCGCAGCGTGGAAATCAGCCGCATATTCCCCCGACATCGCGGGCGCCCACGTTCTGTCACGCCGCGAAACGCAGGTCGATATGTCGGCGCGGGAAAGACAACCCGCTAGGCGCCCAGCCGACGCTCCGTCGCCTCGACCCGGCGGTTACTCGACGGTGACGCTTTTCGCGAGATTACGCGGTTGGTCCACGTCGGTCCCGAGCAACAGGGCCGTGTGATACGCCAGCATCTGCACCGCGATGGCATACAGGATCGGCGCCACGAACGGATCCACCGTCGGCAGCTCGAGCATCTCCGACGCAATCCCTTTCATCTTCGCGCATCCAGCCGCGTCGGACATGATGACGACCTGGCCGCCGCGCGCCCCAGCCTCCTGCACGTTGCTCGCCGTTTTCTCGAACAGCGGGCCGGACGGCAGCAACGACAGGATCGGCACCTGCCGGTCGATCAGCGCGATCGGTCCGTGCTTCATCTCGCCGGCCGCATACCCCTCCGCGTGGATGTAGCAAATCTCCTTGAGCTTCAGCGCCGCCTCCAGCGCGATCGCATGCTGCGTGCCGCGCCCCAGACAAAGCACGTCGCGCGCGGCGCTCATCCGTTCCGCCATCTTGCGGATCGCATCCTCGCGCGCCAGCACCTCAGCCGCCCGGCTCGGCAGTTCGAGCATGGCCGCAACCAACCGCGCTTCGGTCGCCGCATCGATGGTCCCCCGCGCCCGCCCCGCATCGATCGCCAGGCAAGCCAGGACCGTCAGCTGCGCCGTGAAGGCCTTGGTGCTCGCGACGCCGATCTCCGGGCCGGCCACCGTCTCCAACACGACGTCGCTCTCGCGCGCCATGCTACTCTCGGGCGCGTTGAGCACCGAAACGACGTGCTGTCCCGCCTGTTGCATGAACTTCAGCGCCGCCAACGTGTCGGCCGTCTCGCCGCTCTGGCTGACGAGCAGTCCCACGCCGCCCACCGCCATCGGCGGCGCGCGATAGCGGAACTCGCTGGCGATGTCGATGTCGCATGGCAACCGCGCCAGCTCCTCCATCCAATGCCGCCCCGCCAACCCGGCGTAGAACGTGCTGCCGCATCCGGCGATCGTCAGCCGCGGCACGGTCTTCCAGTCGAACGGCAGCTCCGGCAGCGTCACCACCCGCGCCGCCGGGTCGAGCATGCGGGCGAGCGTCTGGCCGATCGCGGCCGGATGCTCGTGCAGCTCCTTCTCCATGAAATGCCGGTAGCCGTCCTTGCCGACCACGGCGCCGGTCTGCACCGTCACCTTGATCGGACGGTTCACCTTGGCGCCGCCCGGCCCGAAAATGACCGCGTCGTCGCGCGAGATCACCGCCCAGTCGCCGTCGTGCAGATAGGCGATCCGCCTGGTCATCGGCGCCAGCGCAAGGCTGTCGCTGCCGAGATACATCGCACTCTCGCCGAAGCCGAGCGCCAGCGGTGCGCCATGCTGCGCCCCGATCATCAGCTCCGGGTGCCCCGCAAAGATCAATGCCACGGCATACGCCCCCTGCAGCCGACCGAACGCCGTCCGCGCCGCCTCGACCGGGTCCATCCCGCGGCTGAGATTGAGATCGATCAGCTGCGCGACCGTCTCCGTGTCCGTCTCCGTCTCGAAAGACTGCCCAGCAGCCTCCAACTCGGCCCGCAACTCAGCATGATTCTCGATGATGCCATTGTGCACCACGCTGACCCGGGGCGTGCCGTGCGGATGCGCATTGCGCTGCGTCGGCGCGCCATGCGTCGCCCACCGCGTATGCCCGATCCCCGTCAGCCCCGGCAGCGGGTCCCGCACCAGCTCGGCCGCCAGATTGCCCAGCTTGCCCGGCGCCCGCCGCCGCTCGATCCCACCGTCGACGAGCGTCGCGATCCCCGCGCTGTCATACCCGCGATACTCGAGCCGCCGCAGCGCCTCCAGCAACAACGGAGCCGCCGGTTCCGCGCTAATCACGCCAACGATGCCGCACATCTACTTCTTCTCCTTACCCGCACGGAACGCCGCTGCGCGTCCCGGCTTGTCCACCTGTTGCGCCCGGCCGAACGTCATAGCGTCCGCCGGCACGTCCCGCGTCACCACGCTGCCGGCCGCCACGAACGCCCCGTCGCCCAGCCGCACGGGCGCGACCAGCACCGACGCAGTGCCGACGAACACGCCCGCGCCTATCTTTGTCTGAAATTTATTAAAGCCATCATAATTACAGGTTATGGTTCCTGCCCCGATGTTGGTTTTCTCGCCGACCTCGCTATCGCCCAAATACGTCAAATGATTGGCCTTCGCGCCCCGCCCGACCCGGGTCGCCTTCACCTCGACGAAATTGCCGATATGCACATCGGCCTCCAGCACCGTCCCCGGCCGCAACCGCGCGAACGGCCCGACGAACGCCCCCGGCCCCACCCGGCACCCCTCCAAATGGCTGAACGCCCGGATCTCCGCCCCTGTCTCGACCGTCACCCCCGGCCCGAACACCACGTTCGGCCCCACCGTCACATCCGCCGCCAACTGCGTGTCCCAACTGAACTGCACGCTTCCCGGCGCCGTCAGCGTAACCCCCGCCTCCATCGCCGCGACCCGTATCCAGGACTGCACCGTCGCTTCCGCCTCCGCGAGCTCCACCCGCGAATTGACCCCCCGCAACTCCTCCCACGGCGCCTCGACCGCGCTGACCCGCTGGCCCTCCGCGTTGGCCAGCGCCACGCAATCCGTCAGGTAGAACTCGCCCTTGGCCGCACTCGGCCGCACCGCATGCAGCCAGCGCCGGAAATCGCCCGCCGACGCGCACAGCACCCCCGCATTGCACAGCCCCTCGCCGCGCTCCGCCTCCGTCGCATCCGCCCATTCGACGATCCGCTCGACGTTGCCCCCGCGCAAGATCACCCGCCCATACTTCCCGGCATCGAGCGGCCGCATCGCCAACAGCGCCAACCCGGCCTCCTGCCGCGCCGCCAGCAACCGCCGCATCGTCTCCGGCCGGATTAACGGGTTGTCGGCATACAGCACCGCCACGTCGCCATCGCCGAAATGCGCCTCCGCCTGCAGCGCCGCATGCGCCGTACCCAGGCGATCCTCCTGCACGACCACGGTATGCGGCGCCGCTTCCTTCGCCACCCCCGCCATCCCCGGCCCAATCACCACCACGACCCGGTCGAACACCGTCTCGCACTGCGCGATCAAATGGTTCAGCATCGGCCGTCCCGCGATCCGATGCAGCGCTTTCGGCAACGCCGACTTCATGCGGGTCCCAAGGCCGGCGGCGAGCAATATGGCGACTGATGACATGCGACCCGCGTAGCCGCCCGCTCCCGCCTATGTCAAAGAAACCAGAATAAAGATTCTTGTCGGAGTGCGACACATGCGCCCCACCCTCGTTCTCGACCTCGACGGAACCCTCGTCGACACCCTTCCCGACCTCGCCGACAGCCTCAACCGCCTGATGGCAGCCCATCTCCTGGCGGAGTTCTCGCCCAGCGAGGTCGCCGTGTTCATCGGCGACGGCGCCGGCGTGCTTGTCCAGCGCGCCATGCAGGCCCGGCAGCGCACCGCCGCCCCCTCCGACCTCGACGCCTTCCTCGCCGACTACTCGGCCCATGCCGCCGATCGGTCGCGCCTCTTCCCCGGCGCCGCCGAGACCCTGACCGCGGCGCATGCCGACGGATGGCGCCTCGCCGTCTGCACCAACAAGCCCGAGGCGCCCGCCCGCTCCCTGCTCGATGCGCTCGGCGTCGGCCAGTTCTTCGACGCCGTCGGCGGCGGCGACAGCTTCCCGACCCGCAAGCCCGACCCGGCCCATCTCCTCGCCACCATCGCCGCATCCGGCGGCGACCCGGTCGCCAGCATCATGGTGGGCGATCACCGCAACGACGTCCTCGCCGCAAGCGGGGCCGGCATCCCCGCCATCTTCGCCCGCTGGGGCTACGGCACGCCGGACATGGCCGACGGCGCCGCGGCCGAGGCGGCGTCCTTCGACGATGTTCCCCGCGTCGCCGCCGGGCTGCTCAGGGCGCCGCGATATACATCGTAGCGTCCCCGAACCAGCGCGTGTGGAAGCTGATCCGCACCGGCAAGATCGGCCCGCCGGGTGACACCGCGGCAAACCACGCGCTACCCCGCTGCGGCCGCTGCAACGTCTCTCGATTCTCGTCGAGCATGAAGCCGCCCAGTTGCCGCCCCTCGAACTCGCAGTGCAGCGCCGGGCCGCTGAAAGTCGACACCGTGCTCGGCGGCAGCACCTCGGTCCCGATCGTCCATGATCGCAGGCTCGCCAGCCGCCGCCCGTCGAACGTGCGCACCGCGCCGTCGCATCGCCCGGTCCGCGTCACTTGGCCGATCAACTCCGCCATCGCGCTCAGCGTGTCGATCGTCCCGCGCTGCTCCGCTTCCGGCACGCTCTCGCGCTCCTTGTCGTTCGGCGGCACCAATCGGCGAACGATCGGCTGCGCCTCGCGATAGTCGATCTCCGTCACGCGCTGCTCCCCGCGCAGGACGCCGCCGCTGGTGAACCGGAGCGGCGCCGCCTTCCCCGCGATCAACCCACCCTGCACGACCGTGCTCTGCTGACTGCGGACGAACACGCTGAACGCGCCGGTGGTCCGGTAGTCGAGTTGCAGACGGTACTCCGTCGCCGAGAGGTCGAAGCGTGCATCCATCACGACCACGTTCAGCCCGGCCGCATAGGCGGCATAATGCGCCGTCGCCGTTTCGGCCCGCGCAGCGAGGGGCAACAGGAGGAGAGCGAGCAACGTCCGGATCAGCATGCCTCGATTATGGTGCCCTCTGCTTGACACGGCGAGAGGGAGCGACCTACACGACGCGCCTCAGGTCGGGCGCGTAGCTCAGCGGTAGAGCATTCGCTTCACACGCGAAGGGTCACAGGTTCAATCCCTGTCGCGCCCACCACCTCGATCCGAACGGACGCCAGCGCCGGTGAAAAAACTCCCTGCCGCGCGCGTCATCCCGATCCTGGCCGCCCTGGTCGGCACGCTGCTCTACCACCGCTACAGCCTGCTCACCGGCCTGGACCGCGTGCAGGCCGACACCGGGGACTCCCGCTTCGTCGCCTTCCTGCTCGAACACTGGACCAACGCGCTCCACGGCCGCGCCGCATGGAACTCCCCGCCGATCTTCTGGCCGGAGCGGAACACGCTAGCCTTTTCCGACCTGCTCGTCGGCGTGGGAATCCTGCACACCGCGCTGCGGGCCGGCTTCAGCGTGTTCGGCGCGATGAATCTGCAGCTCATCCTGCTCTCGCTGGCGACCTTCGCCACCGCCTACCTGCTGCTCGTGCGTGGCTTTCGCCTCTCGGTCTGGGGCGCCACAGCCGGTGCCTACCTCTTCACCTACTCCTGGCCCCGCTTCGCCCAGCTCGTCCACGTCCAGCTGCAATTCACCCCGCTGCTCCCGGTCCTGGCCTTGCTCGCCCTCGAATGCCTCCGCGACGGCCGCACCCTCCGCCGCGCCGCCTTCGCCTGGCGCGCCTGCGCGTTCACGGCCCTGCTCGTCCTGACGCTCGCCACCACGCTCTACTACGCCATCTTCGCCGCGCTCACGCTCACCGTCGCGCTCGCCCTCTGTCTGCTGAACGGCCGCACACGCGCCCATCTCGCCGCGGTCCTCCGCCTCCAGGCCGTGCCGCTCATCGCCGCAGCCGCGCTCGGCGCCGTGCTGCTCGCACCGATCATATACGTCTATCTCCCGGTCATGCGCACCAGCCAAGGCCGCCAATGGGCCGAGGTCGTCACCTTCCTGCCGACGCTCGCCAACCTGTTCTGGATGGGCCCCGAAAGCCTCGTCTGGGGCTGGCTGTTCGAACGCTGGCCCACGGCGACCATCCTGCTCCGACGCCCGGAACTGCGCATCGGCGTCGGCGTGATCGTCTCGCTCGCCTGGGTCGCCGCGATCGTCTGGGCCGCCGCCGCCGCCGCCCGCTCCAAGCGGCTCGACGCCCGCTCCGGCAGCCTCGCCCTCTTCATCATCACCGGCTTCGTCCTCCAGCTCCTGATGCTGCGCCTGCCCGGCGACTACTCCGCGTGGTGGCTGATCTGGAAGTTCTTCCCCGGCGCCACCGGCATCCGCGGCGTCGCGCGCCTCGAACTCGTCGTCACCCTGGCGATGGCCGTCGGCATCGGCCTGTTGATCGATCGCGCCGGCCCAAGCTGGCGCCCCATCGTCGCGTCCCTCGCTCTTATGGCCGCCATCGAGCAGCTCGGCGCCACCCAAAGCTACTCCGGCGCCGCAGCCGAAGCGCTCTCCCGCCGGGTCGCCGCCGAGATCCCCGCCTCCTGCACCGCGGCCTACGTCGTTGCCCCGCCCGGCCTCTTCCCGCCGCCCCCGCCGCCCATCGCCGAAACGCAGTTCGACGCGCAAGCCTATCTCGCCGCCAACCCGGACGTCGCCGCCGCCTGGAAAGGCACGCCCTGGGAACACTACGACCGCTTCGGCCGCGCCGAGCACCGCTCCCTCGACCCCACCTATTCCATCCAGCGCAGCGCGACGATCTTCTTCGCCTACAACTACACCGTCCCCCTCGCCGCCGCCCTGCGCGGCATCCCCGTCGTCAACGGCATCAGCGGCTGGGAGCCGAAAGGCTGGGACCTGTTCGACGTCCTCTCCGCAGATGCCGAAGCCCATCTCGCGGCCTGGCTCCGCCTGAAGAACCTCCCAGCCGCCGATGTCTGCCTCGTCCCGATCCGGATCACCCTGCCGGAGATACCGGACCCGCCCGCGCGCCTGATGCCCTAACCCGGCACCCCCTTCTCCCCCAGATCCCACCACAGCCCGGCGAACGCCGCGATCCCCTCGCGGGCCGGCGCCACCAGCAGATGCTCGTTCGGCCCGTGTTGCTTGCAACCATTGTAGCTGTGCGGCACCCACAGCAGCTGCGTCCCCAGATGATCCATGAACACGTCGTTCGGCAGCCCGCCGCCGCTGTTCGGGATCATCTGCACCCGCTTG
>CAZZVQ010000174.1:0-8448 GCA_964657565.1 uncultured Acetobacteraceae bacterium
GGAACGGCTGGCCGAGTACCAGTCCCTCGGTATCGACACGGTGATCGCATCCGGCTACCCGCATCTCGAGGAGACCTACCGCGTTGCCGAACTACTGTTTCCGCATCTAGATTTGGCCCAGCGGGCGGAGCGGGACCATCGCGCCCTGCGCGGTGGCCCGGCCTACCTCGCTGGCGGCGGCTCGTTGAGCACCGACGGTTTCGCTACGCCGGCTCCCGCCGGGGCAGCGGCTCGAACTTAACAAGAGGGTATATATGCGCGCGCTTGCCGGAATCGTCTTAGCGGTCGCCCTGGCAGCGGCGCCAGCGCGGGCGCAGCAGACGCTGCTGAACGTGTCCTATGACCCGACCAGGGAACTCTACGCCGCGCTGAACCCGATGTTCGTCAAGGCCTGGAAGGCGCAGACCAACCAGGATCTGACGATCCGCAGCAGCCACGGCGGCTCCGGCGCGCAGGCCCGGGCGGTGATCGACGGGCTGGAGGCCGATGTGGTCACCCTCGCGCTGCAGCCGGATATCGACGCCATCAGCCAGCGAAGCGGCTTCATCCCGGCGAATTGGCGCGAGCGGCTGCCGAACGGCTCCGTGCCCTATACGTCGACGATCCTGTTCGTGGTCCGCAAAGGGAACCCCAAGCAGATTCATGACTGGCCGGACCTGATCCGGCCGGGCGTGAGCGTCGTCACCCCCAATCCGAAGACGTCCGGCGGCGCGCGCTGGAACTATCTCGCCGCCTGGGGCTGGGCGCTGCGAGCCAACAACGGCGACCAGGACAAGGCGCGCGCCTACGTCGCCGAGTTGTTCAAGCACGTGCCGGTGCTCGACACCGGCGCCCGCGGCAGCACGATCTCCTTTTCGCAGCGCAACCAGGGTGACGTCTTGCTGGCCTGGGAGGACGATGCGGCGCTCGCGGTGCGGCAGATGGGGCGCGACCGGCTCGAAATCGTGGTGCCCTCGGTCAGCATCGTCGCCGAACCGGTCGTCGCCGTCGTCGACAGCGTCGCCGACCGCCACGGCACGCGGGCGGCGGCGGAGGCCTACCTGAAGTTCCTCTGGACCCCCGAAGCGCAGGAGACCATCGCCGCGCACGACTACCGCCCGACCGACAAAGCCGTGCTGGCGCGCCATGCCGACCGGTTCCCGCCGCTGCCGACGTTTACCGTCGCCGAGATGTTCGGCGATTGGGCCACCGTGCAGAAGGCGCATTTCGCCGACGGCGGCATCTTCGACCAGATCTACACGCCCGGGCGATGATGCGACGATGACGGGCCGGATCATCCCCGGCTTCAGACTGTCGCTCGGCTACACGCTGTTCTGGTTGGGCTTGATCGTCTTGCTGCCGATGGCGGGCCTGGTGTTCCGAGCCGCGACGATCGACCCGGCCCGCGCCGCCGGGCTCCTGGCCGACCCGCGCACGCTTGCCGCCTTCCGCGTGAGCTTCGTCTCGGCCGTGCTGGCGGCGGTCGCGTCGGTCCCGATCGGGTTGCTGCTCGCCTGGGTGCTGGAGCGCTACCGCTTCCCCTTCCGGCTGGCGATGGATGCGGCGATGGACCTGCCGTTCGCGCTGCCGACGGCGGTGGCCGGCATCGCGCTGACCACGCTCTACGTGCCGGATGGCTGGTTCGGGCAGGTCTTCGCGCTGGTCGGGATCACGGTCGCCTATACGCCGCTCGGCATCGATATCGCGCTCCTCTTCGTCAGCCTGCCTTTCGTGGTGCGGACGGTGCAGCCGGTGTTGGCCGGGCTTGATCGCGCGGCCGAGGAGGCGGCGTTGGTCCTCGGCGCCTCACCGGCGCAGATCTTCCGCCGGGTTATCCTGCCGCCGCTCGTGCCCGCGCTGGCGACCGGGGTCGCGCTGGCGTTCGCGCGGGCGGTGGGCGAATACGGGTCGGTCATCTTCATCGCCGGCAACCGGCCGATGGTCAGCGAGATCGTCCCCCTGCTGATCGTGACCCGGCTCGAGCAATTCGACTACCCCGGCGCCGCCCTGCTCGGGACCGCGATGCTGGCGCTGAGCGTCGTCATGCTGCTGGTCATCCAGCGTCTCAGCCGCGAGGCCACGCCGCATGCGGCATGAGCTGGGGATCGGCGAGAGCCGCCCGGCGAGGGTCACGCTGGTGCTGCTCGCCGCCGCCCTGGTCGGCGTACTGCTGTTGACGCCGTTGCTGGTGCTGTTCGTCGAAGCCGCCCGCGCCGGGTTCGACGCGTTCATGGATGCGCTGACCGACCCGGACGCGGCGTCGGCCATCCGGCTGACGCTGCTCGTGGCCGCCATCGTCGTGCCGCTCAACACCGTGTTCGGCGTCGCCGCCGCGTGGTGCCTCAGCCGGTACCGCTTCTCCGGCCGCGCGGTCCTGGTGACGCTCCTGGCGCTGCCGTTCACGATCTCGCCGGTGGTGACCGGGCTGGGGTTCGTGCTGCTGTTCGGGGGCCGCGGCTGGTTCGGCCCGCTGCTCTCGACGCTGGACATCAAGATCATGTTCGCGCTGCCCGGCATCGTGCTGGCCACCACCTTCGTGACGGTGCCGTTCGTCGCCGGGCAGCTGATCCCGCTGCTGCGCAGCCTCTCGACCGATCAGGAGGAAGCCGCCCTCGTGCTGGGTGCGACGGGGTGGCAGATGTTCCGGCGGGTGACGCTGCCCCGGATAAAATGGGGATTGCTGTATGGCGTCCTGCTATGCAGCGCGCGGTCTATGGGCGAGTTTGGCGCCGTGTCGGTCGTCTCTGGTCGCATCCGCGGCCTGACCAACACGATGCCGCTGCATATCGAGGTGCTCTATCAACAATATGACCTGCCGGCGGCTTTCGCAGTTGCCTCGCTGTTGGCCATGATCGCGGTGCTGACCATCGCGGTCCGGGCGGCGCTGGAGTGGCGGTTGCGCCGAGCCACGCGCGTGGGCGCCGAGGCGCAGCTCGCGGCCTCCCTGTGATCAAGGCGGTTGGGCTGCGCCGGGTCGCCGGCGGCACGACGATATTGGACGACGTCGATCTCGAGGTCGCAACGGGCGAGTTCGTGGCGCTGCTCGGCCCGTCCGGCTCCGGCAAGAGCACGCTGCTGCGCATCATCGCCGGCCTCGACACTCCGGATGGGGGCGAGCTGTTTCTCGATGGCCACCCGGCGATCGGGCTTCCGCCCGGAAAGCGCGGGATCGGGCTGGTCTCGCAGGCGTATTCGCTGTTCGAACACATGCCGGTCGCCCGCAACATCGCATTCGGCCTCGAAATCCAGCGCCCCCGCCCGCCACGCGCCACCATCGATGCCCGCGTCGAGGAGATGCTCTCCTTGATCCGGCTGCAGGGGCTCGGCCCGAGATTGCCGGCGCAGCTCTCCGGCGGGCAACGGCAGCGGGTGGCGCTGGCGCGGACACTGGCGGTCTCCCCGCGCATCCTGCTGCTGGACGAGCCGTTCGGCGCGCTGGACCGTGACGTCCGCCAGGAGCTGCGGCGCGAGGTCCGCTCCATCCACGAGCAGCTGGGCATGACGACCCTGCTGGTCACCCACGACCCGGACGAGGCGGACGCGATGGCGGACCGCGCGGTGCATCTCGCAGGCGGCCGCCTGGCCTGAGCGTCGCGTCATTTCACGAACCCGGCTGTTGCTTTAGGCATTCCAACACTGCTTTGGAGCGACCCTCGTTGTCATTGATCTCACTGCTACTGGGCCGGCGGCTGGCCAATCGGGAGGCCGAAGGACGCAAGATCGGCGCCTTCGAAGGCGTGCCGGCGATGGGGCTCGATGGGCTCGGCTCCGCCTCGTACGGGCCGGAAGCCATGCTCACCGTGCTGGCGGTGGTGGGCACGGTCGGGTTAGGCGCGGTGCAGCCGATCACGCTGGCCATTCTCCTGTTGTTGCTGATCCTGTTCCTCTCGTACTGGCAGACGGTTGCGGCCTATCCGAGCAATGGCGGCTGCTACACCGTCGCTCAAGAGAATCTGGGCGAGAATGCCGGGCTGCTGGCGGCGGCCGCGCTGATGGTCGACTACATGCTGAACGTGGCGGTCGGCATCTCGGCCGGCGTCGGCGCGCTGACCTCGGCAATGCCGGGCCTACACGGCTATACGCTGCCGCTGTGCCTGGTCATCCTGGTCGCGATCACGCTCGTGAACCTGCGCGGCACCAAGGAATCCGGCCTGGCGCTCGCCGTGCCCACCTATCTGTTCATCGTCAGCTTGCTGTTCATCCTGGCGGTCGGCGCCTGGGCGACCTGGACCAGCGGCGGCCATCCGCAGCCGGTGGTGCCGCCACCGGCGTCCGGGGCGACGGCCGGCGCGCTGACGATCTGGCTCGTGCTGCGCGCCTTCGCGGCCGGCTGCACCGCCATGACCGGGGTCGAGGCGGTCAGCAACGGCGTCGGCGCCTTCAAGGAGCCGCCGGTCAAATACGCCCACCGGACCTTGGCGGCCATCTGCGCCGTGCTCGGCATTCTGCTGCTCGGGATCGCCTACCTGGCCCATGCCTACGGCATCATGGCCATGGATGAGACCGGGGACGACTACCAGAGCGTGGTCTCGCAATTGGTCGGCGCCGTCTGGGGTCGCGACTGGGTCTATTTCGTCACCATCGGCAGCGTGCTGGCGGTGCTGTGCCTTTCGGCGAACACCAGCTTCGTCGGCTTCCCGCGACTGTGCCGGCAGGTCGCCAGCGACGGCTTCCTGCCCAAAGCGTTCGCGATACCGGGCCGGCGGCTGGTCTACACCGCCGGCGTGCTATTCCTGACGCTCGGCGCCGGCGCGCTGCTGGCCGCTTTCGGCGGCATCACCGACCGCTTGATCCCGCTGTTCGCGGTGGGCGCCTTCCTGTCCTTCACGCTCAGCCAGGCCGGAATGGCCGCGCATTGGATGCGGCAGGGGCGCGGTCCTGCCGATCGGGCCCGGCTGTGGATCAACGCCGTCGGCGCCGTGACCACCGCGGCCGCCTTGCTGATCATCCTGGTCGCCAAGTTCGTCGAAGGCGCCTGGGTGACCATCCTCGTCATCCCGCTGACCCTGGCCCTGCTGAGGTTGACCCGGCGCTACTACCGCGATCTCGAGCGCCATGTCCTGGAGGGCAGCCGACGGTTGATGGACCTGCGCGACCATGCGCCGCCCTCCGTGATCATTCCCGTGGAGCGGTGGGATCGGGTGGCCCAACGCGCCGTGCACCTGGCCGCCCGGCTCTCGCCGGATGTGGTGGCGCTGCATCTGACCGACCTCGATGGGCCCGACGCCGAGGCAGCGCGGTCGCATCTGCGGTCGCAATGGGCTCGCTTCGTCGAGCAGCCTGCGGTCGCCGCCGGGTTGCCACGGCCACGGTTGGTGGTGGAATCGTCCCCCTACCGCAGCGTGCTGGCGCCGATGCTCCGCGAGATCGCCGCCGTCCAGGCCCGCTGCCCGGGACGGCCGATCATCGTGATGTTGAGCGAGCTGGTCGGCGGACGGTGGTGGGAGGCGGTGCTGCATACGCGTCGGGCCCAACGGTTGCGCACCCAGATGCTCCGCTACGGCGGCCCCGAGGTGTCGGTGTTGATGGTGCCGTGGCAGCTCGAGGCGGCTGAGACCGGGCGAGTCCTCGCCGATGAGGAGCCGCGACCAACTTAGGACCTTCACTGAAGCGGCAGGGTGTTCGAATGGACGGGTCATGCGACGTGAATTCGAAGACGGGGAAAACGATCACATCCGAGGTGCAGGGAGCCGAGCGTCTTCGGTTGGCCAGCAATGAAGCTCCATGACCAGACGACGCACGGTCTGGACCCTTCTCGCGCTCGCGGCAGGCGCGCTGTCGTTCGGCATTTTGGCCGGGCCCGCCGCAGCCGAGGTGAAGCCGAGCTTCGAGCCGACCTCCTGTGAGGATTTGCCGGACATCGGCGACGTTCTGTCCCGCTTGCGTTGCGGCGTCGTGCGCGTGCCGCGCGACCACGCCCATCCGGACGGCCCGACCCTCGCCCTCGCGGTCGTCGTCGTTGGAAGTGGACTGCAGCCTGCCCTGCCCGACCCCGTCGTCTACATCAGTGGCGGGCCCGGGGCGCCGCTGACGATCTATGCCGGCTTCCAGGCGAGGCATCCCTATGCTGCCAACCGTGACTTGGTCCTGGTCGATCAACGTGGCATGGGCCGCTCGGAACCCCGCCTCTGTCCCGACCTCCAAGGCAGCCTCGTCGCCGCCATGCTCGCCGTCGTGGCGGGACCGACGCCCGCCACCCTGGCGGCCGATCGCACCGTTCACGCGGCCTGCCATGACGAGGTTCTCGCCAATGGCATCGACCCGGACAGCTTCGGGACGACCGCCACGGTCGAAGACTACGAATGGGTGCGCCGCGCGCTCGGGGTGGTGCGGTGGAACGTGATCGGCGAGAGCTATGGCACGACGGTGGCGATGACGCTGCTCGCGCACCACCCGGATAGCATCCGATCGGCCGTGCTCGACAGCCTCAACCCGCCTGACGCCTTCTTCGGCATGCCCTGGTCCAGGCGGGTGGCCCAGGCACGGAACGCGTTCCTGGCAGCGTGCGACGCCGATCCGACTTGCAAGGTGTCCTACCCCGATCTGGCGGGGACCTACCGCCAAGCCATGGCCAGATTGGAACAGGATGCGCCGGTTGTCGCTTTGCCGTCGGCGCTGCACGTGCCGGGTGACGGTGTGCGGCTCACGCCGTCGCTGTTCGAGGAGGTGGTCGACCGGCTGGTCTACTACCCTCCCACCTACGCCGGGCTGCCGCGCCTGATCGCCGCGACGCGCGACGGCGACCTGTCGCCAGTCGGCGCCGCGCTCGCCACCCTGCTTGCAGGTGCGGAGCGGACCGGCAACGAGGGCGCGTTCGTCGCCGTCGAATGCCGTGACCGCCCGCGTTGGCGCGAGCCGGCGGGCCCGGATGCGAGCCCGCTCGACCTCGGGCTGTTGCCGCCCGGTGTCTGCCCCGCGTGGTCGGCGCCCGGACCCGAGCCGGAGGTGCCACATGACACGACGGTGCCGACCCTCATCCTCGCCGGGCAATTCGATCCCAACATCACGCCTGAGCAAAGCCGCCTTGTGGCGGGCCGGATCGGCCTGGGCGCGCGCTGGGTGCTGTTCACCGGCATCGGGCACAGCGTCCGGCACTTCAGCACCTGCGCCCAGAGGCTTGTGGCCGCGTTCATCGCGCAGCCCGGCCAGCCCCACGACGCGGCCTGCGCCGAAGTGGTCGAGGCTTTCGGTCCGGCGCAGCCGTGAGGTCCGCCCGGACCACGCCGCCGGTGCAGCTCATCACCGCCATCGTGCAAGGAACCGATGTTCGCGCAGACGCCGCAACGCCGGTGCCGTGGTGGAGCTACGGCAAGACCGTGCTGGCGAGCGCGGCACTGGCCCTCGTGGCTCAGGGCCGCCTCCAGCTCGACGAGCTGGTCCGCGGGAAGCCGTTCACGCTCCGCCAGCTCCTCGGGCACCGTGCCGGGCTGCGCTGCTATGGCGGGCTGCGGGCCTACCATGACGCCGTCGCGACAGGGGAGCCCCCCTGGGTCGGGGAGGAGATGCTGCGGCGGGTCGATGCCGGCACCCTGGCGTACGAGCCCGGGGACGGCTGGGGATACTCGAACGTCGGCTATTTCATGGTGCGCCGTATGGTCGAGACGGCGGCCGGCCTGCCGCTGGGCGCCGCGCTGGACCGACTTGTCTTCGCGCCACTCGGCATCTCGGATGTCGTCGTTGCCCGGGAGCCGGCCGATCTCGATGCCACCGCGTGGGGCAACACGCGACGCTACCACCCCGGCTGGGTGTATCACGGGCTCCTGGTCGGACCGGCGGGCGCGGCCGCGCTGTTCCTGCACCGCCTGCTCGCCGGCCATCTCCTGCGGCCCGACCTGCTCGCCGCGATGCACGACGTCCACCCCGTCGGCGGCGCGATCCCCGGGCGTCCTTGGACGGCTGCCGGCTACGGGCTCGGACTGATGATTGGGCAGGGAGAACCGCCCGGCCAGTATATCGGCCACAGCGGCGGCGGCCCCGGCAGCACTTCGGCCGTCTACCAGCTCGCGGGCGCCCCGTCCGCCGCACGGCGCACGGCGGCGGCGTTCGCGCCCGTCGACGAACCGGGAATGGTGGAGGCCCGCGCCTTGGCACTCGCCGCCGAGGGGCTACGGCTCAGCCCGGCTCCAGGAAAGCCCTACCCGCCGTCAGCACCGCCGTGACGTCCTCGGAGAAGTGGAGGGAACGGCCGTCGATCAGCACTCCATCTGGATCGGACGGGTCACGGTCCACGTTCGTTCCCGGCCGCCAAGCGATCATCCCCTCTGTTCGCGAACGCACCGAGGGTGACGCGAGGCAGGTTGCAACGGCCTCGTAGCCCGGCGAGCCCGGATACGGCGCGACTTGGATCGGTGGGCTGTGGTTGGCGGGACAAAAGATGATCGTCTCCCAGGCGCCAGCGTTCTGCTCCGCCTGGTGCCAAGGGATCGCGAGCCCGTCTGACCCTCATTTGACCAAGAAACCGCTCCCTAG
>CAZZVQ010000175.1:0-8421 GCA_964657565.1 uncultured Acetobacteraceae bacterium
CCGGGTGAAGCCCGGGTCTGGCGACGTCCACGATCCGCCGCGCCCCTCAGGCCAGCTTGGGCAACAACTGGTCCAGGGACTTCTTAGCGTCGCCATAGAACATCCGCGTATTCTCCTTGTAGAACAGCGGGTTCTCGATCCCGGAATAGCCCGTGCCCTGGCCGCGCTTCATGACCAGCACGTGCTTGGCCTTCCACACTTCCAGCACCGGCATCCCGGCGATCGGTGAGTTCGGGTCCTCCTGCGCCGCCGGGTTCACGATGTCGTTCGAGCCGATCACGATCGCCACGTCGGTCGACGGGAAGTCGTCGTTGATCTCGTCCATCTCCAGGACGATGTCATACGGCACCTTGGCCTCGGCCAGCAGCACGTTCATGTGCCCCGGCAGCCGCCCGGCCACCGGATGGATGCCGAACCGCACCGTCTTGTGCTTGGCCCGCAGCCGCTTGACCAACTCGCTCACCGATTGCTGGGCCTGCGCCACCGCCATCCCATAGCCCGGCACGATGATCACCGACTCCGCGTCGTCCAACATCGCCGCCACGCCATCGACGTCGATCGGCACCATCTCGCCCTCGATCTCCATCGCCGGCCCGGTAGTTCCGCCCCAGCCGCCCAGGATCACCGACACGAAGTTCCGGTTCATCGCCTTGCACATGATGTAGGACAGGATCGCGCCCGAAGACCCGACCAGCGCGCCGGTCACGATCAGCAGGTCGTTCGACAGCGTGAACCCGATCGCCGCCGCCGCCCAACCCGAGTAGCTGTTCAGCATGGAGATCACGACCGGCATGTCGGCGCCGCCGATCGCCATGATCAGATGCCACCCGATGAAGCCGGCGACCAGCGCGGTCAGCACCATCGTCCACAGCCCGGCCCCCATGAAGTAGGCGATGCCCAAGACGAGGCAGACCGCCCCCGCGCCGATGTTGATTGCATGCCGGTTCGGCAGGATCAGCGGCTTGGACCCCGTCTTACCCGCCAGCTTCAGGTAGGCCACGATCGACCCGGTGAAGGTGATCGCCCCGATCAGGATGCCGAGGAAGATCTCCACCCGCATGATGTTCAATTCGACCGGCGTCTTGTGCGCCAGCGTCGCGCCGAAGCCGACCAAGCGCTCCGGCAGTCCGCCGGCCAGCACGCGCCCGACCCGCGCCGCCTCCAGATGCGCGTTCAGGCCGATGAACACCGCGGCCAGCCCGACCAGGCTGTGGAACCCGGCGACCAGCTCCGGCATCTGCGTCATCTGCACGCGGCTGGCCACGAACCAGCCGCCGACGCCGCCGATCGCCACCATGGGGATCAGTAGCCAGAAATGCCCGGAGCCGGCGAACATCGTGGCCACCACGGCCAGCGCCATGCCCACGATGCCGTACCAGATCGCCTGCTTGGCCCGCTCCTGATTGGAGAGGCCACCCAGGGCTAGAATGAAAAGGATCGCCGCGACGATGTAGAAGGCGGTGACGAGACCGAGACTCATACGCGTGGTCCCCTCAGCTCTTCTGGAACATGGCAAGCATCCGGCGCGTCACCAGAAAGCCGCCGAAGATGTTCACCGACGCCATCAGCGTCGCCAACGCGGCCAGTGTCACCACGGCCGCGCTCCCTGACCCGAACTGCAATATCGCCCCCAAGATGATGATCGACGAGATGGCGTTGGTGATCGCCATCAACGGCGTATGCAGTGCATGGCTCACGTTCCAGATCACGTAGAAGCCCACGAAGCAGCTCAGCGCGAAGACGATGAAATGCTGCATGAAGCTTTCCGGCGCCACCGACCCGATCAACAGCATCAGCAGCGTGCCCACCACCAGCAGCGTGGTCGTGCGCTTCGAGCTCTGCTGGAACGCCGCCAGCTCGCGCGCCGCCTTGTCGGCCGCGCTCTCCTCGACGGCTTTCGTCTTCGGCTTGGCCGCCGCGATCGCCTGCACCTTGGGCGGCGGGGGAGGGTAGGTGATCGCCCCGTCCCGCGTGACCGTGGTGCCGCGGATGACGTCGTCGTCCATGTTGACGACCGCGACCCCGTCCTTGCCCGGCGTCAGATCGTCGACCAGATGGCGGATGTTGTTCGCGTACAGCGTCGAGGCCTGCGTCGCCATCCGGCTCGGGTAGTCCGTGTAGCCGATGATCTTGACCCCGGGCCCTGCCTCGATCACCTGATCCGGCACGGTCAGATCGCAGTTCCCGCCCCGCTCGGCCGCCAGGTCGACGACCACCGAGCCGGGCTTCATCGCGTCGACCATGTCCGCCGTCCACAGCTTCGGCGCGGGCCGCCCGGGGATCAGCGCCGTGGTGATGACGATGTCCATCTCCGGCGCCAACTCGCGGAACTTGGCCAGCTGTTTCTCGCGGAACTCCGGGCTCGAGGGCGCCGCATAGCCGCCCGTCGCCGACGAGTCCTGCCCGGCCTCGAACTCGAGAAAGACGAACGCCGCCCCCATCGACTCGATCTGCTCGGCAACCTCCGGCCGCACGTCGAACGCATAGACGATCGCGCCCAGCGACACCGCCGCCCCGATCGCCGCCAGGCCGGCCACCCCGGCGCCCACCACCAGCACCTTGGCCGGCGGGACCTTGCCCGCCGCGGTCACCTGCCCAGTGAAGAACCGGCCGAAATTGTTGCCCGCCTCCATCACCGCCCGATAGCCGGCGATGTTCGCCATCGACGATAGCGCGTCCATCTTCTGCGCCCGGCTGATGCGCGGCACCATGTCCATCGCCAGCGCCGTCACCTCCCGACCGCGCAACGCCTCCAGCAAGTCCGCATTCTGCCCCGGATACAGGAACCCGATCAGGATCTGCCCCGGCCGGGCCATCTCCACCTCGCGCAGTTCCGGCGGCCGCACCTTCACGACGACATCCGCTTGCGCCCACAGCTCGGCTGCATCAGCCACCACCGTGACCCCGGCTTGTGCATACGCCGCGTCCGAGAACCGCGCTTCCGCGCCAGCCCCGGACTCCACAAGGCATTGATACCCGAGCTTGCTCAGCGCGGCGGCCGACTGCGGCGACAACGCCACGCGCTTTTCCCCCGCAGCGACTTCCCTCGGCGAACCGATCTTCAATGCGCGTCCCCTCGAGCTTTTATGAGGCTTAAGATGCGACGGGCGATCCGCGGGGCGCAAGGGGCGCTGGTATCATCTCTGCCCATGAGGGTAGGGTGAGCCCGTCAGTGTAAGGTGAACTATGCGCGAAGATGATCTACGCGAATCGAGCAACGTAGAGGATCGGCGTGGGATCAGCGGCGTCGGCAAAGGCGGGCTCGGGATCGGCGCGGTCCTCGTGCTGACGTTGATCGGGTGGGTGACGGGCATCAACCCGGCCACCCTGATCGGTGGCGCCGAAGTCGTGCAGCAGCAGATGGCCCCGCAACAGCAGGCGCAGCAGGGCAAGGCGGGTGCGCCGACGGACCAGATGGGCACCTTGGTCGCCAAGATCCTCGGCGAGACCGAAGACGTGTGGTCCAAGCAGCTGCCGGCCGAGACCGGCAAGCGATATACGGCACCGGTCTTGGTGCTGTATTCGGGGCAGACCCAATCGGGCTGCGGCTCCGCGCAATCGGCGATGGGGCCCTTCTACTGTCCCGTCGACCGGAAGCTTTATCTCGACACGGCATTCTTCCAGGACATGCAGGCCAAGATGGGCGGCGGAGGGGATTTCGCCTACGCCTACGTGATCGCGCATGAGGTCGGCCATCACGTGCAGAACCTGGTCGGGCTGTTGCCGAAGGTGCAGCAAGCCGAGCAGCAGGGTGACAAGGCCGAGGCGAACGGCCTGTCGGTGCGGACCGAGCTGATGGCCGACTGCCTCGCCGGAGCCTGGGCCAACCATATGAACGCGCGGCACAACAACCTGACCGACGCCGACCTGCAGCAGGCGGTCAACACCGCCACCGCGATCGGGGACGACCGGTTGAGCCGGGCCGCGGGCCGCGCGGCGGTGCCGGACAGCTTCACGCATGGCTCGTCGGAGCAGCGGGTGCGCTGGCTGACGACCGGGTTCCGCGGCGGTACGATCGCCGGCTGCAACACGTTCCAAGGGAACAATTTATAGCGCTCTACGCCTTTTCTCGCACCTCTCCGATTGAAGGCAACCCATGGCAACGCGGACGATCCTGGAGACGGCCGAAGGGCTTCGACTGCAATCTGCAGCGCGTGGACAGGGCTGGCGGCGTTGGGGCCCCTATGTCAGCGACCGGCAATGGGGCACGGTGCGCGAGGATTACAGCCCGGGCGGCGACGCCTGGGGGTACCTGACGCACGACCAGGCGCGGAGCCGGGCCTATCGCTGGGGCGAGGACGGCATCGCCGGCTGGGGCGACGAGCGGCTCAATTGGTGCCTCGGCGTGGCGCTCTGGAACGAGCGCGACCCGTTCCTGAAGGAGCGCCTGTTCGGGCTGACGAACGAGGAGGGCAACCACGGCGAGGACGTCAAGGAGGTGTATTACCACCTCGATGGCACGCCGACCCATTCGTACATGCGGATGCTCTACAAGTATCCGCAGGCCGAGTTCCCGTATCAGCGACTGCGCGACGAGAGCAAGAGACGGGGCTTGAGCGAGCCGGAGTTCGAGCTGGCCGATACCGGGATCTTCGAGGACGACCGCTACTTCGACGTGTTCGTCGAATACGCCAAGGCCTCGCCGGACGACATGCTGATGCAGATCACCGTCGTCAACCGCGGGCCGGAGACGGCGCGGGTGCATCTGCTGCCGCAGTTGTGGGCGCGCAATACCTGGACCTGGGCCGACAGCCAGCACCGGCCGATGCTGACCCTCGAGGACGGCGCGGTGCGGGCGGTGCACCCCCGCCTGCGCGACATGAAGCTCGAGATCGAGGAGCCGCCGAGCGAGTGGCTGTTCTGTAACAACGAGACCAACGTGCGCCGGCTATGGGGGCAGGATCAGCCCGGCCCCTTCAAGGACGGCATCAACGACCGCGTCGTCGGCGGCGTGGCGGAGGCCGTCGATCCGGCCCAGCGCGGCACCAAATGCGCCGCCCATCTCGTCTATGAGCTCGCGGCCGGCGTGCGCACGGTGGCGCGGCTGCGGTTCCGGCCGACCGAGCGGCAGAGTCCGGCGTTCCTGTATTACCCGGACCGGGTCGATCAGCGCCGGGCGGATGCGGATGAATTCTACGAGGCGTTGCAGCAGGAGATCACCGATGCCGACGCGCGGATGATCCAGCGGCAGGCGCTGGCGGGGATGCTGTGGACCAAGCAGACCTACCTGTTCGACGTCCGCCGTTGGATTTCCGGCGACCCGGCGCAGCCGGCACCCCCCACTAGCCGCGTGCGCGACGTCGATTGGCAGCACATGGTCAATGGCGACGTCATCTCCATGCCGGACGGGTGGGAATACCCCTGGTTCGCCGCCTGGGACCTCGCCTTCCACGCCGTCACCTTCGCGCTGATCGACCCCGGCTTCGCCAAGGAGCAGCTGCTGCTGATCCTGCGCGAGTGGTACATGCATCCCAACGGACAGCTGCCGGCCTATGAGTGGGCGTTCAGCGACGCCAACCCGCCGGTGCATGCCTGGGCGTGCTGGCGCGTGTATCAGATGGATCGACAACTGACCGGGTCGGCCGACACCGGGTTCCTGGAGCGGGCGTTCCACAAGCTGATGCTGAATTTCACCTGGTGGGTGAACCGCAAGGACGCGGATGGGCGCAACGTGTTCCAGGGCGGCTTCCTGGGGCTCGACAATATCGGCGTGTTCGACCGTTCCAAGCCGTTGCCGACCGGGGGCTGGCTGGACCAGGCGGACGGCACCGCGTGGATGGCGATGTACACGCTGAACATGCTGCGGATCGCGCTCGAACTCGGGAAGACCAACCCGGCCTACGAGGACATGGCGACCAAGTTCTTCGAGCATTTCCTCTACATCGCCGAGGCGATGACCGATCTGGGCGGCCAGGGGGTCGGGCTCTGGGACGAGGAGGACCAATTCTTCTACGACCTGCTGCGGCTGCCGGACGGCCAGGTCGATACGATGCGGGTGCGCTCCATCGTCGGCCTCATCCCGATGCTGGCCGTCGAGGTGATCGACCCGGCGCTGGTCAATTCGCTGCCGGATTTCGCCGGGCGGCTGCGCTGGTTCCTGCGCTATCGGTCGGACCTGGCCAACCTGATCTCGCGCTGGAACGAGCCCGGCAAGGGCGAGCGCAGCCTGCTGTCGCTGCTGCGCGGGCATCGAATGAAGATGCTGCTGCAGCGCATGCTGGACGAGAACGAGTTCCTCTCGCCGCACGGGGTTCGATCGCTCTCGAAGGTCTATGACAAGAAGCCGTTCGTGTTCGAGCATGGCGGCGGGTCGTGGGAGGTCTCCTACGTGCCGGGTGACTCGTCGACCAAGATGTTCGGGGGCAACTCGAACTGGCGCGGGCCGATCTGGATGCCGCTCAACCTGCTGCTGGTCGAGGCGCTGCAGCGGTTCCACGCCTATTACGGGGACGATTTCCAGGTCGAATGCCCGGTGGGGTCCGGCAAGATGCTGACGCTGGCGCAGGCGGCGGCGGAGTTGGCGAACCGGCTGGTCGGCCTCTTCAAGCGCGGTCCGGACGGCATCCGCCCGTTCGCCCGGGGGGACAAGGCACCGCACGATGCGGGGCCGGGCGAAGAGGTGGTCATGTTCCACGAGTTCTTCCACGGGGATGACGGCCGCGGACTCGGCGCATCGCACCAGACCGGCTGGACCGGCGCGGTCGCGCTGCTGATCCATCAGGGCTACGGATGGCACCGGGCCGAGCCGGAAGTGTCGGGCGAGGCGGCGGAGAAGGTCGCGATGGCGTAGCGCCCGAGCCTTCAGTCTCTACGGAGCGCGGCGGGAGGGACGCTGCCCGTCAGCCACACATCATTTCCGGTCTTCCAGAACTCCTGCCCCGCTTCCGCAAGGGCCTTGGCATCGATGGCCAGTAACACGGGCCGTCCACGCCGTTCGCCGACGCGTCGGGCGATGTCTCGGTTGTCCGAGAGATGAACGTGGTGGCGGCCCATCGGGCGCAAGCCCTCCGTCAAGATCGCCGGCATGAACTTCTCGACCGTGCCGTGCCAGAGATGGTCTGGCGGGGTGGCCAATCGCCAGTCCCCCTCGACGTCGAGCGAGTGACCCTGCCTTGCGCGGATGAAGCAAGCATCGGGCGAGAGTTCGAAGCGGCGCTTGTCGTTGGTTTCGACGAGATCCACCAGGATCGGCAGATCGATGGCGTCGCTTTGCCGGGCGAACGCCCTGAGCACGCTGTCGACGGTGGTCCAACCCGAACCGTCCATCGTCAACTCGGCCGCGTCTGGCCGATGACGCAACCAGAACGACAAGGTTTTCGAACGCTTCGTCGCCGTTTGGTCCACGGTCGTCGGTTCTATGCGGCCGGCGAGAGCGCCCGTGCGCCGTTCCGCTGGGCCTGGTAGCGGCGGCAGGCGGTGCCGAAGGCTTCGAAGATGGCGCGGCTGGCCGGGTCGGTGGCCCAGTGCCACTCCGGGTGGAACTGCACGCCGAAGGCGAACGCCTTGGCGTCGCGCACGCGCACGGCTTCTACGGTGCCGTCTTCGGCCACGGCTTCGATCTCGAGACCGTCGGCGATGCGATCGAGCGCCTGCTCGTGCAGCGAGTTGACCATCACCTGCTCGGCGCCGACGACGAGCGCGAGTTGGCCCGACAACGTCACGGTGTGCTTGAGGCGGAACAGATGATCGAGTTCGCCTTCGCCGGCGCGGTGATCGGCGCGGCCGCCGATCAGGTGGACCTGTTGGTGCAGCGTGCCGCCCATGGCGACGTTGAGTTCCTGGATGCCGCGGCAGATCGCCAGCAGCGGCATACCGCGGCGCATCGCCTCGCGCGCCAACGGCAAGGTCGTGCCGTCGCGGAAGGGGTCGTGCTTGCCGGGGGTGAGCGACGGGTCGGTGCCGTACAGCGATGGGTCGACGTTGCTGGGGCTGCCGGACAGTAGCAGGCCGTCGAGCCGGTCGAGCACCCCGAGCATGGCCTCGCCGACCGGGGGCAGCAGGACGGGGAGCGCCCCGGCGGCGCCCATCAGCGCCTTGCCGTATCGGGTCGGCGTCGCGTGTTGTGGTTCATCATTGATGAATTTCGAGCAGGCGGGGATGCCAACGACGATCGACACGAGCGACGAACTCCAGTGGTTTATGGGGAGGGAACCGCTTCATAGCCCTCGGCCGCAATCGCGGCGAGCAGCACGTCCTCGGGCGCGGTATCATTGGTGACGACGACCTTGCCGGTGGCAAGGTCGACTTCCGATGACGCACCCGGATCGGCGCGGGTGATCGCGGCGGTGACGGCGCCGACGCAGTGCTGGCAGGACATTCCGGTGACGTCGAAGGTTTGCATGTCGTCCTCTTTCCTGGTGGGCTGAAGTCCACCCTACATGGTGACTCGTAGGGTGGGCTTCAGCCCACCAGGCAGCGTCA
>CAZZVQ010000176.1:0-8390 GCA_964657565.1 uncultured Acetobacteraceae bacterium
CCCGGCCGACAAGAAGATCATCGTGCCGACCCGGATCATCGACAAGTCGAACGTGGCCGACTTCCAGAACACCATGAAGCAGCTCTTGCGCCCGGCTTGAGGGCGTTGCTGGCACTCGAGGGCATCAGCAAGAGCTATCCCGGCGTACGCGCATTGCAGAACGTCTCGCTGCGGCTCGACCGCGGCGAGGTGCTCGGCCTCATCGGCGAGAACGGCGCCGGCAAGAGCACGCTGATGCGCGTGCTCGGCGGCGTGGTGCGGCCCGATGCCGGGCTGATCCGCATCGACGGCGCCGCCCAGCCCTGGCTGACGGTCGCCGCCGCGCAGGCGGCCGGCATCGCGTTCGTGCACCAGGAGCTGTCGATGTTCGACAACATGGACGTGGCCTCGAACGTGCTGATCGGGCGCGAGGTGCTGCGCGGCGGCCCGTTGCGGCTGATCGACCGCCGCGCCGGCCGCGCCCGCACGGCGCCGCTGCTGGAGCGGCTCGGCGCCGACTTCACCCCCTCGACGCCGGTGGCCGAGCTCTCCATCGCGCAGCGGCAACTCGTGGAGATCGCCCGCGCGCTGTCGATGGAGGCGCGGCTGATCATCATGGACGAACCGACCAGCAGCCTGACCCTGGCGGAAACCGAGCGCCTGCTCGCCATCATGGCCTCGCTGCGGCAGGCCGGGGTCGCGATCATCTTCATCACGCACCGGCTGAGCGAGGTGAAGAGTTGCGCCGACCGGGTGGTGTGCCTGCGCGACGGCCAGGTCGCCGGCGAGTTGGCGCGCGAGCAGATCGAGCGGCCGGCGATGATCCGCCTGATGATCGGCCGCGACCTACAATCGCTGCACACGCCGCCCGCCATCCAACCCGGCGCCGGCGGGCTCGAGTTGCGCGACCTGGTCACCGCCGCCTTCCCGGACCGCGCCGCCAGCCTGCACGCGCGACCCGGCGAGATCCTCGGCCTGGCCGGGCTGATCGGCGCCGGGCGCACCTCGCTAGCCCGCGCCGTGTTCGGCATCGAGCCCGCGCGCGGCGGCACCATCCTGCTCGACGGCGAGCCCGTGCGGATCGCCTCGCCCCGCGACGCGATCGCCCGCGGCCTCTATTTGGTGCCCGAGGACCGCAAGCAATCCGGCCTCGTGCTCGGCATGTCCATCACGCAGAACGTCTCCCTGCCGGCGCTGGAGCGGCACTCGCGGCTGTCGCTGATCTCGACGGCGTCGGAGCAGCGCGTCGGCGAGGCGCAGCGCCAGGCGCTGCGCATCAAGGCGCCCACCGCGTCGGCCATCGCCGGCACGCTGTCGGGCGGCAACCAACAGAAGATCGTGCTCGGCCGCTGGCTCGCGCTGTCGCCGCGGGCGATCGTGTTCGACGAGCCGACAAGGGGCGTCGACGTCGGCGCCAAGGGCGAGATCTACGCGCTGATGCGCGGACTGGCCGATCGGGGAATCGCGGTGCTGATGATCAGCAGCGACATGGAGGAGGTGATCGGCGTGAGCGATCGGGTGGCGGTGATGCACGAGGGCCGGGTCGAGGGCGTGCTGGAGCGGGCGCAGTTCAGCGAGGCGGCGGTGATCGATCTGGCCGTCGGCGCGAAAGCCGCGGCCTGACGTGAGCAAGAAGGAGATCGGCTTGCTGGTCCTGGTGCTGCTGGTCGGTGCCGTGACCGGGTTGCTCAACCCGCTGTTCCTGTCGAGCGTGAATCTGCTGAACATGGCCAATCTGATCGGCCTGTTCGGCGTGTTCAGCATCGGCCAGGGCCTGGTCATCATCACCGGCGGCATCGACCTCTCGGTCGGCTCCATGTTCGCGCTGCTCGGCGTCGTGTTCATCGACCTGCTCGCCAACCAGGGCGTCACCTGGCCGGTGGCGCTGCTGCTGGTGCTGGTCGGCGGCGTGCTGCTGGGGGTCTTGCACGGCTTATTGGTGACGCGGTTGCGCCTGCAGCCGTTCGTCGTCACGCTGTGCGGGCTGCTGATCTACCGCGGCGCAGCCCGGTGGTACACCGGCGACGCCACGATCGGCTTCGGCTACACCGACGGGCTCGACACGCTCACCTGGCTGGCGTCGGGCCGCAGCTACGGCATCCCGAACCCGTTCATCGCGCTGGTCGTCATCGCCGTCGTGATGGGCGTGGTGCTGCACCGGTCGGTGTTCGGGCGCTACCTCTTCGCCGTCGGCCGCAACGAGGAGGCGGCGCGCTACGCCGGCATCCGCACCGGGCTGGTCACGGCGGGCGCCTACATCCTGGCCGGCGGCTTGGCCGGGGCGGCGACCGTGTTGCTGGTGTTCTACACCAACTCGGTCTCCCCCTCCTCGTTCGGCAATTTCTACGAGCTGTACGCCATCGCCGCCGCGGTCCTGGGCGGCTGCTCGCTGCGCGGGGGCGAGGGCAGCATCCTGGGCATCGTGCTCGGCACCGTGCTGCTGCAGATCCTGCAGAACCTGGTCAACATCCTCGGCATCCCGTCCTCGCTCAACTTCGCCGTGATGGGCGGGGTCATCCTGGTGGGCGCGATTGCCGATGAGCAATTGGCGGGGCGGTCGCTGGCGCGGCCGGCCAAGTAGGCCGCGGCCGCTTCGGGATCGCCCTACGGGTTCAGCATCGCTTCGAGGCGGCGGCTGGCCGAAGCAATGTCGCTCGCCAGCGCGAGCCGCGCGGCGGGCGCGTCCTTGCGCCGCATTGCGAGGAGCAGCAGGTCGTGCGGGTGCTGCGAGTCGATCGAGCTGTGCTCGGCCCGGTTGTAGAGCCGGGTCAGCACCGGGCCGATCCGCAGCCAGAGCCCCTCGATGATGCGGAACAGCACCGGCATCTGCGCCAGGCGATAGATCGCGAAGTGGAAGCGCTCGTTGACGCTCAAGGCACCGCAGAAGTTGCCGCTCCGGCGATGCTCGAGCAATTGCCGCTGCAGCTTCGCCAAGGCCGCGACGTCGGCGGCCCGGGCGAGGCCAACCGCGGCCTCGACCGCCCGCCCTTCCAATTCGATCCGCAGATCCCGGATCTCCAGGAACCGCTGCAGGCCGACCACCGGGACCGCCAGCGATCGCGAGCAATCGGTGGTCAACGCCTGCTCGCAGACGAGCTGAAGCAGCGCCTCGCGCAACGGCGTCACGCTGATGCCCAACTCCTTGGCCAGCGGCCGCAGCAGCAATTTCTGCCCGGGCTGAAACCGCCCGGACATGAGGCCTTGCCGGACCACGGCATAGGCCCGCTCGTGCAGGGTAGCCCTGTCGAGCTGCGGGCTTGCGAGTTCTTCTGCGGCCGGTTTCACGGCGGCACGGAGACCGCAGCCACCTCGTAGCAGGCGCCCATCGTGTGGTAGTCGGTCTTGCCCGCCGGACTCTTCAAATCGTCGTATTGCCGGTTCTCGCGGTCGAGGATGCGGTACCAGGCGCCGTAGCGGTGGTCGATCATGTTGGCCCAGGAATACGCCCAGATCCGGTCATACCACGCCCAGTATCCGGCCTCGCCGGTGCGGCGGGCCAGGAGGGCGGCGGCGGCGAAACTCTCGGCTTGGACCCAGAAATACTTGTCGGGATCGCAGATCGCGCCGGCCGGGTCGAAGCCGTAGCAGAGACCGCCGAACTCGTCGTCCCAGGCGCGGGCCACTGCGGTGTCGAACAGGGCGCGGGCCCGCTCCAGCATCCAGCTTTCGGGGCGATGCCGCTCGAGGATGAGCAGCAGCTTGGCCCACTCGGCCTGGTGGCCCGGCTGGAAACCCCAAGGCCGGAACAGATGCCGCGGGTCCGCCCGGTTGTAGTCCCAATCGACGGTCCAGCTCGGGTCGTAATGCTCCCAGATCAGCCCGCCCGCCTGCGCCGCGAGCTGACGGGTGACGCGGTCGGCGAGGGTGTAGGCGCGATCGAGGTACCGCGCCTCGCCGGTCGCCTCGAACGCCGCCAGCATCGCCTCGCAGCCATGCATGTTGGCGTTCTGGCCCCGATAGGGCGAGACGACGGCCCAATCCGGGCTGATCTCGTCGCAGTAGAGGCCATCCGCCGCGGACCAGAAATGCCGCTCCATCAGCTCCCAGGTCTCGTCCAGCCACGGCCGGGCTTCGTCAATGCCGGCCTTCAGCGCGGTCGCGTAGGCGAGCACGACGAAGGCGAGCCCGTAGCAATGGTTGGTGCCGTCGCGCACGATGGTGCCGTCCAGAATCCAGGCGTAGCCGCCGGTGGCCGGGTTGCGGTGGGCAGTACGGAGGAAGTCCAAGCCGTGGCGGGCCGCCTCCAGATATTCTGGGTTCCCGAACTGCCGCGCCGCCATGGCGTAGTTGAAGACGAAGCGCGTGCTGCTGACGAGATGGCGCGTCGTGGCGTCGTAGATCGTGCCGTCGTTGCGGAAATGGTGGAAGAACCCGCCGCCCTGCCGGTCGATGCAGCGCGGGTGGTAGAAATCCATCGTGTCCTGGACGTGCCGCAGCAGGAATGCCGGCTCGCGGAACGCCGGTGCCGCCGCGCTCACGGGCGCGCCCAGGCGAGCCACATGGCCGCCGTCCAGGTAAAGCTGGCGCCGCCGAGCCCGGCATCGTCGAGCGGGTCGAAATATTCGTAGAACCCGGCCCGCTCGATCAGTGTGCGGCTGTCGGCCCGGATGCGCTCGGCCAGCGCGCCGGCGCCGCTCTCGCGCAGGCCCTCCGCGATCATGAAATTGACGATGAGCCAGATCGGGCCGCGCCAGTAGCGCTTGCTGTCGAAGCGCGGATCGCTGGTGCGAACGGTCGGCACACCCGATACGGCGCCCTGGTGCCACGGTTCGAACAGCGCGGTGAGCCGGGCGTCCCCGATCCCCGCCCAGAACGCCAGGAACCCGGCGCTCGTCGGCGTCGTCACGCGGGCCTCGGCGACCTGGTCATAGCTGTGCCAATGGCCGGTCGCCGGCTCGACGAAGCAACCGAAGGCGGCGGTGGCGCGGTCGATCCAGCCCCGGATCTCGGCCGCCGCGTCGTGCTCGCCGAACCGCTCCGCCAGCGCCAGCAGGTCGCGATCCGCGCGCAGCAGGATGCAGTTGGTGCCGACATCGGCCATGCGGAACGGCGACGTCCGGCTGATCTCGTGGCTCCAGCCGGCTTTGCGATACAGGTGCACCAGCGTCATGAACCGGTCGTACTGCGCCTGGGTCGGGCGCATGGCCGGGTCGACGTGGCCGGTGTCCTTGCGGACATAGGGTTCGAGATCCGGGGCGACCTCGACGCGGTCCAGCGCCTCGTCCCAGGCCGGGCTGTTATCCATCCCGGTCTCCCACGGATGCAGCGTGGTCACCAGACCGGTTCGGTCGGGATCGCGCACCGTGTGGAACCACCGGTGCGACGCCAGCAGCTTGGGAAACAGCGCCTTGGCGCGCGGGCCGGCCTGCGGGTCGCCCGCGTCGACCAGGCGGCGGACGCAGCTTGCCGCGACCGGCGGCTGGGTGATGCCGGAAGTGGCGGGCGTGCGGTTGGTGCCCCAGCGCTCCGGCCCCGGAAAGTAGCCGGGATCGGGGCGGTGGAACACGATGTGCGGCACCATCCCGTCCGGCCACTGCGCCGAGAACAGGGTCTCGATCTCGGTAAAGGCGCGGTCCAGGTCGATCTGCGCCCAGCCGAGCGCGACGAGGCAGGAATCCCAGTTCCACTGGAACGGATACAGCCCGGCCGTCGGCACGGTGTAGCCGCCGCGGTCGTTGCCGCGCAGGATGTCGGCGGCCTGTTGGTCGAGAGAGATCATGCAGCGATTGCCATTTGAGTTGATGCGTCGAACCAGCGGAGGGCGTCGGCGCGGGGTTGCAGGTGGAGCGTCTCGCCGGGACGCACGGCGATCTCCGGTGCCGCGGCGATGCGGATCGTGCGGTCGGCGAGGTGGACGGTGACGAGCGTGTTGGGGCCGAGCGGCTCGATCACGCCGACCCGGCCGGAGAGGTGGCCAGCGCCGGGTTCGCCGACGATGTCGATCGATTCCGGGCGGATGCCGAGCAGCAGTTCGTCCGCACCGCCGGGCGGGCCCGCGAAAATGCTGTCGCCGACGCGGTAGCCGGTCCCGTCGCGATGCGCGGGGATGAAGTTCATCGGCGGGTTGCCGATGAAGCTGCCGCAGAACACGGTCGCCGGGTTCTGGTAGACGCGCAGCGGCGTGTCGTACTGCACGATGTGCCCGCCATGCATGATCGCGATGCGGTCGGCCAGGCTCATCGCCTCGACCTGGTCGTGCGTCACGTAGATCGTCGTGGTCTTGCTCTCCTGCAGGATGCCCTTCAGCTCGGCGCGCATCTGCAGGCGCAACAGGGCGTCGAGGTTGGAGAGCGGCTCGTCCATCAGCAGCACCTGCGGCTCGACCGCCAAGGCCCGGGCCACCGCCACCCGCTGGCGCTGGCCGCCGGAGAGCTGGCCGGTATATTTGGGCAGCTGCGTCTCGATATGCATCAGCGTGGCCGACCGCTCGACCTTCTGCTTGATGTCCGGTTCGGACAGCGTCTTCTGCATCCGCAAGCCGAACGCGATATTGTCGAACACCGTCATGTGCGGAAACACCGCATAGTTCTGGAACACCATCGCGATCTTGCGCCCGCGCGGCGGCACCCCGTTGACCCGGCGCTCGCCGATCCAGACGTCGCCCGACGTCTCCGTCTCGAGCCCCGCGATGATGCGCAGCAACGTCGTCTTGCCGCAGCCGGACGGGCCGAGCAGCACGGTGAACTCCTGGTCGCGCACCTCGAGCGAGACCGAGCGGAGCGCCTCGTATTTGCCGAAAATCTTGCGAACAGTATCGGCACGAATACCGGACATCGATGGATTTCCTTTCCGGCTCAGCGGTTGGCGATGCCCCACATGCTGAACAGATAGCGGCGGACGACGAACAAGAAGATCAGGGCCGGCACGATCAGGAACAGACCGCCGGCAAAACGGAACGGCAGCGGCGATTCGGCCAGGCTGACGAGCAAATAGGCGGGCAACGTGCGCTCGCGCAGCGTCAGCACGGCCGCGGCGAACACCTCGTTCCAGGAGATCACGAAGGCGAACACCGCCGCCGCCGCGATCCCCGGGCGCGCGAGCGGCCAGACGATGCGGCCGAACGCTTGCGCCCGCGTGCAGCCGAGCGTCCAGGCGGCCTCCTCGAGCTCACGCGGGATGCCGGCGAACAGCGACGCGCTGACCAGGATCGCGAACGGCAGCGCCAGCGCCGTATGCACCAGCGCAACCGCCAGCAGCGTGTCGTAGAGCCCGAGCTTGATGAACCGCACCGTCAGCGGCACCGCCAGCACCGCGATCGGGAACGCGCGCGTCAGCAGGATCAGTAGCCGGTAGGCGTCCTTGCCCGGGAAGGTGAACCGCGCCAGCGCGTAGCCCGCGGGCGCCCCGAGCAGGATCGCGAACAGCATCGTCATCACGGCGACGATGATGCTGTTCAGGATCGCGTGCCACACGCCCTCGACGCCGAAGAAGAAGACCATCGTCTCGGGCGCGAAGGTCGTCGGCAGGAAACTCTTGGGCCAGGCGTCGATCACCGCGTTGCCGCCGAACGCGCTCAGCGTCAGCAGATAGATCGGCACCAGGATCCAGCCGCACACCAGCAGGCCGAGCCCATGGTAGAACCAGCGCGCGCCCATCACGTGGCCTCCGGCCGCACGCGGAGCAGCCGCAGGAACACCGCGGTCGCCAGCAGCGAGATCACCAGCACCACCACCGCATACGACGCGGCCACGCCGGCGTTCTGATACTCGTGCTGCCACGAATACGCCTCGCCCATCAGCACCGGCATGTTGGCGCCGCCGAGTGCCAGCACCAGCGCGAACACTTCGAGCGCCAGGATCGTGCGCAGGATCAGCGCCGTCTGGATGGAGGATTTCAGCATCGGCAAAGTCACCTTGAACAGCCGCTGCCACGCCGACGCGCCGAACACCGCGGCGGCCTCGCCATACTCCTTCGGGATCAGCTGGAACCCGGCCACCACGATCACCAGCACGATCGCCGTCGCCCGCCACAGCTCGGCGATGATCACGCCGACGAACAGCGCCCCCGGCGTCTCGTACGACAGCCATCCATGTGGACCGCTGATCAGCCCGACCGCGTGCAGGGCGCTGTTCAGGTAGCCGCGCTCACCCAGGATCGACAGCCACAGGATGCCGGCGGCGAGGTCGGAGATGCCGAGCGGAATGGTCCATACATAGAGGTACAGGTCGCGGCCGCGCTCCAGCTTGCCGAGCAATTGCGCCATCCCGACCGCCATTACGAGCTGCAGCGGCACCGCGACCGCGACGAGCAGCAGCGTGTTGCGCAGCGCGTCCGGAAAGTTCAGGTCGTCGGCCATCTGCCGGAAATTGCCGAGCGAGAACCCCCCGCCGCCGTCGCTGAACGCCACCAGCAGCGCCTCCGCCAGCGGCCAGGCGAAGAAGACCACCAAGAAGACGATGCTCGGGGCCAAC
>CAZZVQ010000177.1:0-8284 GCA_964657565.1 uncultured Acetobacteraceae bacterium
CGTTCAGTGCACCGCAGTCAAAACACGTGACTCCCGCGGAGCGGGTTAGTCCAATATCGCTTATAGCGTCTCGACCATCGACCAGGCGTTCACCCAGGTCTACCCGCAGAGCTATTCGGGATCGACATCCAGCACGCAAATGCTCGCCGATGCGCAAACGCGCTGGCAGAACGCGCGCGCTGGCTATCAAGATTCGATGCACGTCCAGGCGGGCGTCGTGCAGAACCTCCAGAACGCGCAGACGCAGATCAGCGCACTGGTATCCTCCAGCCAGTCAGCGAGCGGCGCGCTCCAGGCCGCGCAGTCCGGTAATCAGATCATGGGCCTCGCGGCACAGCAATTGGCCGATCTGACTAGCGTCATCGCCGCGATGGCGCGCGCGCAAAGCCTCGACAACGCCGGCCGCCTGGAGAGCGAGGCGCAGGGCCAGCAGCAGATGCAGAATTTCCTCAATTACGGCGCCGGCTACCAGCCAGGCAATGCGCAGATGTTCCATTGATGCGCCGCCGGCGTCTCAATGTTCCCGCTGTTGTACGCGCAGCAGGATGCGTGCTGGTTGCCGCGGCGATCATCGCGGCGGTCGTGCAGTTTCATCGCCACGGCGCGCCACGGCCTTTGCCAACATCTTCGGTGGCGTCTCGTCCTGATCCCTTGGCGGCGGCGATGGCGCATTGCCAGACGCTCGGCATGGCGGCGGAGAACGATGTAGCCTGCCAGGCGACCTGGGCCGAAAACCGCCGCCGCTTTTTCAATGATTCGCCGGCGTCGGAGGCTCGGTAATCGCGATGGGCGGCACCGGCGTCATCGACGGGTTCCTCGGCACCTTCACGCAATATATCGATTCCGGCTTCGGCCTGGTGCAGGGCGATGTGCGCTGGCTTGCCGGCGTGCTGATCGGCATCGATATCACGCTCGCCGGCCTGTTCTGGGCGCTGGCGCCCGACGAGGACGTGCTCGCCCGGCTGATCAAGAAGACGCTCTATATCGGCGTCTTCGCCTTCATCCTCGGCAACTACAACAACCTCGCCAAGATCATCTACAATTCCTTCGCTGGGCTCGGCATCGAGGCGGGCGGCGGCACGATGAACGCAGCGCAGCTTCTACAACCGGGCAAGCTCGCCCAGGTCGGCATCGACGCCGGCAAGCCGATCCTGACCTCGATCTCCGGGATGATGGGTTTCACCAGCGTCTTCGCGAACCTGGTGCAGATCATCATCCTGCTGGTCGCCTGGATAATCGTCGTCATCAGCTTCTTCATCATGGCGATCCAGCTCTTCGTCAGCCTGATCGAATTCAAGTTGACCACGCTTGCCGGCTTCGTGCTGGTGCCGTTCGGCCTTTTCGGGCGAACAGCCTTCCTCGCCGAGAAGGTGCTCGGTAACGTCGTTTCGTCCGGTGTCAAAATTCTAGTGCTGGCCGTGATCGTCGGCATCGGTTCGACGATCTTTGGCCAGTTCACCAACGGCTTCAACAATCCGCCGACTATCTCCGATGCGCTAACCCTCATTCTCGCCTCGCTGGCGCTGCTCGGTCTGTCGATCAACGGGCCAGGCATCGCAAACGGCCTTATCGCTGGTGGTCCACAGCTTGGCGCGGGCGCCGCTGTCGGCACCAGCCTCGCCGTGGCCGGCTTCGGCGCTGCGGGCGCAGGGCTTGTGGTCGGTGGCGTCGGCGCCATCGGTGCGGCTGGCGGTGCCGTGGCAGGCGCCGCGCGCGGCGGTGCGTCGATCGCGGGTGCGGCCACCACGGCTTACCGCGCCGGCGGCATGTCCGGCGTCGCCGAGGCCGCCGGCTCCGCCGCGATGAGTCCGCTGCGGCGTGCCGCCGCCAGCATGCGCGAAAGCTTTGCAGCAGGCGGCCGGGCCGTGACGGGAGAAGGGTCAGGGGGTGGCGCTTCTCCCGGTGGTTCGAGCCAGGGCGAAGCGGCTGTGCCGCCCGCCTGGGCGCGCCGGATGCAGCGCAATCAATCCATCAGCCGCGGCGCCAACGCCGCCCATCAGGCAATCCGCTCCGGCGACCATCCATCGAGTGGCAGCGGCATCGACCTGTCAGAAGGGGAATGATCCATGTTCCGAAGGCCCATCGTCCGCTACGGCAAGACACCCGAACCCGAGACGCCCTACCAGCGCGCCGGCCAGGTCTGGGATGACCGTATCGGCTCTGCCCGCGTCCAGGCGAAGAACTGGCGCTTCGCCTGCTTCGGTGCGCTGGCCCTCAGCGGCGGCCTCGCCGGTGGACTGGTTTGGCAATCGGCGCGCGGCACGATCACGCCCTGGGTAGTGCAGGTCGACAAGCTCGGCCAGGCGCAAGCTGTCTCGCCCGCGACCGCCGATTACCAGCCGACCGATCCGCAAATCGCCTGGCATCTGGCCCGCTTCGTCCAGGAGGTGCGCAGCATTCCCGCCGATCCCGTGGTGCTGCGCCAGGACTGGCTCGACGCCTACAACTACGTCACCGACAAGGGCGCGCTGGCGTTGAACGATTACGCGCGCACGAGCGATCCCTTCTCGAAGGTCGGCAAGACCCAGGTCGCCGTCGAGGTCTCCAGCGTCATCCGCGCCTCGGCCGACAGTTTCCGCGTCGCCTGGACCGAGCGGCGCTACGTCGATGACGCGCTCGCCACCACCGAGCGCTGGAGCGCCATCCTCACCATCGTGGTGCAGCCGCCGACCGATGCCGACCGGCTGAAGAAGAACCCGCTCGGCGTCTACGTCCATGCCCTCAACTGGTCAAAGGAGCTCGGCTGATGCGCGCAGCGCCCCTCGCAATCCTTCTGCTTGCCGGCACGTCGCTCGGCGCTTGCTCCACCTGGAAGCCGCCGGAGATCAAATACGACGACACGCCGAAACAGGCGGTGCTGGCGCCCGATCCGCCGAAGCCGGTGGAGATCGTCGAGTTGCCGCAGCCTCTGCCGCTGCCGGGTCAGCTCAAGCCGATTCCAGGTGGGCGGACCGCGCCGCGCGAGGCGGCCGATCCGCGCGTCCGCGTGGACCAGGCCAATGGCGCGGCCCGCGTGCAGCCGACACGGGCCGGCTACATCAATGCCGTGCAGGTCTATCCGTTCTCGGACGGCGCGCTCTACCAGCTCTACGCCACCCCCGGCGAAATCACCGACATCGCGCTGGAAGCCGGCGAGCAGCTCGTGGGCACTGGCCCGGTCGCCGCCGGCGACACGGTGCGGTGGATCATCGGCGACACCGAGAGCGGGTCCGGCGCCACCAAGCGGGTGCATATCCTGGTCAAGCCCACCCGGCCGGATCTCGTCACCAACCTGGTGATCAACACCGATCGCCGGACCTACCACCTCGAACTGCGGTCGGCCGAGAAGACCTACATGGCTTCGGTCTCCTGGGCCTATCCGCAGGACCAGCTCATCGCGCTTCGCCGGCAGAACGCCGCCGCCGGTGAAGCAGCGCCCATCGCGTCTGGCGTCGATATCGGCGCGCTCAATTTCCGATATCGGATCGAGGGGGACGATCCGGCTTGGCGGCCGCTGCGGGCCTTCGATGACGGGCGGCAAGTGTTCATCGAATTCCCATCCGGTATCGGCCAGGGCGAGATGCCGCCGCTCTGGGTGATCGGCGCGGAGGGCGGCGCCGAACTGGTGAACTACCGGGTGCGGGGCAACCACATGATCATCGACCGGCTGTTCGCGGCGGCCGAGCTGCGGCTCGGCGGCGAACATCAGCAGAAGGTCCGCATCGTCCGTACCGATGGAAGGCCCCAGTCATGACCGACGGCGCCAACGATGCGAGCGGAGACGGGCGGCCGGCGCTCGAGATGCGCCTGCGCCCGAGCCGCGCGCCGGTCACCCGTCTGTCGCGCAAGGTGCTGCTGGGCCTGGGCACGGTGGCCGCGATCGGGATCGGCGGCGCGCTGTTTGTCGCGCTTCGACCGCAGCATCAGACCGGCGGGTCAGAACTCTACAACACCAGCAACCGCACGACGCCGGATGGGCTGGCCAACTTGCCACGCGACTACACCGGGCTGCCGCACAACGCGCCGCAGCTCGGGCCGCCGCTGCCGGGTGACCTCGGCAGGCCCATGGTGAATGCCGGCACCGTCGCGCCAGTGATGCCCCAGCCTGCGGCGGGACCGAGCCCAGAGCAGCAGCGCATCGCCCAGGAGCAGGAGGCCGCGCGAACCAGCCATCTGTTCGCGACCACCAATGCCAGGCAAACCGTCTCCGCCGTCATTCCGGCGGCGGCGGCACTGCCCGGCGCCGTGCCCAACGGTGCAGGGTCGCCTGGCCTAACCTCCCAGGACCACAAGCTGGCCTTCCTGAACGGCGACGTCGATCGGCGGACGGTAAGCCCGGATCGCGTCGAGGCGCCGGCCAGCACCAATATCCTCCAGGCCGGAACGGTCATCGCTGCGTCGCTGCTAACCGGGCTGCGCTCCGATCTGCCCGGCCAGGTCACCGCGCAGGTCACCGAGAACGTCTATGACAGCCCGACCGGCCGCATTCTGCTGATCCCGCAGGGCGCCAGGCTTGTCGGCCAATACGACGCCCAGGTTGCCTTCGGCCAATCCCGGGCGCTGCTGGTCTGGAACCGCCTGATCATGCCGAACGGACGGTCGATCGTTCTTGAGCGCCAGCCCGGCGCCGACCCGGAGGGCTATGCCGGCCTGGAGGATCAGGTCGATAACCACTGGGGCATGCTGTTCAAGGCGGCGATCCTCTCGACCCTGCTCAGCGTCGGCTCCGAGGCCGGCACCAGCGACAACGAGAACTCCCTCGTCCAGGCCATCCGCCAGGGCGCCTCGCAGAGCTTCAGCCAGGTTGGCGAGCAGGTAGTCGGCCGATCACTAAACGTGCAGCCGACCATCACCATCCGGCCCGGCTTTCCGGTACGGGTTCTGGTGACCCACGACCTCGTTCTCGAACCCTATCAGAGCTGAGGACTGACCATGGCCAAATTGAAGCTCGGCGCCATTGATGACGACAAGCCGGTGAAGCTCACCGTCGAACTGCCGGCGGCCATCCATCGAGATCTCGTCGCCTACGGCCAGGTGCTGGCGCGCGAGACCGGTCAGGGCGCAGCCGAACCGGCGAAGCTGATCGCCCCGATGATCGCGCGCTTCATGGCGACGGATCGCGCTTTTGCAAAACTGCGGCGGCCGTCGCCGGCGTCGTCAGCGGAGGCGCCGTGACCGGGTCTCGTCGCGCAGGTAGGCGACGAACCGCCCAACGGCGGCGTCCTCGAGTTCGGGACGCCAGACCAGATCAATTTGAACCGACGCATTTGTCTCTGCGATCGGCCGGAACACGACCCCCGGTACGGTGACCTCCGCCTGGCTCGCCGTAGCCAGCGTCACTCCAAAACCGGCGGCGACCAGGGCGAAGACACTCTGCTTGCTCGCCGGATGCGGATGGAATCGCGCACTTTGCCCGAGGAGGGACGCGTACAATTCTCGCGTCGCCTGACTGTCGTCCCATTCTTGGATCAGGATCGTCTCGTCGCGGAGATCGTCCCACTCGACCGAAGCCCGCTCCGCCAGCGCGTGGTCAACTGGCAGTGCAGCCGTCAGGCGCTCCCGATAGAGAGGCAATGCTTCGGAATTGGCGCAGGGCGTAAAACTGGTGACGATGCCCACGTCCAGACGACGGTGTTCGAGCGCCATCGCCATGCTCGGCTCGTTCATCTCAACGATCGTAAGAACCACGTTCGGGTGCCTCACGCGCCAGCCAGCCAGGAGGCTGCCGAGGGGTTCACCGACTGGCGGCATCCGCACGCCGAGCCGGATTTCCCCGGCATGGCCCGTGCCATTCTGGCGTGCCGAACGCCCAACGGCGTCGAACTCGGCCAGGGTCCGGTTCACATGAACCATGACCGCCTTGCCACCAGGCGTCAGATGAACGCCGGTATTGGCCCGCTCGAACAGGTCCCTGATCTCCATCAGCGGCGCGCCCCTCGCGGCCCTGATGCAGCCGTCCGACGCCAACCATCAGCCAGATTGCCGCCTGGAGCGCGTGGTCGGAAATGGTGAGATCGAATGGCTTGAGCTTTGCCAAACATTTACGACCTTTTTTTCGGTCGCCCGGCTCAGTCAGTTGCAGTGCTCGCGTGCCCGCTGTCCCCCGCGGCTGGCCTCCTGCGCGAACCGCACCTGGTGCCGGTGCAACCCATTCGCCAAGTGGCATCGTCGCAGGGCGACGCCGTCCACTTTGGGGAAATCGGTATGGAGGGCTTTTCCGTCAAGAAACGCGCCACTGGTCGGCCAGACACTCTGCGGGCCTTGTTCGAACAAGGACACGCCGACTGCGTCGTCCAAGGGCGGCAAGTCGGCGATGGATTATCGCGCATTTCAGATGCGGGATAATTCTTGCTCCCGGGCGTCGCGTGTGGGATTATCGCGCATCTGAGATGCGGGATAATTCAATGGCGATCTACTTGGTCGGGGAGACGATAGACGCCAAACGCGCGCATCAGCGCGCCCAAGGCGGCGAGTTGATCCCGCTCGTTCGCGGCGTCTATGCCGATCACGACGGCGACACAGAGATGGCTATCCTGGGACACGCCGTCCGCATCGCGCATTACCTCTACCCAAACGCCTACCTATCATCCGCCAGCGCAGTCCTGCTCGCGCCCACCCCGGATGGGCGCCTCTTCATCAGTGGCCGCCGCAACCAGCGCACAAGGTTGCGGACCCTGGAGATCATCCAAAATGAAGCTCCGGCTCACCCCTCGACGGCGATCGCCGTCATTGGCGATGATCTCGGAGAACTGCGCATCGCTGCGTCGTCGCAACGACAGCGCTTCCTCGAAGCCTTTCGGCTAAGGAGCGAGCACGCCAGCGCCATCACCGCCGAGATGCGCGCCCAGATGGCCGCGCGGTTGGTGGCGGAACACGGCACGCCCCAGGCGGCGGCTGACGCCGTTTGGGCACTTGCCCGCGAGAACGAATGGTATCGGGAGGGCGAGGGCGCCGAACGCTTTCTCCTCGCCAAACCCGGCGGCGCGGCACCCGTGAACAAGGCCGCGCTCAATCTTCTGGTCGCTTGGCACGGTGATCTGGTCGGTCGATTGACCCATGACGGCTTCGAGTGGCGGTGGAAACCTGAACGGCGCACCGGTCCGGAGCTCATCCGCGAGACGATTCCTGGCAAATTGCCGGCCTTCCTCGAATCGTTGCTGCCCGAGGGCTGGCTCGCCCAGGTCCTGCATGAACGCGACGAGCGCGACACCCTGCGACGTGGTCGACGCTATATGTCGAACATCGCCATCGTCGAAGACCGCGATCCGCGGGCGGCGCTGCCGGCCGACGTGCTGTCGACCCCACTCGCCAGCTTTGCCGCCGACGGTCGCTTCACAGGGGTCTACGCCGGCCCCCGACGCGGCGAAATCGAAGAGACCTTCGAACAAAATCTGGCGCGCATCTTTGCGCGCGCCGAAACACCGCGCTTGTCGGGCGTCCAGATCAAGGCGCCGATGAGCCTGACCGAGGACGGCGTCCTTGTCCCGGCCATCGACCAGCCCTTCACCCACATCCTGAAGCCGTCCAGCACAGCGGGCTTCGATATGCTGCCTATTGTCGAATGGCTGTGCCTCGAACTCGGACGCGCCGCAGGGTTCGAGACGCCAGACGCCGCGTTGATCGCGATGCCGGACGGCATGCCGCCGGCCCTGGTGGTCGAACGGTTCGACATCAGGCGGGGACCGCACGATCAGCACCGTCTCGCGATGGAGGATTTTTGTTCCATTTTGAATCTCCCGACATCGGCGAAATACGACGGAACGATTGAGAGGATGGCGCGCGCCTTGCGTCCGCTGTCCACAGACCCGGCCGCGGATCTCAACATCCTGTTCCGACGCGCGGTGTTCGCCTGGTTGATCGCTGATGGCGATATGCACCTGAAGAATCTCGCCGTCCTCAAGACGGCCGAAGTGGGGGCCAAAACTTTCACTTCCGTCCGTTTTGCGCCCCTCTACGATGCTGTGACCACGCGGGTTTTCCCGGGCCTTGCCGGCGATCGAATGGCCCTAAAACTGAACGGCAAGGATGATCGTCTGACGCGCCAAGATTTTATCGCCTTGGCGCGCACAATCGGTCTCAGGGTCGAGGATGCTGAAGCCGGGCTCGACGCCCTCGCAACGCGCGTCACTGATCGCCTTCTGACCCTTCAGCTCCCCGCAGTCGCCGGCGAATTCGACGGCGGCAGTTCCGTGCGTGACAAGGTCTACGCCATCGCCGCAGCGCGCTGCGCTGCTCTTGGCGCCAAGGGCCAGGTTGCGTGGACAAAGCGCAATTGGGGGATTCCCCCGACGCGGCAAAGTGTGAT
>CAZZVQ010000178.1:0-8281 GCA_964657565.1 uncultured Acetobacteraceae bacterium
CCCTGCTTGGCCATGCCGATGACGCTGTCGTAATCGCCGCACATCCCGGCATCGCTCTGGTAGGCGGTGCCGCCGACCAGGATCTGGTGGTCGGACGTCGGCACGTGCGTGTGCGTGCCCACGACCAGCGACATGGTGCCGTCGAACGAATGGGCATAGGACAGCTTCTCGCTGGTCGCCTCGCCGTGGAAATCGGCGACGATCGCCTGCACGCTGGCGCCGAGCTTGTAGCGCGACAACAGCTCCGCCGTGGCCCGGAACGGATCGTCGAGCGGGTCCATGAACAACCGGCCCATTGCGTTCAGGACCAGCGCCTTGCGCCCATCGGCGAGCGTGATCTCGAGCGACCCGGCCCCCGGCGTCCCCGCCGGGAAGTTCAGCGGCCGCAGGACGCGCTTCTCCTGCGCGATGTAGGGGATCAACTCACGCCGGTCCCACGCATGGTTGCCGAGCGTCACCGCGTCGGCCCCGGCAGTGAACATGGCCTGCGCCATGTCGGGACCCAGGCCGAAGCCGTGGCTCGCATTCTCGCCATTGATGACGACCAGATCCGCCCGCAACTCGAGCCGCAACGCGGGCAGAAGCATGGTGACGGCGTCGCGCCCGGAGCGGCCGACGACATCACCGAGAAACAGGATGCGCAAAGATGATCCTTACGATACGGCCGCAACCGGCATTCGCGGCCACCATGTCGTTGACCCCGGCGAAAACGCAAGGCGGGCCCCTGCCCTGTCAGGCGTGAGCCACCCGGCTCGCCTCCTGGCCCGCGAGCCTCACCGTTCCCGCGGCCGCCATCATCGTGCTGATCCCGCCGGGCACGGGCCGGGAGAAGTAGTAGCCCTGCAGTTCGTCGCAGCCGAGTTCGGCCAGCAACCGCGCCTCCGCCAGAGTGACCACCCCCTCGGCGACCGACCTCGCCCCGACGTTGCGGGCGAGCTCGACGATGGTCCGTATGATCCGCTTGGTCGCAGCGCTCGAGGTGACTTGGGAGACGAAGCAGCGGTCGATCTTGATGACGTCGGGTTCGAGCGCGTGGATGTAGTTCAGGTTCGAGTAGCCGACGCCGAAATCGTCGATCGCGATCTTGCAGCCGGCGGCCCGAACGATGTCGACGTTCCCACGAATCTGTTCGAGCGACTCGCCAAAGATGGTCTCGGTGATCTCGAACGTGACCCGGCCCGGGTCGACCGATGAGCGGCCGAGCTCCTCCATCAACGCCCGGGTCTGGTCCCCCGACATCAAGTCGCGCACCGAGAGGTTCACCTTGAGACAGACTGAAACCGGCCATGTTGCGGCATAGGTGAGCGCGTTGCGGAGCACCCGCAGCGATAGCTGGAAGATCAGGTCGGTCCGCTCGGCGATCGGGATGAATTCCTGCGGCGGCACCGGACCGAGTTCCGGGCTGGTCCAGCGGACCAGGGCCTCGAACCCGGTGATGATATGGCTGTCGGCATCGACGATCGGCTGGAAGAAGGTCGTCAGCTCCTCGTCGAGCATCGCCTTGCGCAATTCGTGCGCGATCGTGCTCTCGCGCCGCATCGACTGGTCGTGCGACCCGCTGAATGTCTCGACGCGGCCGCGGCCGGCACGTTTGGCCTCCAACAACGCGTAGTCGGCGCGCTCGTAGATCAGGATCGGCAGACACGCGCCCGGCTCCGACGACAAGCAGACCCCGGCCGATGCGCCGATATGGGCCGTGAACGCGCTGGAGGCGATCGGCTCGGCGCAGAGCGCGATGAGGCTTTCTGCCGTGCGTTGGGCGGATCCGACGTGCTCGCCGATCAGCAGGCAGGCGAACTCGTCCCCACCGAGCCGGCTGATGCAACAATCCCCCGGAGCGGCGGCGAGGAGGCGGCTGCCGATCTGCTGCAACACCAGGTCGCCAGCCTGGTGGCCATAGACGTCGTTGATTTGCTTGAAGCCGTCGAGATCGACGACGATCACCGCAAACGGCGCCGCGGCGGCCCCGGCTTCCTCCAGCTCCTGGAAGAACTGCCGCCGGTTCGGTAGCGAGGTCAGCGCATCCGACGCCGCCAGCCGCGCATTCTGTGCACTCAGACGAAGCATGTCGGACGCCGCCACGACCGACCGCTCGAAGTGCCGCGAGAACGCGATCGCCACACCCAGCATCGCCGCCGTCACCAGCACCACGTTCAAGGCCACCGCCGTCTCGATCACCCGCCCGGTGGAGACCAGGTAGATGGTGAATGGAAACACGATACTCAGCGCGACCGAGATCGCGCCGAGACGGTGATGCATCAACAGGAAGATGCAACTGAGAAAGGTAATGCCCACGAAGAAGACCGCATGGCCCTCGTCGGTCAGCACGCTCAGGGCCGATCCGGTGGGTGGCGCGCGCTTGAGCGTCAATGCCCAGATCAAGATGATGAAGCCGATCCCGGCACCCTTGACCGATAGGGAACTGAGGGCTCGCCGGATCTGCAGATCGGTCATCGCACCGGGCTGCAACCGCGCCCAGATGATAAGCCGCGAGCATGTCAGCGTGACGATCAGGGCGGGGATGATGACGACGTCCCAGAACGGGTTCACGTCGTAATGCGTATAGGCAAGCGCGATGACGTTGATCCCGACGATCGCGTACAGGATCGGGATGCGCTGGCGCAGTTCGGCCACTTGGGCCCGCGCCACCTGCAAGCTGGTCCGCAGGCCTAACATCTCAACGAGAGCTGATCGAACAGCCAAACCTAGTTCCGCCCGCGGCAACCCGGCGCAGTATCAAGCCAATCGGTTAACCAAACGTATAGCGGACGAGAAAATCAGGCCGCCGCGACCCGGTTGCGGCGCTGCGTCGGATCCGGATTGGGTGGGGGCGTCGAATCGATCGGCGGCGTCAGCGCGGCCAGTAGCGCCAGCCGCAGCACCGCCAGCTTGCGGTCGTTCTCGACCTTCAAGCCGAAAATATCCTTGACATAGAACACGTCCACCGCCCGGACACCGTATGTCGTCACATGCGCGCTGGCGATCTGCAGCCCCTGCTCGCTGATCGCCGCGGTCACGTCGTGCAACAGGCCGGGCCGGTCGCGCCCGTTCACCTCCAGCACGGTGTGGGTGTTGCTGGCGCGATTGTCGACGACGACGCGCGGCGACACGTGGATCGCCCGCATCCGCCGCCCGAGCAGCGCCGCCGACGTCCGGCGGATCTCGCTCGCGATGCCGAGTTCGCCCGACAACGCCTGATCGATCAACACATGCAGCCGCGCCAGCCGGTGCGGCGCATCGAACATGCCGCCGCCGGCGTCCTGGATCCAGAACGTGTCCAGCGCGCTGCCGTTGGTCATGGTATGGATCCGCGCATCGACGATGCTGGCGCCGGCCACCGCCAGCGCGCCGGCGATCCGGCTGAACAGCCCGGCGTGGTCGGCGGTATACACCGTCACCTCGGTCACCTCGCGCGCCGGCAGCGGCTGGGTATCGACCGTCAGCGGCGCCTTACGGCCCTCCGCCTCCCGGATCAGCCGGGCATGCCGCGCATGCGTCTCCGGGTCGAAGCTCAGCCAATAGCCAGGGTAGCCGAGGTCCAGGAATTGCTGGATGTCCGGCTGCGGCCAGCCGACCAGCAGCGCGACCGCCGCCTCCTTGGCCCGCGCCACCCGAACGTCGCGCTCGGTCGTCGCCAGCCCCCCGGCCAGCACGTCCGCCACCCGGCCATACAGCTCGCGCAGCAGCATCGCCTTCCAGCCGTTCCAGACCTTCGGGCTGACCGCCCGCATGTCGGCGACCGTGAGGACGAGCAGCAGCCGCAGCCGCTCCGGCGACTGGATCGTGTCGGCCAGGTCGAGGATGGTCTTGGGATCGTCGATGTCACGCTTGAACGCCGTCTGGCTGAGCAGCAGATGGTGCATCACCAGCCAGCTCACCGTCTCGGTCTCTTCGCCGCTCAAACCCAGCGCCGGCCCGACCTCGAGCGCGATCTCGGCCCCAAGCTGCGAGTGGTCGCCCCCCCTGCCTTTCGCGATGTCGTGCAGCAGCGTCGCCACATACAGCGCCCGCCGGGATTGCAGGTCCTCGACCAGCGACGTCGCGATCGGCGCCACATCGCGCAGGTCGCCGCGCTCGAGCCCGTCCAGCACGCGCAGCGCCTCGATGGTGTGCTGGTCGACGGTGAACACATGATAGGTGTCGAACTGCATCTGGCCGACGATGCGGGCCCAATCGGGGATGAACCGGCCGAGGAACCCGGTCTCGTTCAGCACCGCCATCCAGCGCGCGCCGTCGCCCGCAGTACAGAGCAGGTCGGTGAAGATGTCGGCCGCCGCCTTGTCGGTGCGCAGCGCCAGCGCCTGCCGCTCCTGGCGGATCAGCGAGCGCAGCGTCAGCGGATGCAGCTGCAGGTGCCGGTCGCGTGCGGTTTGCAGGATCCGCAGCATGTTGAGCGGCTCGCGCTCGAAATCCCGGCCCGGCGCGGTCATCAGCTTGCCGTCGGCCAGGAGGAAGCCCTGTTCGAACAGCGAGCGGTCGGTCTCGGGCTGCGCCGCCGGCGGCCCGAGGGCGGCGCGGACCAGCGCCGGCTCGAGCACGGCGGTGATCTGCGTGATCTCGCGCGCGGTCAGGAAGTAATGGCGCATGAACCGCTCGACGCCGTCTTGCCGGCCATGCCGGGTGTAGCCCATGCGGGCGCCGACCACGGGCTGCAGGTCGAAGGTCAGCCGGTCTTCGGCGCGCCCGGCGATGTAGTGCAGATGGAAGCGCACCGTCCACAGGAACGACCACGACCGCCGGGTGTGCTTGGCCTCGCTGGCGGTCAGGATGCCGCCGCCCGGGCTGTCGGGGCCGACCAGCTCGCCCATCACCTGGGTGCCGAACACGTAGCGGCTCATCCAGTACAGCGTCTGCAGGTCGCGCAGGCCGCCCCTGCCCTCCTTGATGTTGGGCTCGACCAGGAACGGACTGTCGCCGTAGCGATGGTGCCGGGCGTCGCGCTCGGCCTGCTTGGCGGCCAGGAACGCGCCGGCGCCGTCCGCCCGGCAGAACGCGACGAAGCGGCGTTGGAATTGCTCGAACAGCGCCTTGTCGCCGGTCAGCAACCGGGCGTCGATCATCGAGGTGCGGACGACCATGTCGCGTTCGGCGTCGTGCAGGCAGTCATCCACCGACCGGGTCGCGTGGCCGACCTTCAGCCCGAGGTCCCACAGGAAATACAGCATGAACTCGACGGCGGCGAGCGTGGCTCGCGCGGGCGCGTCGGGCGTGATGAACAGCAGGTCGATGTCGCTGAACGGCGCCAGCACGCCGCGGCCATAGCCGCCGGTGGCCACGACCGCGAGCGGGCCGCGCTCGCCCGGATCATGGTCCGGACCCGCATCCTGCTCGAGCGCGAAGCCGTAGAGGGCGGCGATCACCCCGTCGGTCAACTCCCCGAGCAGCCGCCCTGCCCGCAGGCCGGGCATGTTGCCGGTCTCGAACAGCTCCTGCACATGGTGCTGCACGCGGGCGACGTAGCGCCGGAACGCGGCCAGCGCGGCCTCGCGCGGCACCTTGCCGCCGTTGCGGGCAAGCTCTGCCAGCGCACCCTTCAATATATGGAGGGCGTCCTCCGGATGCTCCGGCAGCGGGGAAGGTGACGTCATTACCACTACCCTAAGACCGTTTGCTTAATCGTGGAACCAACTCTTGATTTTTAGTTAACAGACTCAGAGGCAAGTGCCTTGAGCGCATAAAGCGCCTCCAGCGCCTCGCGCGGCGTCAGCCGGTCCGGATCGATCGCCCCCACCGCGTCGCGCAGCTTATCCGGCGGCGCCGGCCGATCCTCCGGCAAGCTGGCGAACAACGGCAGCTCCGCCGGCATGCCGTGCCCGTTCTTCTCCAGCGCCGACAGCAGCCCGGCCGCGCGCCGCACCGTCGCCTGCGGCACCCCGGCCAATTGCGCCACATGCACGCCCCAAGACCGCCCAGCCGCGCCCTCCGCCACCTCATGCAGGAACACCACGCTGCCGCGCCACTCCTTGACCCGCATCGTGTGCGCGCAGAGATGGCGCAGCTGCGGACCCAGCTTGGCCAACTCATGGAAATGCGTGGCGAAGATCGTCCGGCAGCGGATCTGCCCGTGCAGCGCCTCCAGCACCGCCCAGGCGATCGCCAGCCCGTCCAGCGTGCTCGTCCCCCGCCCGATCTCGTCGACCACCACCAGCGAGCGCGGCCCGGCCTGGTGCAGGATCGACGCCGTCTCCGTCATTTCCACCATGAACGTGCTGCGCCCGCGCGCCAGGTCGTCCGCCGCGCCCACGCGGCTGAACAGCCGGTCCACGATACCGATGTCCGCACTCTCCGCCGGCACCGGCAGCCCGGCCTGCGCCAGCACCGCCGCCAGCGCATTCTGCCGCAGGAACGTGCTCTTGCCCGCCATGTTCGGCCCGGTGAGCAACAGCAGCCGCCGCGCCGGCGACAGGTCGCAATCGTTCGGCACGAAGCTCGCAGCGCTGCCCCCCTTCTGACTAGCGAGCGCCTTCTCCACCACCGGATGCCGCAGCCCGCGCACGCAGAACGCCGCGTCGTCCGTCACCCGCGGCCGGCACCAGCGCCCGCCCTCGGCCAACCGCGCGCAAGCCTGCAGCACATCCAGCCTCGCCATCGCCGTCGCCACCCCAACTAGCGCGTCCGCCTCCGCCATCACGGACCGTAGCAGATGCACTAGCACCGCCTGCTCCCGCGCGGCGGCCCGGTCGGCCGCCTCCCCAATCCGGCGGTCGAGGTCGGCCAGCTCGGCCGTCGTGAACCGCGCGCCGGTAATGGTGGCTTGCCGCATCTGCAGCGCCGGGTCGGCGCGGAGCTTCTCCACGGCAGCGCTCGGCGCCTCGATCACGTAGCCGAGCTGCGCGTGATGCTTGATCTTCAGCGACGCGACCCCGAACCGCTGCGCATAGTCCAGCGCCATCCCCGCGACGACCCGACGGCTATCGTCACGCAGCGCCCGCTCGGCATCCAACTCGCCGTCGAACCCGGTGGCGATCGCGCCGCCATCGTCGCTGCGCGCCGGCGGCGTCTCCACCAGCGCGCGCTCCAATGTCGCCTGCAGCGCGCCATCCATGGCCAGCGTCGCCAACGGAAACGGCGCGCCCTCCAGCGCCGCCCCGATCGCCCCGGCCGCCTGCAGCGCAGCGCGAACCGATCCGAGATCGCGTGGCGTGCCCCGCGCGGCCCCGATCCGCCCCAGCGCGCGGGCGAGATCGGGCGCGCCCTTCAGCGCTGCCCGCAAACGGTCCAGCGCGACCGGGTAGTTCAGCAGCCACCCCCACCAATCCTGGCGGCCCGAGATCTCCGACACGTCCAGCAACGGCCCCGACAGCCATTGCGCCAGGAGCCGCGCCCCCGCCGCCGTCAGCGTCCGGTCGATCGACGCCAAGAGCGTGTGTCCGCCGCCATCCCGGGCGCGCGTGATCTCCAGGCTCGCCCGCGTCGCGGCGTCGAGCATCATCTCGCCGCCCAGTCCGGTGCTGACCGGCCGCGAGAGCCGCGGCAGGTTGCCCGCCTGCGTCAGCCGCAGATAATCCAGGGCCAGCGCGGCTGCCACCGTCTCGGCATCGCTGAACACGCCGAACGCTTCCAGGCTCGCAGCCCCGAACGCCGCCGCCACGCGCGCGCCGGCCGCCAATGGGGCCGGAGGCGCCATCTCCGGGCCGCGCCGGGTCGCCCACTCGCCGAGGTCGAGCCCACCCGGAGCCAGGATCTCCGCCGGTTCGAGCTTACCCAACAGCGCCGTCAACTCCGCCGCGTCGGGCGCTGCGGTCTCGAACAACCCGGTCGAGACGTCGAGCCACGCGGCCCCCAATCGATCGCCGAGCTTGGCGAGCGCGAGCAGCAGGTTCGGCCGGTGCGCTTCGAGCAGGCTGTCCTCGGTCAACGTCCCCGGCGTGACGAGCCGGACGATCTCGCGCTTCAGCGGCCCCTTGCCGGCCCGCCCCTTCGCCGGCTCCATCTGCTCGGCCACTGCCACCCGGAACCCGCGCCGGATCAGCCGCGAGAGATACGCTTCCGCCGCATGCACCGGCACGCCGCACATGGGGATCTTCTCGCCGGCATGCTCGCCGCGCTTGGTCAAGACGATGTCGAGCGCGCCAGCGGCCGCCTCCGCGTCGGCGAAGAACAGCTCGTAGAAATCGCCCATCCGCAGGAACAGCAGCGCGTCCGGATGCGTCTCCTTCAGCCGGAACCACTGCGCCATGCTCGGCGACGCCCCGTCGGCCGTAATCGTCGCGGTCGTACTCATGCCAAAGTATCGTCACCGCCGGGCTTGACCCCAACTCCGTCACCCCCGGGCTTGACC
>CAZZVQ010000179.1:0-8145 GCA_964657565.1 uncultured Acetobacteraceae bacterium
ACTTCCTGCATCCGATCGCCGAGATCAGCCCGGTGATCGCCGCCATGGCCGCCACCCCCGTCACCGGCTATCTCCTCCAGGTCCTCGACCCGGCCGAGACCTTGTTGCCCTACTCCGGCCGCGTCCGCTTCAAGGGTCTCGAGCGCGAGGCCGACGCTCTCGTCCCCCGCGTCGAAGGCATCCGCGACGCCTACGCGACCGCGCTGCAGGAACAGCAAGCCGCACTCACGGCCCTATGTGCCGCCGCCGATTGGCGCTTCGCCACCCACAGGACCGACCACCCGCCCGAAGCCGCCCTGCTTGCTGCCTACACGGCGCTATCCTGATGGGCCGGCCCGCCGCATGATCTCGATCTCGGCCGGGGATTTTACCAATCGCAGCAGGCGGATCAGGTGTCCGTCGAACTCCAGCCGGCAGAACCCGGTCATGGCGACCTGGATGCGGTGCAGGTTCCAGCCCGTCAGGCCATGCGTGTTCATCTCGACGGCGATGCGTCTGCCCTGCAGGCCCTTCTCGCGCAGGATCTCTCGTAGGGCGCCGGCCGGGTCGGCGTCTTCGGCATCCCACCAGAGGCGGATGTCTTCGATCGTGCTGGTCTGACGGGCCTGCAACAGGTCGGGCCGCCGGGTCAGCAGGGTGATGGGTGTATCGTCCGCAGTGACCACGGCCGACTGGAAGAACACGGAGCCGCCGCTGTCGTAGCCGGTGAGCCAGAAGTGGCTTTCCTGGGCGAATACCAGGATCGCGTCGAAGCCGTGCTCCACCAAGGCGGCGCGCAGCCGGGCCTGGCGGTCCATGTGCTCCGCGCGGGTAAACGGCAGCGTGGGGGTTCCAGTGAAAATGGCGGGCCTCAGCAGCAGTGAAGGCGGAACGGCATGGCGGACAGCAGTTCGGGCGCGCCCTCGGTGATCACGAAGGTGCGGCCCAACCCGGCGGCCACGCCGGCGGCGCTGTCCGGCACCATGATGTGCACGAAGAACACCATGCCTGGCGCCATGGGCAGCGGATTGCCCGAGTAGATCATCGGGGGAACGTCCATCCAGGTCGGCCGGAAGGTGCAGCCCAGGGCGTAGCCGCAGGCCGCGAACCGTTCCTGCGCCAGGCCGCCGCGGTCCAGCACGCGGCGATGGATATCGTCCAACTCGCCGAGCGGCACGCCGGCGCGGGCGTGGTCGAGCACCGCGTGCATCGCTTCCTCCGCCAGGCTGAACAGGGCTTGCTGGCGGGGATGCGGGCGGCCGATCGAGACCGTCTCCTCGATGCAGACATTGTAGCGGTAATAGGAGGCGCCCAGCTCGATCATGATCTGGTCGTCGGCGTCCAAGTGCCGGGCGCCGCCGATGCCGCGGCCGTAGATCGCGCGCGGGCCGGAGTTGACCAGGGGACCGCCCGCCGGCATGTCGCCGCCGTCCGTCAGCATGGCCGCCACCCCGGCCGCGGTGACGGCGCTGTCCAGCACACCGGCGCCGGCGGCGCCCAGCATGGCCTCGATCGCGGCATCCGCCAGCCGTCCGGCCTGTCGGACATAGGCGAGTTCTGCCGGGGATTTCACCAGCCGGCCGGTCCGCACGATGTCGGAGGCGTCTTCCAGCACCACCAGCCCGGCCAGCGCGGCGTCCACCAGGCGCCCATTGGCCGCGGTCAGGCCGTAGGTCGCGTATTCGACGCCGATCCGGGCGCCGCCCAATCCCAGCTCGTCGAGGATGGCGCGCAGGTCCTCGGCGGGGTTGGCGCCCTCGGCGTTCAACCAGATGCGGATGTCGTCGTACAGCGAGGCGTCGCGCGCCTGCGCCAGGTCGGGCCGGCGGGTCAGCAGCACGGTCGGGCGCGCGTCGGTGGTGATGATGCCGACCTGGAAGAAGACATAGCCGGCGGTGTCGAACCCGGTCAGCCAGTAATGGCTCTCCTGCGCGAACACCAACAACGCGTCCAGTCCGCGCTCGCGCAGGCGGGTGCGGGTCGCGGCCAGTCGGCCTGCGTGCTCCGCCGGGCTGAAGCGAAGCTGGACCGGCCGGCCGGAAGCCGTCCGGTCAGCTAGTTCGGGCATCACGCCAGCCAGACCCGCTCGATGAAGTAGTTGCGCGACAATGGGCTGACCGTCCAGTTCTTCACCCTGTCCCGGCTCGCGGCCAGCACGTCTTGGAAGAACGGGATCAGGGAAGGCTTGTCGTGCGCCATCAACGCCTGCGCCTTGGCATACAATGCGCCTCGGGCCGCGCCGTCCTGGGTGGCGGCGGCCTCGGCGACCAGTTCGTCGAACTGCGCGTTGTTCCAGGCCGTGTCGGCGAAGGCGGCCTTGGAGGTGAACAGCAGCGTGAACGCCGCATCCTCGGTGGCCTGCATGCCCCAATAGCCGACGTAGAAATTGCCCTTCATCCAGACGTTCGCGAGATAGGTGTCGTGCGGCATGATCTGCACGTCGATGTCGAACCCGGCCGGCCGGGTCATCTCCTTCAACGCGACGCCCACCGCCGCGCGGATGGCCGGGCGGTTCGAGCAGACCAGCGGGATCTTCAGCCCGTTCGGGTAGCCGGCCTCGGCGAGGAGCTTGCGGGCGGCCACCGGGTCGTAAGGGATTTCAGGCGTTTCGGCATAATAACGATATTGCGGGGAGATCACGTCGTCGCGCGCCGTCTGCCCCAGGCCCTCCAGCACCAGATCGAGCAGGGTCTCGCGGTCGATGGCCATCGCCAGCGCGTTGCGGACGCGGATGTCGTCGAACGGCTTGCTATCCAACCGCATGACAATGTTGGCGAACCGGCCGGACTTGACCCGCTGGCCCACGACGCCCGGCGCACTGCTGATGCGCTTGAAGTCGGCCTGCTGCACCTCGGACATCACGTCGGTCGTGCCGGACAGCAGGTTCTGCACCTCGGCCGTCAGGTCCGGGAACAGCGGCAGCTCGACCGCGTCCACATACGGATATTCCGGCGCGTAGTAGCCGGGGTTGCGGACCACCCGCAGCAGGCGCGTCGAGTCGAACGTATCCTGCTTGAACGGGCCGGTGCCGTTGGCCCGCGTGCTCATGCCCGGCAGGTCGCGCAACGCGGCTTCGGACACGATGCGGGCGTTGGCATGCGCGGTAGCGACCGGGAAGTCGGCGAACGACCGGCTACACGTGAATCGAACGGTCAACGGATCGATCGCCGCGATCGTCTGCAGCGAACCGAGGGCCGCCCGCGCCGGCGCCGCCGTTTTTGGGTCCAGGATGGCGCGATAAGTGGCCACCACGTCCGCCGAGGTGAGCGGCGTGCCGTCGTGGAACGTCACATCCGGCCGAAGCCGGTAGGTGAACACCTTGGCCTGCGCGTCGGCGGTGTAGTCCAGCGCCAGGTCCGGCGCCGGCTTCATGTCCAGCCCCATCCGCAGCAGGTTGGAGAACAGCATATCGGCAGCGATGTATTCGGACGGGCCGGATATCTGCAGCGGATTGAGCGAGGCCGTCCGGTTGGAGACCGAGATCCGCAAGGTGCCTCCGCGCTTTGGTGCAGGTTGTGCGGTGGCGGTCAGCGGCAGGGCCATCGAGGCGGCAACCCCACCGATCACGGCACGACGCGAGGGCTGGATCGGGTTCAACAAATTCTCCACAACTTAGATGACTGCGAAACAAGCAATCGCCATGCCATTCAGGCGACCACGGGCAGCGCTTGGTCCAGCGCGGACAGCCGTTCCGGATCGACATCGGTCACGATGAAGGTTTCTCCCAGGCACATCGCCAACCCGGTCTCGTCGTCCAGCAGGATCATGTGCAGGAACACCACCATGCCCGGCAGCACCGGAGCGGAATTGCCGGCATAGACCATGGGCCACTCCATCCAGGTCGGCGGATAGGCGGCGCCTAGGCTGTAGCCGCAGGCGTTCAGCCTGGCATGGCGGTAACCGCGCCCGTCCAGCACCCCGGCATGGGCGTCGAACAGATCCCCAAATGTATGTCCGGGTCGCAGCTTGTCGCGGCAGGCTGCCAGGGCCGCGATGTTCGCGTCGTTCATGCGGTGCTGCGCCAGGCTTGGGTGTCCCGTCACCACCGTGCGCATCAGCGCCGCGTGGTAGTGGCGGAACGCCGCGGCATACTCGATGTTCACCTGGTCGGAGGCCCCGATCACGCCCTTGCCGGTGAAGTACCGGCACAGCAGCGCGTTCTCCCCTGCCCCACACACGAAGCGTCCGGCCGCCGGGTCGCCGCCGCCGCGCAGCACGGTGCCGTAGATCGCCGCCAGGATGTCCGCTTCCGACCGGCCGGGACGGCAGGCCGCCAGCGCCTCATGCCACGCCGCATCGGCGAGCCGACCGGCTTCCCGCACGTAGGCGAGTTCGCTCGGCGACTTCACGACGCGCAATTCCGCCACGAAATCCGACATGTCCTCCAGCGCGACATCGGCGAACGCTGCATCGAGCAGCTTGCCGCGCTGCGCGTTCAGCGTGCTGGAGGCATATTCCACGCCGACGCGCATCCCAGGCGTGACCCGGTTGGCCAGCGCATCCCGCAGCGTCAGCGCCGGATTGGCGCCCGCGGCGTCGACCCAGAGCCGCACATCCGAAATAGTCGAGGTCAACCGCGCCTGTCGCACGTCCGAGGAACGGGTCAGCAGCATCATCTCGCCGGACGCCGCCAGCCATAGGCATTGGAACTGCGAATAGCCGGCGGTGTCGTAGCCCGTCAGCCAGTACATGCTCTCCTGCTTGAACAGCAGCATGCCGCCGATGCCCAGCGCACGCAGACCGGATGTCGTCCGCGCGACGCGTTCGGCGAGTTCGGCAGCCGTGAAATGCAGGGCCATTACCCTTGCAGCCGCTGGCGCAAGGTACCCGGGGCATAGTCCGTTTGCACCAGGCCACGCCGCTGCAGCTCGGGCACGACGAGCCGCCCGAACTCCTCGAACATGGTCGGCGACACGGTCGGCCAGACGATGAAGCCGTCGCAGCCGCCGGCCTCGAACACGTCCTGCATCTGATCGGCGATCGACTGCGCCGTGCCGATCACGACGCTGCGCGGCTTGCGCGCCGCCTCGGCGTAGCTGATGCCCTCGGCCTGCGCGACCTGGCGCATGCGCTCCTCGATGCCCGTGATGCCGGCGCTGCCCTGGGCGGCGACCACGGCGTCGGCCGTCTCGTGCTTGGCCAGATCGGCGCCGACCATGGTCGAGTTGTGCGCCAGCACCAGGTCGCCATCGGCCAGCGCGTCGAGCTGCGCGGCCTTCTCCCGGGCGATCGCCTCGGTCTCGCCGATCACGATCGCCATCGAGTTCAACACGGCACACTCGTGCAGCGGGCGCCCGATCGCCTGCATGCGCTGCCGGATGTCGGTGCGGAATGCGATGCTGTCCGCCTTGCCGTGGCTCGCGGCGAAGATCGCCTCGGCCCAGCGCGCCGCAAAGCTCCGGCCGCGCGGCGACGACCCGGCCTGCAACAGCACCGGGCGTCCCTGCGGGCTGCGCGGCATCGCCAGCGGCCCACGCGTGCTGACCGACTTGCCCTTGAAATCGGCGTAGCGGATCTTGCCGGGATCGGCGAACACGCCGCTGTCGCGATCGAGCACCAGGGCGTCCTCATCCCAGCACTCCCACAGCGCGACGCAGGCTTGCAGCACCTCGTCGGCGTGGTCGTAGCGCTCGTCCTTCGGGGGCAGGCGCTCCATGCCGAAATTGCGCGCCTCCATGTCCGTCGCCGACGTCACCACGTTCCAGGCGGCCCGGCCGCCGCTCAGCAGATCCAGCGAGGCCAGCATGCGCGCCAGTAGATAGGGCGGGTGGAACGTCGTCGACAGCGTAGCGCCTAGCCCCAGATGCTGCGTGACCCGCGCCATCAGCGGCAGCACCAGCATGGGGTCCAGGTAGCTGATCTGCCCGCCGCGCTCGACATAGGTGCGGAACGTGCCGCCGTACACGTCGGGGATGCCGAAAGTGTCGGCAAAGAAGCAGGCGTCGAAGCAGGCGGCTTCCAGGGTCAGGGCGAGCTGTTCGTACCGCCGCGGGTCGAACATGTCGTGCAGCGCCGAGGCCGGATGGCGCCAGCCGCCGGCGTGGCTCGCGGTTGGACCCGTCTTCAGATACGCGACGAGCTTCATGCGTGGCTTCGGGTCCAAGCTGTGTTGTCCCTCACGTGCAGTTGGGAGCATGACAATCTCCGCGACACCGCAACTAAGCAAGTAGCAGGCCAAGGAGGACAGGCTGCATGACCGGCTTCGACACCGCGCGACTTGGCGGCATCCACGCGTCGACCCTCGTGCCGATGCGGGCCGATGCCAGCATCGATGAAGCCGCGCTGGCCGAGCATATGCGCGTTGTGAGCGCCACGCCGGGGGTGCGGGGCTTGCTGGTCAACGGGCATGCCGGGGAGAATTTCCTGCTGACCGGCGCGGAGCAGCGTCGCGTGGTCGAGATCGCGCGGCAGGTGGTGCCGGCGGATCGGCTGATCGTGGCGGGCGTCAACCGCGAGTCCAGCCTGGCAGCGGCCCGGGATGCGGCGGCGCTCGAGGCGGCCGGAGCGGACGCGCTCCTGGTGTTTCCGCCGAACAGTTGGACGCTCGACCATGCCGAGGCGGCGGTGCTGCTGCATCATCGTCACATCAAGGACGCCACCTCGTGTCCGCTGCTGGTCTATGGGGCGCCGGTCGGGGCGGGCGCGTTGGCCTATCCGGCTGCCGTGTTGCGGGCGCTGGCCGAGGAGAAGCGCATCGTCGGGATCAAGGACGGTAGCTGGGAGGTGGCGGCATACGAGGCCAACCGCCGGCTGCTGAAATCGCTGCGGCCAGATTTCGCGGTGCTCGGATCAGGCGACGAGCACCTGCTGGCCAGCATGGTCGTCGGCAGCGAGGGCGCTCAGGTGTCACTCGCGGCGGTGGTGCCGGAGACGGTGGTCGCGCTGTGGGACGCCTGCGAAGCGCGGGATTGGGACCGCGCCCGGGCCGCGCACGAGGCGATCTATGCGCTGGCGGTGGCGATCTATCGCGACAAGCCCGGCGGACGCGCGACGGCGCGGCTGAAGGCATGCCTGCGCCTGCTCGGCCGCATCCCGCACGACATGCTGCGGCCACCGCAGCCGCCGGCGACGGCGGAGGAGTATCGTGCCCTGGCCCCGGCGCTCGAGCGCGCATCTTGCGGGCGTTTCGACGGGCGGCGGGGTTCGGCGGACCGTCAAAGCCCCAGGTAGATCCGCTGGACCTCCGGATCCTGCGCCAAGGCTGCGGCAGGTCCGTCCAGCACCGTCTTGCCGGTCTGCAGCACGTAAGCATGCTGGGAGATCTCAAGGCCGAACGCAACGATGCGCCTGGACGTCATGCTCTTCTCCCGAAGGGCTCTTCCGCCCCGCGTCCCGGACCTATTCACACATCGTCACCGCGGGCAAGGACGCGGACGCGCCCCGGCGCCGGCGCGGTCGTGGTCGATGTAGTGGCCGAACGCCAGCGACAGGTCGGCGGGCGTGGGCGTACAGTGTCGTGCATCCAGGACCCCTCGAAGGGAACACGATGAAGAGTGGCTACATGAAGATCGGCGTCATGCCGGAGGGTGCGGGCCGGACCGGCACGGACTGGATGAACCCCGGCATGCCGCGCTATCCCGGCACGAATTTCGAGAAGCACAAGGAGCAGGCGCTGATCGCCGAGGAGTTCAAGGCGGACTTCTTCTTCGTCGCCGATACGCTGTGGGCCGACGAGGTCTCGCCACCCCATCGTCTTGACCGGTTCGAGGCGACGACCCTCCTGGCGGCCATCGCGGCGGTCACCACGAACATCGGTCTCGTCGGCACCATGTCGACCACCTTCTGCGAGCCGTTCAACATCGCCCGTCAGATCCTATCGCTGGATCACATCAGCAACGGTCGGGCGGGCTGGAACCTCGTCACGACCGATCCGAAAGGCTCGTCCGACAATTACGGCCGCTTCCACGCCATCTCCCATCGGGAGCGCTACGCGATCGGGGAGGAGGCCTATCGCGTGGTGACCGGGTTGTGGGACAGCTTCGAGGATGACGCGTTGCCGCAGGACAAGGAGCGGGGAGTGTTCCTGATCCCGGAAAAGCTCCATGCGCTGAACCACAAGGGGACGTATTTCGAGTCGAAAGGCCCACTCAACCTGCATCGGTCGCGGCAGGGGCGGCCCATCGTGTTCACGGCGACGGCGTCCGACGAGGGCGCGGCGTTCGCGGC
>CAZZVQ010000180.1:0-8051 GCA_964657565.1 uncultured Acetobacteraceae bacterium
GCGAAGAGGTGCGGATGGCCATGGTCCGCCGTGTGTTCCGCGTGCTCATGGAAGACCTGGAACCGGATGCTCGAACAGGGTCGGGCGCGGAGCCGCAGAGCGACGATGCGGAGCCACAGAATATGGAGTAGGGGATTTGCGCCTGCCGGGGCCGGGCGCGCCGGCGGGGAAGTCGGGACTTTGCGAAGAATCGGTATCATTCATTTTTAGGGGGAGTTCTAAATGTTTCACCTTGCCTGGTTCACCAATCCGCGTGCGCATGGCTGGACGGCGAACGGCTCGGACCGGTGGGCCGGCAACGACGTGCTGCCGCGCATGTGGGAAACCGGCGATTTCTTGGTCGACATGTCGCGCTCTCTGGAGCGGGCCTGCTTCGATTTCATCATGATCGAAGACCACGTCGTGTTCAGCAACGACAAGCAAAACCTCGAGCCGCGGCTCGACCCCCTGCCGGTGATCACCCTGCTGGCGGCCAACACCCGCCACCTCGGCGTGGTCGGCACCTTCTCGACGTCGTTTTATCCGCCGTTCCTGCTTGCGCGCCAGATCCTGTCCGTGGATCACATTTCGCGCGGCCGCGCCGGCTGGAACGTCGTCACCTCGAGTGAGGACTGGGCGGCCCAGGCGTTCGGCCGCGACAAGCAGCCGCCCCACGACGAGCGCTACCAGCGTGCCGACGAGATGGTCGAACTGGTCAAGCAGTTGTGGGATGCCTGGCAGCCCGATGCCTACGAATTGAACGAGCAGACCGGCCGCTACGTCAATCCGGACAAGATGCGCGAGTTCGAATTCAACGGCCAATGGCACAAGTCCCGCGGTCCGCTCAATGTGTCGCGTTCTCCCCAGAACCGGCCACGTCTATGTCAGGCCGGATCTTCGGGCACGGGCCGCGCCTTCGCCTCAAAGCACGCTGACATCGTGCTGTGTTCCACCTTCGGGCAGAACAGCGTGAAGGCGTTGAAGGAGTATCGCGATGATGTCCGGGCCCGGGCCGCGGCGCAGGGGCGCGACCCCGACAAGCTCAAAGTCATGTTCCTGATAAGTCCGGTGGTGGGCGACTCGGAACAAGCCGCGCAGGACCGCTACCAGGAGATCGTCGGCATGACGCCCGAGATCCTGAAGCAGCGGCTGGGGCGTCTCACGCTGCACACCAACCATGACTGGTTCCAGTACGATCTCGACAAGCCGCTGCCGCCCATCGACGTGGAGAAATTCACCGAGGGTTTCCGCGGCCTGACCGAGTCGATCATCAAGATCGCCAAGACCAAGAGCACGCTGCGCGAGGCGCTGGCCGAGCAGGAGACCACCAGTTTGAAGCTGATCGGCACGCCCGTACAGGTTGCCGACCAGATGGAAGCGGCCATCGAAGAGATAGGCGGCGACGGTTTTCTCATGCATGCGCGTCCTTTGACGCGCCGCTATCTGGCGGAGATACTCGACGGGCTGGTGCCCATCCTGCAGAAACGCGGCCTGGTGCGCAGCGCCTATCGACATGCCACACTGGAACAGAACCTCCTGGAATTCTGAGAGCGCAGGACACACGCCTTGACGCCGGGCTATTTTTCCAAGTATCCGAACGTCGCGCTGCAGCGTGATGAGGCCGGCGTGCTGGAGGTGCGGCTGCATACCCAGGGCGGTGAATTCAAGTTTTCGGCCGCCGCCCGCGGCCAGCTGCTCGATGCCTGTCTCGAGATCGGCCGCGACCGGGACAACCGCGTGATCATCTTCACGGGTACGGGCGACGCCTGGTGCGCGGAGTTCGATACCGACCCGGCCTCCAAGTTCGACCCCGCGCTGAATCTCGCGGCACGTTGGGATAGGCAGCTGTGGGAGGGTCGCAAGCTGCTGCAGAACCTGCTCGACATCGACGCACCCTGCATCGCAGCGGTCAACGGGCCGGCGCTGATCCACAGCGAGTACCTGCTCACCTGCGATATCGTACTGGCCGCCGAGAGCGCCGCTTTCCAGGATCTGCCGCATCTGAACAACGGTGTGCCGCCGACGGACGGGGTGCACATTCTGTGGCCGCACGTGCTCGGGCCGCGCGCGCGCTACTTCCTGCTCACGCAACAGAAGCTCTCCGCCGCGGAGGCGCTGGCCCTGGGCGTCTGCCAGGAGGTGCTGCCGCGCGAGCGCCTGCTGGAACGCGCGTACGAGATCGCGCATAAGCTCGCGCGTCAGCCAGCCCATACGCTGCGCTACGCACGCATCGGCCTCACGCAGCATCTGAAGAAGCGGGTGGCCGACGAACTGACGCTCGGCCTGGCGGTCGAAAGCCTGGCCGCCGTGTCGAAGGCACTGGATGGAGGCTGACCGGGGCTGGACTGGCGACGCCGCGCCGGGCGGCGGCGCGTCCTTTTTCGGGCACCCGCGCGGGCTGGTCTATCTCGCCTTCACCGAAGCATGGGAGCGGTTTTCCTTCTCCGGGATGCAGGCCCTGCTCGTACTGTACATGGTCGATCAGCTGCTGCAGCCCGGTCACATCGAACATGTCGCCGGCTTCGAGGGGTTTCGCCACCTCTTGGAGAGCATCTACGGTCCGCTGTCACCGCAGCCGTTGTCCTCGGTGATCTTCGGTCTCTACACCAGCCTGGTGTTCTTAAGTCCGGTATTCGGCGGCATTCTGGGCGATCGGGTGTTCGGCCAGCACCGCATGGTGACCGCGGGTGCGGTACTCATGGCGGCCGGACAGTTTTTCATGATGCTCGAAGTCTCCTTCCTGCCGGCCCTGCTGTTGTTGATCGTCGGCTGCGGTTGCCTGAAGGGAAATATTTCCACGCAGGTCGGCAGCCTGTACGCCGACGGCGACCGGCGCCGCACCGACGCCTTCCAGCTCTTTTCCATCGGCATCAATGCCGGTGTCATCCTGGCCCCGCTCATATGCGGCACACTCGGCGAACTCTACGGGTGGCGCTATGGCTTTGCCGCCGCCGGTGTCGGCATGCTGATCGGGCTGGCGGTGTACTCCGCCGGCCGCCGCGAGCTGCCGCAGGACCGGCGTGTGGCCCGCAGCGTCGAGCGCCCCGCCGCCGCTTCGCTGCAGCCACCGCTGCTGGCATTTTTGATCGTCGTGTTCACGCTCACGGTGTGTTTCCTGGTCACGGCGGGGCAGTTGGGCAATGTCTACAGTCTCTGGTTGAAGAGCGGGGTGGATCGCCGGGCGTTCGGCGTTTTCGTCCCGGTGACCTGGTTCCAGGCGGCGACGCCGATCATGTCGGCGCTCGCTACCCCGCTGTTCGTCGCACTGTGGCGTCGGCAGGCGCAGCGCGGCACCGAACCGTCGCTGCTGACCAAGATGGGGGTGGGCCTGGCGCTCGCCGCCGTCGCGCTCGCCTGGCTCGCCGTGCTCACGCTCGGCGGCCAGCGGTTCGGCGCCGTGAGCTGGTTGTGGCTGCTGCCGGTGCACGTGCTGATCGGCATCGCCTATCTGTTCGTATATCCGGTCGGCTTGGCGCTCTTCTCCCGTACCGCGCCGCGCGGCATGCGCGCCATGTTCATCGGCATCTTCTTCTTGACGTCCTTCGTCGCCGGCAATCTGGTCGGACTGCTCGGCCGCGAGTACCAACCTCGCGCCGCGGCCTCGTTCTGGCTGTTGCATGCCGGCATCGGCGCCGCCGGCGCCGTGCTCGTGGTGTTGTTCGGCCGGCCGCTGAGCCGCGTGCTGTCGGCCGCCCCGCTGCATTGAACAGGCACCGACCGCTCCGGACGTAGTTCACCCCGCAGCGCGAGTTGACGCGGCGGTCCGGTTGATTGCACTCTACACTCATGACAACGCACTACCGGTCGAGACAGGGGGCGGAGGGATTGCGGCGGTGGGCCGCGTTGGTGGTGCTCGCGGCGACCGCTCCAGCCATGCCGACTTCGAGTGCCGCCGAGCGTGCCGCCACGCCGCCGTGTACGGACGGCGGCGGCCGGTGCCTGGAGAAGGTCGGCCGGATGTACATCGATGCCCTGGTGTCGCACGACGGTGCCGCATTGCCGTTGGCCCCGGACGTTCGGCGCACCGAGAACGCCCTCACCAATGCCCGCGGGGCGGCGGAAGTGCGCGAGAGCTTCGCGCGCACCACCATGGTCAAAGAGGCGCGTGACGTGCACTTCTGGACGGACGAAAAAACCGGCGAAATCGTCTTTTTTTTCTGCATCGACATCGATCTCGACAAGGATCTGGCCGGCGGCACCACCAAGGCCGGCGACCGGGAATACAAGGTGGCGGTGACGGTGCCGCAGGGCACTTACACGGTGCACGAGGCGGAGCGGTTCAAGATCGTTCGCGGCTTCATCAGCGAAATCGAAATCATCGCCTACGTCGAGAATGGCAAGGGGGCGGGCCCCGGCTGGCCCGTGGAACGCGTCGCCGAGGTGCCGAAGCCGTGACGGGACGGCAGCGCCGACCGTCGCGATGTTGACGAAGACGCAGGAGTTCGCGCGCGGTTACAAGGTGCTGCTGGCCGCCATTCTGGGATCCGGAACCGGTGTGGCGGTCCTGGTCGCCTACGGCCTGGGCGCTTTCGTCACCACCTGGCAACATGATTTCGGCTGGACTAGAACGCAGATCATGGTGGCGCCGTTGATCTACGCGGTGGGCGTGCTGCTGGCGGGCGCCGGTGCCGGTGCATTGGTGGACCGCTGGGGTGCGCGACGGGTGGCCTTGTCCTCGCAATGTCTTCTGGCGGCGGGTCTCGCGGCCATGTCGCGGCTCGGGCCGCGGCTGTGGATATTCTATGCGGCCTACTTGTTTCTGCCCATGTTGGCTGCCGGCACGCTGCCGGCAACGTGGACTCGCGCGGTCATCGCGTGGTTTTCCGCCAGCCGTGGTCTGGCGCTCGGACTTTCGTTGGTGGCGACCGGAATGATCGGCGCAGCCCTGCCTGGCTACCTGACCTGGTTGATCGAGTCTGCCGGTTGGCGCACCGCCCATCTCGGCCTGGCGGCGATTCCGCTGGTGATCGGCCTTCCTGCCGCCATCGCGTTCTTTCGCGAGCCGACCCCGCCCGCGGCCGCGTCTGTCGTGCATGCGATGAAGACTGATGCTGCGACCCAGAGCGTCGGTGCGGCAGAGGCCGCCCGCCGCGATTACCGGTTGAGCGAGGCTCTGCGCACGCTCAGTTTCTGGCAGCTCTCCCTCTCCTTCGTCGTTGCTGCGATCTGCGTGAGCGCGGTGCTGACTCATGCCATTCCGTTGCTGCGAGATCGCGGCGTCGCCGCCCCCGTGGCGGCGGCGCTGGCGGGCCTGTTCGGTCTGGCCGTGACCGGCGGACGCCTGCTGACCGGTTATCTGCTGGACAGCCACAGCGGTCCGTTGTTGGCATTCGCCGTTTTCGCCGCCGGCGCGGCGGCCTGCGTACTGCTGGTCAGCTGCGGCGACAATCGTCTGCTCTGCGGTTTGAGCATCGTGTTGGTCGGGGTGGCGGCGGGCGGCGAAGCAGACATCGGCGCATACCTGACCAACCGCTATTTCGGGCGCAGCCATTACGGTGCCATCTACGGGTTGTTCTATGCGCTCTACTGCCTGGGCGGTGGCTTCGGTCCGTTGCTGGCTGGATTGATGCACGATCACACGGAGAGCTACCGCAGCGCGCTGCTGGCCGGTGCCGCTGGATTCGCGGCTGCGGCGCTTCTGGCCGTCACGCTCAGAGCGCCGGGCACGCAGCGTCGTGCAGACGCATTGACCGCTTGAGCGTACCGGCGTGCCGCCGACCGGCAACTGGCGTGGCGCGGCCCGCTATGAAAAACTGTGTCCATGAACACCAAGAAACGATCCAAATCGTCCTCCGGAGCGAGGCTGCCGCAGCGGACCGGGCGCTCGGCGGCGAAAGCCACGCCGAAGCCGGCGGCGTCGCCAGAGAAGCCGCGCCCGCAATCGGTGTTGACCCCCGCCCATGGCATCGTCGATCCGATGTCCGCCTTCTTGCGTTGGGCGCGCGTCAATCTGCATGGGCGGATCGTCAGCGACATCGGCATCGAGGTGGACCGGTCGGCGGTGGTGATCCTCGATACCTTGCATCACGAAGGTCCGATGCGCATGTCCGACCTGGCACAGAAGATCGGGCTGGACCGATCCACCGTGAGCCGTCAGGTCGCCTCCGTGGTGGCCGCCGGGCTGGTGGGCAAGGCTCACGATGCCGGCGACGCCCGTGCCAGCATGTTGTCGCTCAGTCTGCGCGGCCAGACGGTACGGCAGAAGGTCGCCCGCAGCTGGCAACGGATCGCGATGGATTTGATCGCCGACTGGAGTTTCGAGGAACAGGTGGAGTTCGGCAGGCTCTTGAGTAAGTTGGCGCATCGGCTGCGCGAGGAGGGCGATCTTTGAACGGACATCCGCAGCGCCGTTTGATCGGCCCGCTCCCGCGTAAACGATCGGAGAGATAAATTGCGATATCGAGAACTCGGCAAATCCGGCGTGCGTGTCTCGCTGGTCAGTCTGGGCTGCAACAACTTCGGTGCGTCGCCGGTGGTGGCCCCCACCGGGACGGTGTACGGCTTCATGGATCTCACGCAGACCCGGGCGGTCGTCGCTGCCGCGATCGATGCCGGCATCAACCTGTTCGATACGGCCGATGTCTATGGCCGCGGCGGCTCGGAGCGATTGCTCGGGGAAATCTTCAAGGGCCGCCGTCGCGAAGTGATCATCGCTACCAAGTGGGGCTCGGGACTGGAGGATCGCCCGGAAATCCGCTGGGGCACCCGGGAATACATCCGCCAGGCGCTGGAAGCGAGCCTGACGCGATTGCAGACGGACTACATCGATCTATATCAGATGCACTGGCCCGATCCGCGCACCGATATCGAAGAGACGCTCGGTGCACTCGATGAGCTGGTGCGCGAAGGAAAGATCCGCTGCGCCGGCATGTCGCATTTCAGCGCATCGCAGATCGAGGAGGCGAGACACATCGCGCGCGAAAGATCGTTTTCAGGATTCGTCGCCGCCCAGGATCACTACAGCCTGCTGAAGCGCGGCGCGGAAACCGCCCTGATGCCGGCTTGCGAAGCCTGCGACATGTCGCTGCTGCCGTATTTTCCGCTCGAGAACGGCTTGCTCACGGGCAAGTACCGGCGCGGCCTGACGGCGGCCGGCGTGCGCATGGCGGGCCGCGCGATCGGCGCGGCGACATTCGACGTGCTCGAGGCGCTGGAGGCGTTTGCGCACGAGCGCGGTCATACGCTGCTGGAACTCGCGATCGCGGCCCCCGCGGCGAAAACCGTGGTGGCGTCCGTGGTGACCGGCGCAACCCGTCCCGACCAGATCCGCGCCAACGCGGCGGCGGCCGACTGGCTGCCCGGCAGCGAGGATCTCGCCGACCTCGGACGGCTGCTGGCCCGCCATCCCGTGACCGACCTGGTGGCCTAGCAGCCTCAGTTCAGGTAGGCGCGCAGAACCCCCGCAAGCTCGCGCGCGTGCGTGGTGAACGCGCCCTCCTTGAAATCGGGAAAGTCCTGGAGTTGCGCGTGTTGGAAAAACCGGGCGCTGTCCTTGGTGGGCCCGCCGATGCCGTCGTTCATGGCCAGCAACAACACCGGCTGGGGTATCAGCGGCAGTCTCGCGGTCACCGTGGCGGCATAGGCGAAGGCGGCCTCGTGGCCATATTCGCGGCGCGTCAGCGGCAGCAGACTGCTGGCGAGGACCCTGCCCCACACCGCATCGTCCAGATTTTGCTCGGTGTAATATTTTTCCAGGACGGGGATGAGCTGGCAGAGCTGATCGTAGAATTGCGCCGAATTGGTCGGATGCGACAGGCCGGCGACCGCCTTCAGCCGGCGCTCCTCGGGCACCACGTAGACGCCGGCCAGCACGAGGCGCTTGACCATGGCCGGCTCGCGGATCGCGAGTTCCCCAGCGATGAACGCGCCGGTGTGGTTGCCCAGGACGTCGATCGGATGGAGGGCGTCGTACCCCAGACGGTGCAGGGCCTCGTCGATCGCCGCAGCATAGTCGGCGATGGTGGGAACCTCCGCGGGACCATCTGAGAAGCCCTGCCCGGGCGTGTCGACGGCGATGGTGACCCGGTCCGAACCCATCTCGGCGGCGATCGCCGCGAGTTCCATGGAGGAGA
>CAZZVQ010000181.1:0-7866 GCA_964657565.1 uncultured Acetobacteraceae bacterium
CGGCGTCGCCGCCGCCGTGGCCAACGCGATCTACAACGCCACCGGCATCCGCGTCAGGGACTACCCGATCACGCTGGACAAGCTGATCGCGCAGTTGCCCGAAGTAGCCTAAATCGACCTACCGGCTCAGGGACTGGATCATCGCGTCCAGCCCGGCCGGGGTCAGCGGGAACATGCGGTCGGCGAGGATGTCGCGCACCAGCCGCACCGAGTGCGTGCCGCCCCAATAGGCCGGCGGCACCGGGTTGAGCCAGGCGCTCCGCTGCCAGTGGTTGGTCAGCCGGGCGAGCCAGGTCGCGCCGGACTCCTCGTTCCAGTGCTCGACGCTCCCGCCGGGCTGGATGATCTCATACGGGCTCATGGTGGCGTCGCCGACGAAGATGGCCCGATAGTCGGGCCCATAGGTGCGCAGGACCTCCGCGGTGGGGATGGTGATGTCGTGCCGGCGGCGGTTGCTTTGCCACAGCCGCTCGTAGGGGCAGTTGTGGAAGTAGAAGAACGCCAGATGCTTGAACTCGCTGCGGGCCGCCGAGAATAGCTCCTCGGACACCCGGATATGGTCGTCCATCGAGCCGCCCACATCGAGGAACAGCAGCACCTTCACCGCATTGTGCCGCTCCGGCACCAGCTTGAGGTCGAGCGACCCGGCATTCTGCGCCGTCGCCCGGATCGTCCCCGCCATGTCCAGCTCGGTCGGCGCGCCCTCGCGGGCAAACCGCCGCAACCGCCGCAGCGCCAGCTTCAGGTTCCGCGTCCCCAGCTCCAGCCCGTCATCGAGGTCACGGAACTCCCGCTTGTCCCACACCTTCACGGCCCGGCGGTGACGGCTCTCCTGCTGCCCGATCCGCACCCCCTCGGGGTTGTAGCCGTAGGCCCCGAACGGCGAGGTCCCCGCCGTCCCGATCCATTTGCTGCCGCCCTGGTGCCGGCCCTTCTGCTCGTCCAGCCGCTGCCGGAGCGTGTCCATCAGCTTGTCGAACCCGCCCAGGGCTTCGATCTGCGCCATCTCCTCCGGCGACAGATGCTTCTCGGCCAGCCGCCGCAGCCACTCATCCGGCAGGACCCGGGACTCGGAGGCGCTGCCGGGCTCGCCGCCGGCTGGCTCGACGCCTTTGAACACCTGCCCGAACACACGGTCGAACCGGTCGAGATGCCGCTCGTCCTTGATCAGCGCCGCGCGGCTGAGGAAGTAGAAATCCTCGACGTCGTAGCCCGCGACGCCGGCCCGCATGGCGGCCAGCAGCGACAGATACTCGGTGATGGATGCCGGCACCCCCGCCTCGCGCAACGCGAACAGGAAGCTGGCGAACATCGCTACTTGCCGCGGCGATTGATGAAGGCGAGCCGCTCGAACAGATGCACGTCCTGCTCGTTCTTCAGCAGCGCGCCGTGCAGGACCGGGATGCCGGCGCCGGGCTCGCGCAGCGCCTCGGGCGGCATATCCTCGACCATCAGCAGCTTCAGCCAGTCGAGCAACTCGGAGGTGGCCGGCTTCTTCTTCAGCCCGGGCATGTCGCGGACCTCGAAGAACACGGTCAGCGCCTCGCGCACCAGGTCGTGCCGGAGCCCGGGGTAATGCGCCTCGACGATCCGCTCCATGGTCGGCCGGTCCGGGAAGCGGATGTAGTGGAAGAAGCACCGGCGCAGGAACGCGTCCGGCAGCTCCTTCTCGTTGTTGGAGGTGATGATGACGACCGGCCGGTGGCGCGCGGCGATGGTCCGCTGGGTCTCGTAGACGAAGAATTGCATGCGGTCGAGTTCGAGCAGGAGGTCGTTGGGGAATTCGATGTCCGCCTTGTCGATCTCGTCGATCAGCACGACTTGCGGCCCTTCCGCCTCGAACGCGGTCCACAGCTTGCCGGGGACGATGTAGTTGGCGATGTCGGCGACCTTGGGATCGCCGAGCTGGCTATCGCGCAGGCGCGACACGGCGTCGTATTCGTAGAGGCCCTGCTGGGCCTTGGTGGTGGATTTCACATGCCACTCCACGAGCGGCATCCCGAGGGCGGTGGCGACTTCGCGGGCGAGGACAGTCTTGCCGGTCCCCGGCTCGCCCTTGACCAGAAGCGGCCGCTGCAGGGCGACGGCGGCATTGACCGCCACTTCGAGGTCGCGGGAAGCGATGTAGCGTTCGGTGCTCTGGAAGCCGTTTGCCATGGCGGGACCATTCCCCGAACGCGGCGGATCGTCAACGCCGATCGGCGGCCCTTCCCGCGCTCGGGCGACCCCACTAAGACAAGCCGGTGAGAACCGTGGTGATTACAGGCGCATCGTCCGGCATCGGGCGCTGCACGGCCTCGGCCTTTGGCGAAAAGGGCTGGAACGTGGGTTTGCTCGCGCGGGGGCGGGCGGGGCTGGACTCGATCCTGGACGAGCTCGAGACCGCCGGCGTGAGGGCCGCGGCGATCGTGGTCGACGTCGTGGATGCGCCCGCGCTGGAGGCGGCGGCGGTGGCGCTGGAAGCCGAGCTGGGCCCGATCGACGTCTGGGTGAACTGCGCCGGCAACGGCGTCTATGGGCGTTTCCAGGACGTGAGCGCGGAGGAGTTCCGCCGGGTCACCGAGGTGACGTATCTGGGGACGGTCAACGGGGTGCGGGTCGCGCTGCGGCGGATGCTGGTGCGGGACGCGGGCACCATCATCAATTTGTGCTCGGCCATCGCGTTCGGCGGGCTCCCGTTCCTGACGTCCTACTCCGGGGCCAAGCACGCGGTGCGGGGCTTCACCGACTCGCTGCGGCACGAGCTCCAGCACGACGGCAGCCGCGTGCGCCTGACCACGATCTATCCGCCGGCCGTTAACACCCCGTTCTTCAGCCACGCCCCGTCCTACCTGCCGGGCTCGCCGCGCCCCGCCAAGCCGGTCTACCAGCCCGAGATCGTCGCCGACGCGATCCTGCTGGCGGCGACACGAGCGTGCCGCGAGATCCGGGTCAGCGGCGTGACGGTGTTGTTCGCCTGGGCGATGCGGCTGGTGCCGGGCCTGGTCAACAGCGCGATCCAGCGCCTGGGCATGGAAGGCCAACTCACGCAGGACACGGAAGCGGCGCGGATGCGCGAGCCCACGCTGTTCATCCCCTCCGACCACGCCTCCGGCGCGCACGGCACCTTCAGCGGGGAGTCCCGCCGCTTCAGCCTACAGATGTGGCTCCTGCGGCGATGGCTATAGACTGAGGGCCTGGCGCGCGCTGGTGGCGAGGCGGTCGGCGCGCTCGTTCATGGGGTCGCCGGCATGGCCGCGGACCCATTCCCACTCGATCACATGCGGCTTGGCGGCGTCGAGCAGGCGGCGCCAGAGGTCCATGTTGGCGACGGGATCGCCGGCGGCGTTGCGCCAGTTGCGGCGGACCCAGCCGGTGTGCCAGCGGGTTATGCCGTTCTTGACGTATTCGCTGTCGGTGTGGACGACGACCTTGCAGGGGCGGGTCAGGGCTTCCAGGGCGGCGGCGGCGGCGGTGAGTTCCATGCGGTTGTTGGTGGTGACCGGGTCGCCGCCGGTGAGTTCGCGTTCGGTGGCGCCGAAGCGGAGGATCGCGGCCCAGCCGCCGGGGCCGGGGTTGGGCTTGCAGCCGCCATCGGTCCAGATCTCGACCGGAGCGGCGGTGTCAGAGTCCGTAGGCATGGGCGTCGGTGGCTTTCAGGTGGAAGCGGAGGCGGCGGAGGTATTCTAGCGGGTCCTTGCGGGTGACCATGGCGCCTTCGGGGGTGTTCACCCAGTCGTAGAGACGGGTGAGGAGGAAACGGATGGCGGCGCCCTGGCATAGAACCGGGAGGGCGTCGCGCTCGGCGGCGGAGAGGGGGCGGGCGGCGCTGTAGGCGCGGAGCAGGGCGCGAGCCTTGGTGACGTTGAACTGGTAGTCGGGCTCGAAGCACCAGGCGTTGAGGCAGACGGCGATGTCGTAGGCGAGCAGGTCGGTGGCGGCGAAGTAGAAGTCGATGAGGCCGGAGAGGTGGCCGTCGAGGAAGAAGACGTTGTCGGGGAACAGGTCGGCGTGGATGTGGCCGCGGGGGAGGACGCTGCCGTCCAGGGGGGGCCAGGCGGCGAGGATTTGGTCGAGGGCGGATTGGAGTTCTTGGGCGAGGCCGGGTTGGACCTGGTCGGCGCGGGGGAGGCAATGGGCGAGCAGGGGTCGCCATCCGGCGGGGCCGAGGGCGTTGGGGCGTTGGGGCGCGTAGGTGGCGCCGGCTTGGTGGAGGGCGGCGAGGGCGGCGCCGACGGGGCCGCAGTGTTCGGGGCGGACGCGGCGGGGCCAGACGCCGGGGAGGAAGGTGGTGATGCAGGCGGGGCGGCCGGCGAGGTGGCGGAGGGGTTGGCCGTCGCGGCCGGCGACCGGGAGGGGGCAGTTGATGCCTCGGCCGGCGAGGTGCTGCATGAGGCCGACGAACCAGGGGAGCTCGGCCGGGTCGACCCGGCGCTCGTAGAGGGTGAGGATGAAGTCGCCGCTGGTGGTGCGGAGCTGGAAGTTGCTGTTTTCGACGCCCTCGGCGATGCCGCGGAAGGCGACTTGGGTGCCGAGGTCGTATTCTTGCAGGTAGGCGGCGAGGGCGTCGTCGGTGACTTCGGTGTAGACGGCCATTTTAGGTGCTCATGGTGGGGTGCGGCCTGGTGGCGAGACCCTCACCCCGGCCCTCTCCCGGGGGGAGAGGGAGCAGAAACACGAGGGGGTTAGGTGAGGCCGGGGGGGAGTTTGAAGACGACGTCTTCCTGGGTGACGCGGCGTTCCTCGATCTCGAGGGTGTAGCGTTCGCCGAGGGCGCCGAGGAGTTCCTGGACGAGGGTCTCGGGGGCGGAGGCGCCGGCGGTGAGGCCCAAGCGGCGGACGCCGTCGAGGGCGGACCAGTCGAGCTGGTTGGCGCGGGGGAGCAGGATGGCGCGCTTGGCGCCGGCGCGCTCGGCGACCTCACGCAGACGCTGGGAGTTGCTGCTGTTGGGGCTGCCGATGACGACGACGAGGTCGCATTCTGGGGCGACGGCCTTGACGGCGGCTTGGCGGTTGGTGGTGGCGTAGCAGATGTCCTCGTTCTTCGGGCCCTCGATGAGGGGGAAGCGGGTGCGCAGGACGTCGATGATGTCGGCGGTGTCGTCGACGGAGAGGGTGGTCTGGGTGATGAAGGCGAGGCGGGCCGCATCGCCTTCGGTGGGAAGGGTGACAATGCGGGCGTCGTCGACGTCCTGGACGAGGGTGACGCTGCCGGGGGGGAGTTGGCCCATGGTGCCGACGACTTCGGGGTGGCCGGCGTGGCCGATCATGAGGATGTGGCGCTGGTCGGGTCCGCCGCCGGCGAAGTGGCGCTCGGCCTCGCGGTGGACCTTGCTGACGAGGGGGCAGGTGGCGTCGAAATAGAGCAGGTTGCGGCGCTGGGCCTCGGCGGGGACGGATTTGGGGACGCCGTGGGCGGAGAAGACGACGTGGCCGGCTTCGGGGACCTCGTCGAGCTCCTCGACGAAGACGGCACCTTGGGCTTCGAGGTCTTCGACGACGGTGCGGTTGTGGACGATCTCATGGCGGACGTAGACGGGGGCGCCGTAGCGGCGCAGGGCTTCCTCGACGACGCGGATGGCGCGGTCGACGCCGGCGCAGAAGCCGCGGGGGCCGGCGAGGACGACGCTCAGCTGGGGCTTGGTTTGGAGAACGGCCTGGGTGTCCATCATGGGGGGATAACCGCGCTATGGGGGCGGGGACTGTCCCGCGGGCTTGTTATGGCTACAAGAAGGGCCTGCGCCAAGGGTGGGCGCTCTGGAGTGACGAATGGCAGCGATGTGCGGGCGGTTGGCGGCGGTTGGATTGGCCGGGTTGGTGGTGGGCTGCGGCGGCGAGAGCGGGCCGAAATTCCCGCCGGCCTGTCCGCGGCCGGCGATCCTGAGGGACGCGAACGATCTGCAGCGGTTCCGGGGCAATGGCTCTGGTAGTGGGCGGGACTTCCTGGATACGGCGCTGCAGGGCCGGATCACCAGCATCAACGGCAGCTGCACGCAGGACGGCAGCCGGGCGGTGGTGGCGACGGTCAATGTCGGGATCGAGCTGTCGCGGGGGCCGGCGGCGACGGGGCGGACGGCGGAGGTGGCGTTCTTCGTGGCGGTGAGCCAGGGCGAGCGGGTGTTGGACAAGCAGGTCTACACGCTGCAGGCGGTGTTTCCGGAGAACACCGACAGGCTGCGGCTGACGGGGGACAGCATCGATCTGCGGCTGCCGGTGAGTCCGACGATGAAGGCGGACAGCTATCAGGTGACGGCGGGGTTCCAGTTGACTCCGGAGGAGTTGGAGGCGAATCGGCGGCGGCCGGCGCGGTAGGGCGGGACCAGGGCGGGGTCGGCGGGTGCCGTGATCAGGAGGGGTGTTCGCGGGTCCTGTCCCGGGTGAGGAGCTTGATCGGCTCGTCGAAGTCGAGGAAAGCGTCGGGCAGGCGGGCCAGCTCGACGTCGACATCGAGCTTGTTGCAGATGACGGTCAGGGTCTGGGCGATGGGCTCGGCGCCGTCGGGGTCGGCTTGGATCTCCTCCTCGATGCAGGCGTCGATCTCGCGGCGGCGGCGGGCGCGGTCGGGGTCGTTGCGGACGGCATCGTGGAGGACTTGCTTGAGCAAGGGCCGGCGCGGGTCCGGCGGGGGCGGCACGCGATAGGCGGGGGAGCGGCGCGCGCCGGGGAGGCCGGCTTCGACGCGGAGCTCGATGGCGATGATTTGGCGGACGTTCGAGGCGAGGGCCATGAACTGCTTGGTGTTATCGGGGCCGCGCGGGGCGCGCGCGGGGGCCGGCTCGGGCTCGGGCTTGGGGGGTTGGGTGGCCTCGGCGAGGGCGGCGGCGCCGAAGGCTTCGGCGAGGCCCATGACGATATTGCCGCTGCGGCGGAGCCAGTCGAATTGGCGGGCCTTGCGTTCGGCTGGGGTTTCCTCGGGGTGCATGGGTGGGTAGGAACATTTTCCTTGCCGCGAATGCAAGGGTTTTGCGTGGGGCGGGTGATTAGGTGGTTAGGGTGAGGTCGTCGCGGTGGATGAGTTCGTCGCGGCCGCGCCAGCCGAGGAGGGCTTCGATCTCGGTGGAGTTGTGGCCGGCGATGCGGCGGGCGTCGGTGCTGGCGTAGGCGCTGAGGCCGCGGGCGAGGATCGTGCCGGTGGTGGATTGGATGAGGACCGGGTCGCCACGCTCGAAGTCGCCGTCGATGGCGCGGACGCCGGCGGGGAGGAGGGAGCGGCCGGCGGCGAGGGCTCGGGCGGCGCCGGGGTCGATGGTGATGGTGCCGGCGGGGTGCAGGCTGCCGGCGATCCAGCGCTTGCGGGCGGAGCGGCCGTCTTCGGCGGGGAGGAACCAGGTGCAGCGGGCGCCGTCCACGAGAGCGGCGAGGGGGTGGTCGATGTGGCCGAGGGCGATGGCCATGGCGCAGCCAGCCTGGGTGGCGATGCGGGCGGCGACGAGCTTGGTGCGCATGCCGCCGGAGGAGTAGCCCGGTGGGGGGTCGCCGCCCATGGCCTCGATCTCGGGGGTGAGGGTGGGGACGGTGGGGATGTGGGCGGCGGCCGGGTCGCGCTTGGGGTCGGCGGTGTAGAGGCCGTCGATGTCGGAGAGGAGGAGGAGCTGGTCGGCTTGGACCATCTCGGCGACGCGGGCGGCGAGGCGGTCGTTGTCGCCGAAGCGGATCTCGGCGGTGGCGACGGTGTCGTTCTCGTTGATGACGGGGATGCAGCCGAGACCGATCAGGGTGCTGAGCGTAGCGCGGGCGTTGAGGTAGCGGCGACGCTCCTCCGTGTCGCCGGGGGTGATCAGCACCTGCCCCGTGGTGATGCCCCGCGCGCCGAGCACCTCGGCCCAGGTCCGCGCCAGCGCGATCTGGCCGACGGCGGCGGCCGCCTGGCTGTCTTCGAGCCGAAGG
>CAZZVQ010000182.1:0-7710 GCA_964657565.1 uncultured Acetobacteraceae bacterium
GCCAGCGGGAGAGGGGGAAGCAGCGTATCGGCACGGACTACCCGCGCCAGTCCATGGCAAAACGATAGCCTCGCCGCCGTCTAATCCCGCCGCAACAACCCCAGCACCGCATCCAGCTGATCCAAATTCCGATACGCGATCCGAACGCTCCCCCCGCGCCCCTCCTGCGTGATCTGCACCTTCAGCCCCAGCCGCGCCGACAACTCCCGCTCCAGCGCCGCCACCTCCGGATCCGCCGGCTTGGCCGCCGCCGGCTTCTGCTCCCCCCGCTGCACCAGCGCTTCCGTCTGCCGCACGTTCAGCCCGCGCGCGATCACGATCTTCGCCGCCGCGGCCGGGTCCGGATGCCCCAGCAGCGCCCGCGCATGTCCTGCCGTCAGAATCCCCGCCCGCAACCCCTCGCGCACCGGGTTCGGCAGCGCCAGCAACCGCATCGTATTGGCCACATGCGACCGCGACTTGCCGACCAGATCGCCCAGCCCATCCTGCGTCAGCCCGAACTCGCCGATCAGCCGCTTGTAGCCCTCCGCCTCCTCGATCGCGTCGAGATCCGCCCGCTGCAGGTTCTCCACCAGGCTCGCCGCCATCGCCTCGGTGTCCGACAGCGCCCGGATCAGCACCGGAACCTCGTGCAACCCGGCCGCCTGCGATGCCCGCCAGCGCCGTTCCCCGGCGATGATCTGGTATGTGCCGGGCTTGCCCGGATGCGGCCGCGCCAGCAGCGGCTGCAGCACGCCCTGCGCCTTGATCGACTCCGTCAGGTCAGCCAATTGCGCCGGGTCCATCGCCGTGCGCGGCTGGAATGGCCCCGGTTCGAGCGCCGTGACCGCCAGGCTGGTCCGCGGCTGCGCCGGGCTCGCAGTCTCCCCCAGCAGCGCCGCCAGGCCGCGTCCCAGCCGCGGCGAACTCCCGCTCATGCCGCCAACGCCCGCTCGCGCTTCAGCAATTCCGCCGCCAGCCGCACATACGCCTGCGCCCCCGGCGATTTCAGGTCGTAGATCAGCACCGGCTTGCCGTGGCTCGGTGCCTCCGAAATCCGCACGTTGCGCGGGATCACCGTCTCATACACCGCCCGCCCGAACACGCTGCGCACGTCGGTGGCGACCAAATCGGAGAGGTTGTTGCGCCGGTCGAACATGGTGAGCACGATGCCTTGGAGCCCGAGCTGGGGGTTGAGGTTGGCGCGGATCCGCTCGATCGTGCGGGTGATCTGGCTGATCCCTTCTAGAGCGAAGAATTCGCACTGCAAGGGAATCAAGACCGACGCCGCCGCCACCAGCCCGTTCAACGTCAGCAATCCCAGGCTCGGCGGGCAGTCGATGAACACATAGCCGCCCCGATACTGCGACACCGCCCGCCGCAGCCGGAACTCGCGCTCCTCCAGACCGGCCAAATCCAGCTCCGCCCCCGCCAAATCCGGCTCGGCCGGCACCAGCATCAGCCCCGGCACCAGCGTCGGCACCGCGACCTCGGCCAACGTCGCCTCCCCGAGCAGCGCCGCATAGACCCCCCGGCTCCGCGCCGCGACCCCGATCCCCAACCCGGTCGACGCATTCCCCTGCGGGTCCAGATCGATCAGCAACACCGGCTCGCCGCACGCCGCCACCGCGGTGGCCAGATTGATCGCCGTGGTGGTCTTACCCACCCCGCCCTTCTGGTTGGCGATCGCAATGACCTTAGACACGCGACACCCCTGTCAGGCACAGGATCGGCGATTCCAGCGTGCCCACCACCCGCTGCTCGAACCGCCACGTCTTCCGCGCCGCCTCGATCTCCGCCCAGACCTGCGCTCCTTTGGGGAACAGCATCGTCCCCCCCGGCGCCACCAACGGCGCCGCCAACCCGAGCAGCACCGGCAACGGCGCCAGCGCCCGCGCCGTGACCACCGCCGCCGGCGCCAGCGACACCGCCTCGATCCGCGCGCAATGCACCGTCACCGGCGCCTGCGTCACCGACGCCGCCTCGGTCAGGAACGCCGCCTTGCGCCGGTCGGACTCCACCAGCTCGAACCGGACCCCCGTCGCGATCGCCAGCACCAGCCCCGGCAGCCCGGCCCCCGACCCCAAATCGATCGCCCGCTCCGTCCCCACCGGCAAGAACGGCAGCAGCCGCAGGCTGTCGAGCACGTGCCGCTCCCAAACATGCGCCTGGTCGTTGCGCGAGATCAGATTGATCCGTTGCGTCCAGCGCAGCAGCAAGGTCGCGAACGTGCGCAGCCGAGTTTCGGCCTCGGCCGAGATCGCCGCAGAAGGGGAGAGCGCCGCTTGCATCCGCAGGCCGTAGCATGGGCTCCGAGTCCAAGCCACCGCCGGGAATAGGCCCCTGGCTTGACAGAAGCCCGCCGGAGGATTGGCATCGGCTCCGTTCCTTTCTGGGAGACCGATTGTATTGCCGCAACTCTCGCTGCACTCGCCCCTCGGGGATCTCACGATCTCTGAAGAGGATGGCGCGATCGTGGCCATAGACTGGGGCTGGGGACGGGATCAGGACGCAACGCCGCTGCTCGGGGAGGCGCGGCGGCAGCTCCATGCCTATTTCGACCGCCGCCTCAGCCGCTTCGACCTGCCGTTGTCGCCGGCCGGCAGCGCCTACCGCCGCCGGGTCTGGGCGGCGCTGTGCGACATCCCGCCGGGTCAGACCCGCAGCTATGCCGAGATCGCCCTGATCGCCGGCGGCGCGGCCCGCTCCGTGGGCCAAGCCAACGGCGCCAACCCGATCCCGGTGCTGATCCCGTGTCACCGCGTCGTCGCGGCCAGAGGCGGGAACGGCCGCTGGGCCACCGCCGGCATCGGCGGCTATTCCGGCGGCGAGGGACTGACCACCAAGCGTTTCCTTCTGCAACTCGAAGCCCGCGCTGCCTGAAGCGTCCGCACTGTCGTGCTTTCTGGCGCGCCATCTGGAGACCGAGATGTCCAAAGCGATCCGCATCCATAGCCATGGTGGTCCCGAGGTCATGCGGTGGGAGAGCGTCCCCACCCCCGAACCCGGCCCGACCGAAGCCCTGATCCACCACACCGCCGTCGGCCTGAACTACATCGACGTCTATTTCCGCACCGGCCTCTACAAGATCCCGTCACTGCCCGCGATCATCGGCATGGAGGGCGCGGGCGTCGTCCGCGCCGTCGGCGCCGAGGTCAAGGACATCGCCATCGGCGACCGCGTCGCCTACGCCACCGGCCCGATCGGCGCCTACGCCACCGACCGCGTCATCGCCGCCGACCGCATCGTCAAACTGCCCGACGCGATCGACGACCAGACCGCCGCCGCCATGATGCTGCAGGGCATGACCGCGCAATACCTGATCCGCCGCACCCACCGCGTCCAAGCCGGCGAGACCGTCGTGGTGCACGCCGCCGCCGGCGGGGTCGGGCTGATCCTGTGTCAATGGATCAGCCATCTCGGCGCCACCGTCATCGGCGTGGTCTCCACCGAAGCCAAGGCCGAGCTCGCCCGCCAACACGGCGCCGCCCATGTCGTGATCGGGCACGACACCCTCGCCGCCGACGTCAAGCGCCTCACCGGCGGCGCGATGGTGCCCGTGGTCTACGACAGCGTCGGCAAGGACACCTTCACCGCCAGCCTCGACAGCCTCGCCCCCCTCGGCCTCATGGTCAGCTACGGCAACGCCTCCGGCCCCGTCCCGCCCATCGAAGTCGGCACCCTCGGCGCCAAGGGCAGCCTGTTCCTGACCCGGCCCAGCCTCGCCACCTACACCGCCAAGGCCGCGGACCTACAAGCCTCCGCCCACGACCTCTTCGACGCCGTCACCTCCGGCGCCGTCAAGATCCGCGTCAACCAGACCTTCCCCCTCGCCGACGCCAAGGACGCCCACGCCGCCCTCGAAGCCCGCCGCACGACGGGCAGCACGGTGCTGATCCCGTAGGGTGGGTGCAACCCACCATGGCACCGCAGCAAGGAGGTGGGTTGCGCCCACCCTACTCCCCTGAGTGACACCCTGATCCAGCCGGCGCCCAACACCGGCCGCACCCGGCTGACGGCCTCCATCGTCGCCTTCGCGCTCCTCATGCAGAACCTCGACGGCACCGTCGTCGCCACCGCGCTGCCCGCCATGGCCGAAAGCTTCGGCGCCAAGCCGCTCGAAATGAACCTCGCCTTGACCAGCTACCTGCTGGCCCTGGCCGTGTTCATCCCGGTCAGCGGCTGGATGGCCGACCGCTTCGGCTCGCGCACCGTGTTCCGCGCCGCCATCGCCGTGTTCACCCTGGGCTCGATCCTGTGCGGCTACTCCACCAGCCTGGCCATGCTCGTGGCCTCACGCATCGTCCAAGGCCTCGGCGGCGCCATGATGGTCCCGGTCGGCCGCCTGGTCCTGTTGCGCAGCGTCGCCAAGTCGGAACTCGTCGCCGCCATGGCCTGGCTCACGGTGCCGGCGCTGATCGGCCCGGTCATCGGCCCGCCGCTCGGCGGCTTCCTCGTCACCTACGCCGACTGGCGCTGGATCTTCACCATCAACGTGCCGATCGGCCTGGTGGGCATCGTGCTCGTCAGCCTCTACGTCGACGAGCTCAAGGCCGACACCCCCGGCCGGCTCGACGTCGTCGGCCTCGTGCTGGCCGGCATCGCGCTCTCCGGCATTACCTTCGGCTCCGAGATGCTCGGCCGTGGCGTCGAGGGCGGCGGTCCGGTCGTCGCCTGCGTCGGCATCGGCGTGCTCGCCGGGGCCGCCTATTTCTGGCACGCCCGCCGCCGCCCGGACCCGTTGCTCGACCTCTCGCTCCTCAAGATCCCCACCTTCGCCGTCTCCGTCCTCGCCGGCACGCTGTTCCGGGTCGGCGTCGGCGCCATCCCCTTCCTGCTGCCGCTGATGTTCCAGATCGGCTTCGGCGACAGCGCCGCCCAGAGCGGCCTGGTCACCTTCGCCAGCGCGATCGGCGCCATCATCATGAAACCCGCCGCCCAACGCGCGCTCCGCGCCTTCGGCTTCCGCGCCACCCTGTTCTGGAACGCCATCGCCTCGGCCGGCGGCGTCGCCCTCTGCGCCGCCTTCCGCAGCTGGTGGCCGCTGGCCGGCATCTACGGCGGCCTCATCCTCGGCGGCTTCCTCCGCTCGCTGCAATTCACCGCCTACAACACCATCGCCTACGCCGACATTCCGCGCGCCCGCATGAGCGCCGCGACCAGCCTCTACGCCACCATCCAGCAGCTCTCGCTGACCTTCGGCGTCACCATCGGCACCAGCGCGCTGGCGATCTCGACCCACTACTACCGCCATGCCACGCTCCAGGTCGGCGACTTCGCCTTCGCCTTCCTGGTCGTCGCCTTCCTCATGCTCCTCGCCGCCCCCGCCTCGCTCCTGATGCCGGCCGATGCCGGCGAAGAAGTCAGCGGCCACACCCATCGCTGACGGAGAATGCCCGTGCCGACCCCGCGTATGATCGCCCGCACCGACGGCCCCGTAGGCTGGATGGTGTTCAACAACGAGGCCCGCCGCAACGCCGTCAGCCTCGACATGTGGGAGGCCATCCCCGCCATCCTGCAGCGCTTCGACGCCGACCCGGCCATCCGCGTCATCGCGCTCACCGGCGCCGGCACGAGCGCCTTCGTCTCCGGCGCCGACATCTCCCAATTCGCCGAACAGCGCGCCAACGAGGCGCAAACCGCCGCCTACGACCGCATCTCCGCCGCCGCCACCCAGGCGATCAAGGCCGTCCGCAAGCCGACCGTGGCCGTCATCCGCGGCTATTGCATCGGCGGCGGTCTCGGCATCGCCGCCACCTGCGACCTCCGCTGGGCCACCGAGGGCTCGAAATTCGGCGTCCCCGCCGGCCGCCTCGGCCTCGGCTACGCCCATCCCGGCGTCAAGACGCTGCTCGACATCGTCGGCCCCGCCTACACCAAGGAGATCTTCTTCACCGCCAAGCACTTCACCGCCGCCGAGGCCCAAGCCATGGGCTTCGTCAACCGCGCCCTGCCGGAGAACGCCTTCGACGCCTGGGTCGCGCAGGAGCTGGCCACCATCGCCGCCAACGCCCCGCTGACGCTGGCCGCCCTGAAACTCACCGTCGCCGAACTCCTCCGCGGCCACGAGGCCGACCTCGCCCCCGTCGAAGCCGCAGTCAGCGCCTGTTTCGCCAGCGCCGACTACAAGGAAGGCCGCACCGCCTTCATGGAAAAGCGCAGACCCGTCTTCCAGGGCCGCTAAAAGTTACCGTCACCCCCGGGCTTGACCCGGGGGCCCACGCTGCCGCCAGCCCACCGCTCATCGCGCAACCCGGAGGCACCCCATGTACCGATCAGCCGCCGCCGGCGAAACCTACACCTTCGACACCCTCGCCGCCCTCCTCGCCGCCGCCACCCCCGCCCGCTCCGGCGACCAACTCGCCGGCATCGCGGCCACCAGCGCCGCGCACCGGGTCGCCGCCCAATTCGCCCTCGCCGACCTCCCGCTCCACACCTTCACCACCCACACCGTCATCGACTACGACGCCGACGACGTCACCCGCCTCATCCAGGACAGCCACGACACCGCCGCCTTCGCCCCCATCGGCCACCTCACCGTCGGCGGCCTGCGCGACTTCCTCCTCGCCGACACCACCGACACCGCCGTACTCACCGCCCTCCGCCCCGGCCTCACCCCCGAGATGGTCGCCGCCGTCGCAAAAATCTGCCGCGTCCAGGACCTCATCCTCATCGCCCGCAAGGCCCAGGTCACCACCGCCTTTCGCACCACCATCGGCCTCCCCGGCCGCCTCTCCACCCGCCTGCAACCCAACCACCCCAGCGACGACCCGGCCGGCATCGCCGCCTCCATCCTCGACGGCCTGCTGCTCGGCTCCGGCGACGCCTGCATCGGCATCAACCCGGCCTCCGACTCCCCGGAACGCACCCACAGCCTGCTCGCCCTGCTCGACGACATCCGCCAGCGCCTCGACATCCCCATGCAGAGCTGCGTGCTCGCCCATGTCACCACCACGCTCGACCTCATCCGCCGCGGCTCCCCGGTCGACCTCGTCTTCCAATCCATCGCCGGCACCCAGGCCGCCAACGCCAGCTTCGGCGTCACCCTCGCCCTGCTCGACGAAGCCGCCGACGCCGTCCGCGGCCTCGCCCGCGGCACCGTCGGCACCAACGCCATGTATTTCGAAACCGGCCAAGGCAGCGCCCTCTCGGCCAACGCCCATCACGGTGTCGACCAGCAGACCCTCGAGGCCCGCGCCTACGCCGTCGCCCGCCGCTACCAGCCTTTGCTGGTCAACACCGTCGTCGGCTTCATCGGCCCCGAATACCTGTTCGACGGCAAGCAGATCACCCGCGCCGGGCTGGAGGACCATTTCTGCGGCAAGCTCCTCGGCCTGCCGATGGGCTGCGACGTCTGCTACACCAACCACGCCGAGGCCGACGAGGACGACTCCGACGCCCTGCTGACCATGCTGTCGGCCGCCGGCATCAACTTCATCATGGGCGTCCCCGGCGCCGACGACGTCATGCTCGGCTACCAGAGCACCAGCTTCCACGACGCCCTGGCCATGCGCGAGGTCTTCGCCCGCCGCCCCGCCCCCGAATTCGAAGCCTGGCTCGACGCCCAAGGCCTGCTCGACCCCGCCGGCCGCGTCCGCCCGCCCGACTCCCCCGCGCTGCTCCGCCTGATGCCCCCGATCGGCCCGACCGAGCAGCTCCCCGCCCGCACCGACGCCCTCCGTCGCGCCACCCCCGCCCGCATCTTCCTCCCCCGCACCGGCCCCTCCCCCG
>CAZZVQ010000183.1:0-7669 GCA_964657565.1 uncultured Acetobacteraceae bacterium
TGCGCGCCGGTGCTGGTCGCGGCGGGGGCGGACGTGCCGGTGCGGTTGACGCCGCTCGACTTGGCGCTGCTGCCGGAGGCGGGGCCGGGGGACGTCATGCTGCCGGCGCATGCGGCGGTGCCGGTTCGGGTGGCCGGGCCGGGGCGGGTGGCGCTGGCGTTGGCCGCCGGGACGGGGGCGCTGACGGGGAATTCCGGCGCTTGGGCGGGCGATGGGGCTTTGGCGCGGGACCTGTTTGCGTCGGGGGTGGTGACGCTCGTCAATCCGACGGACGTGCCGGCGCCGGTGGCGTTGCGCTGGACGGCGGAGACGCCGTGGCCGGCGTTGGCGGCGGGGCTTGTGTCGAAGCGGTTCTTCGGGGCGGCCGGGTCATTCGAGGTGCCGATCACGGGGCCGGGGACGGTGGCGATTGCGGGGGATGGCTCGTTGCTGCTGCAGATGGCGGATGGGCGGTTGCGGCGGGGGCGGACGATCACGGTCGAGGGTGAGGGGACGCTGGTGGTGACGCACGGGACGGGGGCGGTGGCCGTGTCGATGACGGCGCCGGGCGTCTCGCCGTGGCCGCCGGCGGCGCCGCGGGACCTGGCGTTGCCGGGCTCGATCGCGCTGGAGGGGGCGGCGATGGCGTTGACGGTGCAGCCGGCCGGGCCGGCGCTGCTGCACGCGACGACGACGGCGCCGGTGCTGCTGGGCCTGGGGGATGCGCCGCCGGAGCTGTTCGCGGCGGGGGCGGAATTCCACCGTGCGGTGCCGGGTGGGGCGACGGTGCTGCGGCTGTATCCGCCGCAGGACGGCAGCCTGTCGGGGACGCTGACGGTGGCGGCGGAGCCGATCCGGCCGGCGCAGGAGGGGGTGGGCGACGCCGTCGCGGTGGCGCCCGGGCAGAGTGCGGCGTTCGGCTTCACGCTGGCGCGGGCGGCGACGGTCGGGGTGGGCGTGCGGGCGGAGCCGGACCGGGCGGAGGTGCGGCTGCTGGATGCGCGGGGGGCGGTGCTGGGCGAGGGTGTGGCGCAACTGCAGTCGCTGCGGGCGGGGCGATACGTGCTGGAGGCGCGGGTGCCGCCGGATGCGCCGGCGACGACGTTGCGGCCGGCGCTGGTGGGCATCGCGCCGCGGGGCAACGGGCCGCCGCCGGACGTGGTGCAGGGGTATCTCGAACTGGTCGGGCTGGCGCCCGTGGAGACCGGCAAATGAAGCGATTGCTGCTGGCCCTGCTGTTGTTGGCCGCGCCTGCGTTGGCACAGGCGCCGGCGCTCGACCGGTTGCAGCGGGCGGATGGGGCGCCGGTGCTGCCGGACCGGTTCCTGCGCAGTTGGGACCCGGTCACGGTGCTGCTGCCCACGGATACCGCGCCGGCCAATTTAGGGCCGGAGGATCATCCGGAGCGGGTCGTCACGCTGGAGCCGCCGCATCCGGGGGCGTGGACGTGGCTGGGGCCGCGGACGCTGCAATTCCGGCCGGCGGAGGCGTGGGAGCCGCTGCGGCGGGAGGTGGTCACGGTCGCGGGCAAGGCGACGACGCTGGTGCCGCTGCTGCCGTTGCCGGTGCGGACCGGGCCGGAGGGGAGCGACACCGGCATCGCCGGGCTGGACACGGTGGCGCTGACCTTCGCGGCGCCGGTGGATGTCGGCGCGCTGAAGCGGCTGCTCAGCATCGAGCTGGCCCCGCAACCGGGATTGGCCGGTTCGGTCCAGGCGCTGACGCCGGCCGATTTCGACGTGCGCCCGGTGGAGCGGGCGGCGCGGGCGGAGCAGCAGACCTATCTCGTCGTGCTGCGCCGGCCGGTGCCGGACGGGCGAATCGCCAAGCTGCGGCTGCTGCTGTCGGACGCGGCCGGGCTGGACGACCCGACCTTCGAGCTCTCGCTGCGCAGCGCGGTGCCGTTCGCCAATACGGACACCTATTGCGGCGACGGCTACAACCATACCACCGCCGACGGCGCCACGGTGTGCACGCCCGATACCGGCGCGCCCCCGGGACCGGCGCGGCTGGTGCTGCAATTCTCCTCCATGCCGGCCGAGCTCGACCCGGTGGCGGCGCGCGACACGCTGCGGTTCACGCCGCCGGTCGATGATTTGCGGGTCAGTACGGGCGGCGAGAGCGAGCTAAGGCTGCAGGGCAAGTTCGCGCCGGGGACGACCTACACGCTGACGGTGGCGCCGGGGACGCTGAAGGACACCGCCGGGCGCGTGCTGGCCAAGCCGGTGCTGACGCGCTTCACCTTCGTGCCGGCCACGCCGAGCCTGGCGTGGGACGCGCGGGAAGGCATCGTCGAGCGGTTCGGGCCGCAGATGGTGCCGTTGCGCGGGTTCGGGTTCGACCGGGCGGACATCCGCATCCACGCCATCGACCCGCTGAGCCGCGATTTCTGGCCATTCCCCCGCGCCGGCGTGACCACGAGCGACGAGACGGCGCCGCCGCTCCCGGGCAACGAACCGGCGCGCTACGCCGATGCCGGGCCGATCTCAGGCGACGACATGGCGGCGCGGATCAAGGCGCTGGGCTCGCCGGCGGTCAGCGCGCTGATGGACCTGCCGATCCGGCGCGGCGGCGTGAACGCGAAGTTCGGGATCGACCTGGCGCCGTCGCTGACCGGCATCGCCGGCAAGGAGCAGCCCGGCGCCTACCTCGTCGGGATGCGGCCGGTGAATGGCAGCACGCGGCAATGGATGCGCGTGCAGGTGACCGATCTGGTGCTGAGCACGGTGGAGGAGGCGGACCGGGTGCGGTTCGTGGTGACCTCGTTGGGGACGGCGCAGCCGGTGGCGGGCGCGGAAATCCGGCTCGAGGGCGAGCAGGATGACGGCTTCGCGACGCTGGCGCATGGCGTGACGGGGGCGGATGGGGCTTGGGTGTTGGCGGCCCCGCTGCCGAAGGGGAAGGATGGCGACGCGCCGACGCTGCGGCGGATCGTGGTCACCAAGGCGACCGATACGCTGGTGCTGGATCCGCAACGGGGGCCGCAGCAATACGCGCGGGGGAACTGGACGCGGCCGGGCTCGCCGTGGCTCGGCTGGACGGCGTCGGACCCGGCGGATCGGCGCGAGGCGGCGCAGACCCTCTGCCACGTCTACGCGGAGCGCCCGATCTACCGGCCGGAGGAGCCGATGCTGATCGCCGGCATGATCCGGCGCTACCGGGGCGGCGCGCTGGCGTTCGCGCAGGGCAACGGCGAGGTGGTGGTCACCGGGCCGAACCAGCAGGAGTGGCGCATCGCGGCGCCGCTGGACGATGCGGGCGGGTTCCACGTGCGGTTCGACGCCAAGACGGACGCGACCGGCGATTACGCGATCCAATACGTGCCGGCGAACGGCGAAGGATGCGGCGGCATCTCGGTGAAGAAGGAGGCCTATCGCCTGCCGACCTTCGAGGTGGTGCTGGCCGGACCGGAGCGGACACCGCTGGATCAACCGTTCACGGTCGATCTGCTGGCGCGGTTCTTCGCCGGCGGCACGTTGTCGGAGCGGCCCTTGCAATGGCGGGTGACGCAGACGCCGTTCGTATGGTCACCACCCGGTCGCGACGGGTTCGTGTTCAGCAGCGATAGCCGCTTCGCCGGGGAGAGCACTTTCCGCTCGACGCCGGTGCTGAACCGCGAGGGCAAGACGGATGCGGGCGGGTCGGCGCAGTTGGCGCTGGATCCGCTGCTGGAGCCGACGGCGCAGCCGCGGCAGTACACGGTCGAGGCGACGGTCACCGGCGACGACGACATCCAGGTGCGCGGGGTCAAGCGGATCACCGCGCTGCCGCCATTCGTGCTGGGGCTGAAGGTGCCGCGCTACATCGCGCAGGTGGGCGCGATCGATCCGGAGATCCTGGCGCTGGACGGCGACGGCAAGCCGGTGGAGGGGCTGCCGATCACGGTGCGGCTGATCCATCGGCAGTGGAATTCGGTGCTGCAGGCGAGCGACTTCGCCCAGGGGGCGGCGAAGTATCAGACGCAGGTGCTGGACGAGACGGTCGAGGAGCGGCGCGTGACCAGCGCGGCGGACGCGGTGCCGATGCATTTCGGCATCTCCGAGGCCGGGGTGTATCTCGTCGAGCTGTCGGCGGAGGACAAGGCCGGGCGGCGGCAGACGGTGCGGGTGGATTTGTTCGCGGCCGGGTCGACGCCGGTGACGTGGTCGCGGCCGCCGTCGCAGACGGTCACGCTGTCGGCGGACAAGGACAGCTACGCGCCGGGCGAGACGGCGACGGTGATCATCCAGAGCCCGTTCCAGACGGCGCGGGCGCTGGCGGTGATCGAGGAGCCGGAGGGGCGGTTCCGCACGCAATGGGTGGACGTGGCGAACGGGTTCGGGCGGCTGCAGGTGCCGTTGCGCAAGCAGCAGGTGCCGCGGCTGGCGGTGCATGTGCTGCTGATGCGGGGGCGGCTGCCCGGCACCGCCGCAGCGACGGCGCCGTTCGATCAGGGCAAGCCGGTGACGCTGGCGGCGACGAAGTGGCTGACCGTGACGCCGGTGGAGAACCGGGTGCGCGTCGCGTTCGACGCCCCGGCGACGGCGCGGCCGGGCGAGGAGATCGACCTAGTGCTGCATCTGTCCGACGAGGGCGGCCGGCCGTTGGCGGGGGAGGCGACGGTCTGGCTGCTGGACCAGGCGGTGCTGGCGCTGGCCAAGGAGCAGCCGCTCGACCCGCTGCCGGCGTTCATCGTCGACCGGCCGACCAAGATGGCGGCGCGGGATACGCGCAACATGGCGTTCGGCGTGCTGCCGCTGCAGGAGAACCCGGGCGGCGACGAGAACGGCGATTTCGGCATGGAGAACATCTCCGTGCGCAAGAACTTCACGCCGATGCCGTTCTATGAGCCGCGGGTACGGGTCGGGGCGGACGGGACGGCGCGGCTGCGGGTCAAGCTGCCGGACAGCCTGACCGTGTTCAACCTGCGGGCCAAGGCGATCAGCGGTCCCGACCGGTTCGGCTTCGGGACCGGGCAGATCCGGGTGCGGCAGCCGGTGGTGGCGCAGCCGGCGCTGCCGCGGTTCGTGCGGCCGGGCGACACGTTCATGGCCGGGCTGATCGGGCGCGTGGTCGAGGGGCCCAGCGGGGCCGGGCGGGCCGTGTTGTCGCTCGAGAACCTGGTGGCGCAGGGGGCGACCGAGCAGACGCTGAACTGGGATGGCGGCCGGCCGGCGCGGGTGGATTTCTCGGTGAGTGTGCCGGAGCCGGCGCCGAATGTGACCACGGCGCGGGTGCGGATGCTGCTGCAGCGGAGCGCCGACAAGGTGAGCGATGCGGTGCAGATCGAGCTGCCGATCCGGCCGGACCGGCCGGTGGTGCATCGGCGGGATCTGCTCGCGACCGGGCCCGGCGGGGTCGAGGTGCCGGGGATCGCCGACCCGGTGCGGCCGGCGTCGTATCGCCGGCAGGTCACGGTGGCGAGCGATCCGGAGGTGACGCGGCTGGTCGCCGGCGTCGGCGCGCTGGTGCGGTTCCCGGTCGGGGGCACGGAGCAGCGCGTGGCGCTGGCGACCGGCGAGTTGGCGCTGCTGCCGTTCACGCCGCTGATGGACGCGGCCGGGCTGCGCGAGCGGGTGGGCGGCGACGTGGCGGCGGCGGCCGACGCGGTGCGGCGGTCGACGGACGACAACGGGCTGGTCGCGTTCTGGCCGCGCACGCCGGGGAGCGTCTGGCTGACGGCGGCGTCGTATCGGATGTTGGTTGCCGCCGGACGGGCCGGGATGCCGGTCGACAAGCCGACGGTCGAGCGGATGGCCAAGGCGCTGATGGCGTCGCTGCGGTCCGACTACCCGCATCTGCTGTCGGGCTACGCGGTGGTCGAGCGGGTGGCGGCGCTGACGGCGCTGGCCGATGGCGGCACCATCGAGGCGGGCGACGCGGCGGAGTTGGCGCGGCGGGCGCAATCGATGCCGACCGGGTCGGTGGCGGAGATCGCGACGGTGCTGGCGCGGCTGCCGCAGCGGGACGAGCGGTTGCTGGCCGAGGTGGTGGCGGTGCTGTGGGGCCGGGTGAACTTTCTCAGCCGGGACGGCAAGCCGGCCTATGGCGGGCTGACCGATGCGGCGGCGACGGCGACGATCCTGCCGTCAGAGGCGCGGAGCTTGGCGGAGGTGGTGCAGGCGGTGGCGATTGCGGCGCCGGCCGATCCGCGGCTGCCGGTGTTGCGGGCGGGGCTGGTGGGGCTGGCTTCGGGCCAGGGCTGGGGCAGCACGAACGCGACCGCGGCGGCGCTGCGGGCGCTGGCGGCGGCGTGGCAGGCGCCGAGCGCGCCCGTGACGGCGGGGATCGCGTTGCCGGACCGGCCGGTGACGGGAGCGCTGGACCGGGACCGGCCGCTGCTGCAGGGCTCGACCACGCGACAAGGGGCGGTGCGGGTGACCGGGCCGGCCGGGTTGGCGGTGCTGGCGGCGACCGACTACGTGCCGGTCGAACCCGGGGCGCAGGCACGGGCGGAGCAGCACGGCTTCGTGCTGACGCGCAGCTACTACCGGGTGGCGCGGGGTGATGCGCCGATGGAGCGGCTGGAAGCGGCGGACGGCACGGTTTCCCTCACGGTGGGCGACGTGGTCGAGGAGGTGGACGAGGTGGTCACGCCGGCCGATCGCGGCCAGGTGGCGCTGCATCTGCCGCTGCCGGCCGGGTTGGAGCCGCTGAACCCGGCGCTCGCGACGGCGCCGGCGGAGGCGGCCCCCTCGGCGGGGCCGACCGTGCCGCCGGCGTGGTCGTCGTATGGGGATGACGAGGTGCTGCATGTCTGGCTGACGCTCCCGCGCGGGACGGCGGTGCTGCGGACGCGGATGCGGGCGACGCTGGCCGGGTCGTTCACGGCGCCGCCGGCGACGGCGGAGATGCTGTACGATGCCGGCGTGACGGGCAGTTCGGCAGGGCAGCGTGTCGTCGTCAGCCGCTCGCCGTAGCGCATGAGCGGGGCCCGTCGACACCCTCTCCCGCTGGCGCTACGCCATTCACACATCGTGCTCCGACCCTTGTACTCGTCACCCCTGGGCTTGACCCGGGGGCCCACGGTGCCGCTAGCCCTTTGTTTTAGTGCAAAGTTCCTGCCGCCCTGGATTGCCGGGTCAAGCCCGGCAATGACGGGTTTGAGGCTCGTCTCATGATGTGTGCATCCCGTAGCTCGCCAGCGGGAGAGGGTTCATGAAGAGGGCGGTATCGGTCGCGTGCGGCCTGGCGCTGCTGGGGGTCTATGCCGGGCAGGTCGCGGCCGATGCGCATCTGGTGGCGCCGGCGCCGACGCCGATCGTGGTGGACCGGAACGGGGTCTTCATCACCCAGGCGGGGCATTGGAGCGGGAACCGGGTCGACTACGGGTATTGGGTGACGCGGCCGCCGGAGCGGGTGGTGGCGGCGACGGTGGCATTGGAGGATAGACGGTTCTGGTGGCATCCGGGGGTCGACCCGTTGGCGGTGGTGCGGGCGGCGTGGACCCGCCGTTCGGGGGCGTCTACCATCGCGATGCAGGTGGCGCGGATGCAGCACCCGCGGCCGCGGACGCTGTGGGCCAAGGCGCTCGAGGCGGGGACCGCGGTGGCGCTGACGGTGCGGTATGGGCGGCAGGCGGTGCTGGCGCAGTATCTGCGGCTGGCGCCGTATGGCGAGAGCAGTCATGGCATCGGGCATGCGGCGCGGTGGTATTTCGATCGGCCGGCGGCGGATCTACTCGAAGGCGGAGTTCGACGTCGCCATCTCC
>CAZZVQ010000184.1:0-7623 GCA_964657565.1 uncultured Acetobacteraceae bacterium
TGCCGACGGACCGCCCTGCTTGGCCTGGGCCCCCGGGTCAAGCCCGGGGGTGACGGGTCACTCGGTAACCTCCGCGATGCGTCCGTCGGCGATCTGGAAGAAGCGGGTGCCGACGGCTTGGACGAAGCTGCGGTCGTGCGAGACCAGGACGCATGTGGCCTCCTGCGCCAGCAGCTCCGACTCCAGTTGCTCTTGGCCGGGGATGTCGACGTGGTTGGTCGGCTCGTCGAGCAAATAGAAGTTCGGCGCCGCCAGGCGGAGCGCCAGCAGCCCGAGCCGCGCCTTTTGGCCCGGAGAGAGCCGGGCGATGGGCAGGGCCTGGGCTTCGAGCTCGATGCCGGCGCTGGCGAGCAGGCGGGTGGCTTGGGCATCGCCGATGCCGTTATGCGCGGCGATGAACCGGTGCGGGGATCGGTCGTCCGGCAGATGCGCCATGCCCTGGTCGGCGTAGCCGAGGACCAGGCTCGGGCTGATCTTGACGCCCTCGACCGCCTCGCGCGTGGCGCGGCGCAGCAGGTGGATCAGCCGCGACTTGCCGGCGCCGTTGTGGCCCGACAGAACGAGGCGGTCGCCCTGCCGGATCTCCAGCTTGGCGATGCGGAACAGCACGGCGCCATCGGGGGTCGTCACGTCCACGTCGCGCAGCGCGGCCAGCACCTTGGCGTGGGTGTCGCGGCTGACCAGGCGGATGGTGCCGGAGCGCTCGGTGTGGGCGGGGCGCAGGGTGGCCTCGAGCCGTTCGGCGCGGTCGCGGAGCTGCATGGATTTCTTCTGCAGCAGGTCGCTGCCGCTGTTGACCCCGATGTTGCGCAGCTCGCCGGCGTTGCGGCGCAGGCGGGTGGCCTCCTTGCTGTCCTTGGCGTGCTTGCGGTCCTGGGCGGCGTCGTCGTCGGCCAGGAGGGTCCGGGCGGCGCCGTAGGGGTGGGCGTAGTGGCGGCTGGCGCCGGGTCGAAGGAACAGGGTGGCGGTGGTGCAGGCATCGAGGAAGCTGCGGTCGTGGCTGGCGATCAGCATGGGGGTTCGCGCGGCGGGACCGCGGATCCAGCGTTCCAACAAGGCGATCTTCTCGGCGTCGAGATGGTTGGTCGGTTCGTCCAGGAGTAGGGCATCGGGTTGCCGGATCCAGACGCGGGCCAGCAGCGCCAGCCGTTGCCAGCCGCCGCTGAGGGCGGCGAGCGGGCGGTCGTGGAGCGCCTCCGGGGTGTCGAATTCGTCGAGCACGGCGCCCACGCGCCACGCCTCCTGCTCGCGGCCGACCTTGGATAGAGCCCGGCGCAGGCATTCGGCGAGGGTCAGGCCGAGCAAGCCCGGCGGCACATCCTGCTCGACGTAGCCCAGGCTGGCGCCGCGCGAGAGCACGACGTTGCCCTGATCCGGCTCGATGAGACCGGCGACGCAGCGCAACAGAGTCGATTTCCCGGCGCCGTTGCCGGCGACGAGGCCGACCCGGTCGCCGGGGCCGACAGTGACGGTGAGATGCTGGAACAGCGGGCGGGGCGTGACCATGCCGAGGTCGCGCAAGGTGATGAGGGCCATGATGATCCGTTCGAACGCCGGCCATGTCGACGACATGGGGGTTGGACAAGGGCAGTCCGGAACGGAAGCGGGTTGGCTTCGGCGGCGCTGCCCTGCGAAAACCTATCGCAGGGCGGAGATGGGGCCTCTGGGGTGGCGCTGGTTATACGCGTGCATCCAGCCCTCCTTCGGCATGAAGCGTCGATCCCCGCAGAGTAGGACTTGACGAACGCTGCTGACAAGCATGATCGAACGTCCACACAGATCAGGGTACACGCAGCCATGAAGCGCCGGACATTGCTCGCCTCCGTGACGGCCTCGCTGGCGTGTCCCGCTATCGGACGGGCGCAATCGAAGACCACGCTGCGCTTCATTCCACAGGCGGACCTCTCGATCCTGGATCCGCATTTCAACACCGCCTACGTCACGCGCAACCACGCCTACATGGTCTACGACACGCTCTACGGCCTCGACGGCACGTTGCAGCCGCGGGGGCAGATGGTCGCCGGGCATGCGGTGGACGAGGATGGCAAGCGGTGGACGCTGACGCTGCGCGACGGCTTGCGGTGGCACGACGGCACGACGGTGTTGGCGCGCGACTGCGTGGCCAGCATCCGCCGCTGGGGCGCCAAGGACGTGTATGGGCAGACCTTGCTGGCCGTCACCGACAGCCTGGAGGCTGCGGATGACAGGCGTATCGTGTTCCGGCTCAAGCGTCCGTTCCCGCTGTTGCCGGACGCGCTGGCCAAGTCGGGCGTCTACATGCCGGCGATGATGCCGGAGCGCCTGGCGCAGACCGATCCGGGCACGCAGGTGACGGAGATCATCGGCAGTGGGCCGTTCCGCTTCCTGGCCGACGAGCGGGTCTCGGGCGCGCGGGTCGCGTATGCCAAGTTCGACGGCTACGTGCCGATGCCGACCGGCACGCCGGATTTCACGTCGGGGCCGAAGATCGTGCATCTCGACCGGGTCGTGTGGAACACGGTGCCGGATCCGGCCACGGCGGCCGCGGCGCTGCAGGCCGGCGAGACCGATTGGTGGGAGTATGCCTCCGCCGACCTGCTGCCGGTGTTGCGCCGCAGCGACAAGATCACCGCCCGCGTGCAGGACCCGATCGGCCAGGCGGCGCTGCTGCGCATGAACTGGCTGCAGAAGCCGTTCGACAACCCGGCGATCCGCCGCGTGGTGCTGCACGCCATCGTGCAGTCCGACTATCTCACCGCGATGCTGGGGGACGATTCGTCGCTGTGGCATGCGCCGATGGGCGTGTTCACGCCTGGCACACCGTTGGCCAACGATGCGGGGCTGGCGGCGATCACGGGGCCGCGCGACTTCGCCGCGCTGCGCCGGGAGATGAGTGCGGCCGGCTACAAGGGCGAGCGGGTGGCGCTGATCGTGCCGACCGACTTTCCGAACCTCAAGGCGGTGGCCGATGTCGGCGCGGACGTGCTGCGCCGCCTCGGCATGAATGTCGATTACCAGGCGATGGATTGGGGCACGCTGCTGACCCGGCGCGCCAAGAAGGAGCCGGTGGACCAGGGCGGCTGGAGCCTGTTCTTCACGTTCAGCGCGGGGGCCGACATGGCGACCCCGGCCGGGCAGTTGATGTTGCGCGGGACCGGGGAGAAAGCGTGGTTCGGTTGGCCGACGGACCCCGAGTTGGAGCGGTTGCGCGAGGCCTGGCTGGCCGCGCCGGACCTTCCGTCGCAACGGCAGGCGGCGCGGCAGATCCAGGACCGGGTGTTCGAGACCGTGCCGTTCGTGCCGCTGGGTCAGTATTTCCAGCCGACGGCCTACCGCAAGAGCGTCCGCGGCGTGCTGGACGGGTTCGCGACGTTTTGGAACATCTCGCTCGACGCCTAACGGGCGCAACCGTTAAGACCAGATTATGCTTCGTCCCGCTCCGCCCGCCTTGCTCCGCCGCGACCTCCTCGCGGCCTCCATCGGCGTCGGCTTGGTCGGCCGCGCCGCCGCCGCCGAGCCCGGGCCCACGCCGTTCGACGGCGGCACCGTCAAGCGTCTCGCGCGCGAGAGCGCCGCCGCGGCGTTCAAGGCGGCCGACCGCTCGCTGCCGGAGTCGCTGTCGAAGCTCGAATACGACGCCTACCGCAGCATCCGGTTCGATCCGGCCCAATCGCTCTGGCGCGGCGCCGGCCTCCCGTTCGAGGCCCAGTTCTTCCATCGCGGCTGGCTCTACCCGGATCGCGTCGACATCTTCGAAGTCCGCGACGGGACCGCCCGGCCCATCGCCTACCGCCCCGACATGTTCACCTTCGGCGCGGGCATCGCGCGCCCGGGTGGCGATCTCGGCTTCGCCGGGTTCCGGCTGCACGCGCCGATCAACCGCCCCGACTATTACGACGAGATCTGCGTCTTCCTCGGCGCCAGCTATTTCCGCGCGGTGGCCAAGCACGAGGGCTACGGCCTGTCGTCGCGCGGCCTCTCGCTCAAGACCGGCGACCAGGGGGGCGAGGAATTCCCCGCCTTCCGCAGCTTCTGGCTCGAACGGCCGCAGAACGGCACCAACAGCATCGTCGTGCATGCCCTGCTCGACAGCCCGAGCTGCGCGGGTGCCCTGCGCTTCACCATCCGGCCCGGCGACGACACGGTGATGGACCTGGAGACCACCCTCTACCCGCGCGTCGACCTCGCCGAAGTGGGCGTCGGCAACGGCACCAGCATGTTCTACTTCGCCGCCAGCGACCGGGGCGGGATCGACGACTACCGCCGCGCCGTGCACGATTCCAACGGCTTGATGATGGCGACGGGGCGGGGCGAGGATTTATGGCGCCCGCTCGCCAACCCGCAGAAGCTGCAGATCAGCTCGTTCGGCGATGTCAGCCCGCGCGGCTTCGGCCTCGTGCAGCGGCAGCGCCGGCTGGACGATTTCGAGGACCTCGAGGCGCATTACGAGCGCCGCCCGAGCCTGTGGGTCGAGCCGATCGGCGATTGGGGCGAGGGGCAGGTGCAACTGATCGAGATCCCGACCAAGGACGAGGTGCACGACAACATCGTCGCCTTCTGGCGGCCCAAGCAGACATTGCTGGCCAAATCCGAGGTCAATTACACCTGTCGGCTGCATTGGATCGACCTGCCGCCGGTGGCCTCTCCCCTCGCCCGCTTCACCGCCTTTCGGGCCGGCGCCGGCACGACGGCGGGGGCGCGGCTGTTCGTCCTGGATCTAGCCGGCGACGCGCTCAAGGCGCTGCCCGCCGACGTCAAGCCGCGGGTCGACGTCGCGGCCGACCACGGCAAGCTGGCGAACGTGGTCGCCCTGGCTGCGCCGGAGATCGGGGGCTGGCGCATCTCGTTCGAGCTGTTGCCGGACGGGGCCGAGACGGTCGAGCTGCGCCTGGTGCTGCGGAACGGCGACACGAGCCTGAGCGAGACCTGGCTCTACCGATGGACGGCCTGACCGCCGCGTTCCGCGGCATGCCGCCGGAGGCGCCGCTGGCGATGGCGGCGCAGTCGCTCCGGGAGCGGCCGACGCGCACGGGGCGGCCGGTCTCCTCGCCGCGGCTGATCTGGTTCCGCCGCCTGCTGGTGGTCGGCGGTGCGGTGCTGCTCACCGCCGCGGCCACGCGCGAGATGGCGCTGGTGCTCGGCGTCAACGGCCTCAACACGCTGGCCTACGCCATCCTGGCGCTGTTCGTCTCGCTATTCGCCTGGATCGCGCTGGCGCTGACCAGCGCGATCGCCGGCTTCGTCTCCGTGCTCTCCGGCGGTGGCGCTAGCCTGGATACCCCCGTTCCCGCGCCGCTCCAGGGCCGCACAGCCTTGCTAATGCCGGCGTACAACGAGGCGCCGGCGCGGATCATGGCGGCGCTGGAGGCGCTGCATGCCGATCTGGCCGCGGCGGGGGTCGCCGGGCAGTTCGACCTGTTCATCCTCAGCGACACGCGCGACCCCGCGGCTTGGCTGGCCGAAGAGGCGGCGTTCCTGCGGCTGCGCGCCAGGATTGGCGGCGGGGTGTTCTATCGCCGGCGGGCGCAGAATACCGAGCGCAAGGCGGGCAACATCGCCGATTGGGTGCGGCGCTGGGGCGGCGCCTACGACCAATTCCTGATCCTCGACGCGGACAGCGTGATGACCGCCGACTGCGTGATCCGGCTCGTGAGCGCGATGGAGCGGACGCCCGGGGCCGGGCTGATCCAGAGCCTGCCGGTGATCGTCGGGGGGCGGACGCTGTTTGCCCGGATGCAGCAATTCGCGGGGCGGCTGTATGGGCCGGTGATCGCGCATGGGATCACCTGGTGGCATGGCGCGGAGGGCAATTACTGGGGGCACAACGCGGTGATCCGGACGCGCGCCTTTGCGGAGGCGGCCGGGTTGCCGTCGCTGCCGGGGCGCAAGCCGTTCGGGGGGCATATCCTGAGCCATGACTTCGTGGAGGCGGCGCTGCTGCGCCGCGCCGGTTGGGCGATCCACATGATGCCGGCGATCGCCGGGAGCTACGAGGAGGGACCGCCGTCGCTGGCCGACGTGGCGATCCGGGATCGGCGGTGGTGCCAGGGCAATCTGCAGCATGCGGCGATCCTGCCGGCGCGGGGGCTGCATTGGGTCAGCCGGCTGCATCTGATGATGGGCATCGGCGCGTATGGGACGGCGCCGCTGTGGCTGGCCTTCCTGCTGGCCGGCATCGTGCTCTCGCTGGAAGCCCGGTTCGTGCTGCCGGATTACTTCCCGAGCGGCCCGTCGCTGTTCCCGCGTTGGCCGGTGGTCGACCCGGTGCGATCGATGTGGGTGTTCATCCTCACCATGGCGGTCCTGCTCGGCCCCAAGCTGCTGGCCACCATCGCCGGGCTGGTCCGCGAGCGGCGCGCGTTCGGGGGGGCGATCCGCTTGCTGGGGAGCGTGCTGGTCGAGACCGTACTGGCCGGTCTGATCGCGCCGGTGGCGATGCTGACGCAATCGGCCGCCGTGGTGTCGATCCTGTCCGGGCGTGACGGCGGCTGGCAGCCGCAGCGCCGCGAGGACGGGGGGGTGCCCTGGGGCGACGTGATCCGCGCCTACCTGCCGCATACGCTGGGCGGCCTGGCGCTTGGTCTGGCGTCGGCGCTGGTCTCGGTTCCGCTCCTGCTGTGGATGACGCCGGTGGTGCTGGGCCTGGCGCTGGCGATCCCGCTGGCCGGCTTCACTGGGCGGCGAGACGCTGGGGTGGCGTTTGCGCGGGCCGGGCTGCTGGGGACGCCGGAGGAGCGGGGCGCGCTGCCGGTGCTGGCGGCGGTCGCCGCGGCGGCGCCGCATCTCGTGCCGCCTGCCGACCCGGTGCGGGCCCTGTTCGCGGAGCCCGAGTTCCTGGCCGCGCACCGGGCCATGCTGCCGCCGGCGCGCCGGGCTGGGGAGCCTTACGACCCGGCGCTGCTGATCGCGCGCGCCAAGCTCGAGGATAGCGGCACGTTCGCCGAGGCCGTGGGGGTTCTTACCAGCGGCGAACTTGCCGCGGCTTTGGGAAACGCGGGGTGTGTCGACCGGCTCGCGGCGCTCTCGCAAGCGGCGGGTTGACACCGCCCGCGGGCATCGACAGCGTTCGTCGGCTCGGCGAAGTTACCTTCCAGTGAAGGAGGCGCCGCCGATGGCAGAGTATTTCGAGCGTGGTGACGTGACGATCCAGCGCGTGGTCGAGACGGAGGCGTTGTTCCTGCCGGTGCGCGAGTTCTTTCCCGCCGTCACCGAGGAGATGCTGGCCGAGACGCGGGCGTGGATGGAGCCGCACGCGCTGGATCCCGCGAGCGGGTGGTTGCGGTTCTCGTTCCATTCCTACGTCGTGCGGACGCCGCACCACACCATCCTGGTGGATAGCTGCATCGGCAACGACAAGGACCTGCCGCGCTGGCCGCAATGGAACGGCAAGTCCGACACGCATTATCTGCGCAACCTGGCCGCGCTTGGACTGTCGCCGGAAGACATCGACATGGTGATCTGCACGCATCTGCATGCGGATCACGTCGGCTGGAATACGCGGCTCGAGAACGGGCGCTGGGTGCCGACGTTTCCCAACGCGCGCTATCTGTTCGCGCAGGAGGAGCTGGCGTTCTGGACCGAGCGGATGCGCCACACGCCCAACCCGGCGCTGGTCGACAGCGTCTTGCCGATCGTCGCCGCCAA
>CAZZVQ010000185.1:0-7508 GCA_964657565.1 uncultured Acetobacteraceae bacterium
CACACTTTGCCGCGTCGGGGGAATCCCCCAATTGCGCTTTGTCCACGCAACCTAGGGTCTGATTGGAAGTTAGGAGGCTGTCGCGTTCGGCAATGCTGGCGGTGTAGAAATGGGTGCCGTCGGTCTGGTTGAAGAAGCGGAATAGGCCGCTGGTGGTGGGGGGTGCGGTGGTGCCGGAGGCCGGGTCGGTGACAGCGGTGGTGATGGTGAGGGTGGAGCCGGTGGTGGTGAGTTGGAAATTGGAGAGGGTGTAGAGGCCCTGGAAGTTCAGCGTGGCGGTTGGGGCCGGGCTGCCGGCGGGGGTGAGAAGCAGCGTGCCGGAGGAGGGGCCAGTGGATTGGTAGGCCGCGGTGGCGTTGCCGAGATTGGGGAGGATGAGGGTGTCGCCGGTGACGAAGCCGGCGATGGTTCCGGCGAAGAGGGTCGCGGAGTCGATCTGGACGGTGGCGTCGGCGTCGCTGCCGCCGACGAAGGCTAGGGTTTGGCCTGGGCCGGTCGCGCCGCCGAGTTCGAGAGTGGCGTCGAGGCTGACGTCGGTGGTGCCGGACCCGGTGAGTGATGGTCCGATGATGGCTTTCTGGGTGAAGGGACCGAGACTGGCCGCGGCATAATTGGTGATGCGGATCAGGCCGTCGTTGACGATCGGTGAGCCGCCCGGGGTGGCGGTGAACTGGGTGGAGGCGCCGACGATGTTGATGGTGCCGGTGTTCGTCAGGGTCGTGCCGGCGGGGAGGGCGACGGTTTCGGTGTAGCCGACGTAGTCGATCACGCCCTGGTTCAGGACGGCGCCGCTGAAGCTCAGGGCGGAGGGCAGGCTGAAATCGTAGGTGTCGGCCTCGGTGATGACGGTGATGGTGGTGCCGAGACTGACGGTCGCGTCCTGGAGGACCATGCTGCCGCCGCGGCCGTCGAACAGCCGGGTCAGCACGGTGATGGTCAGGGGGGTCGGGAGGACGCCTTGGACCGTGACGGGGCCGCTGCGGGGGATGACGACCTGGTCGCCGCTGGTGGGGACGCCGAGGGGGGACCAGCGGCTGGGGTCGTCGAACGATCCGGCTAAGCCCGTCCATTGCTTTAGGGTCATGGGATCCACCCTGTTTTGGTTGGGAGGAGTGTGCTCGATCGGGGGCGGTTTGTCAGCCTGGATTGGCGTTGCGGCTTGATGGACCAACCACCCTCACCCCGGCCCTCTCCCGCCAGCGGGAGAGGGAGACAAAGTCGGGGTATAGCCGCGAGCGTGGTCGAGGCTGCGGGCGGTTTGGGTCCGGTGGGACGGGGGGCCGAAGCCGCCGCCGCCGGAGGTTTCGAGGCGGATGATGTCGCCGTGGCGGAGGCGGAGGTTGCCGATCTTGGAGGGTAGAGGCTCGGCTTTGCCGTCGCGGAGGAGGGTGAGGCGGCCGGGGGCGGCGGGGAGGCCGCCGGCGAGGCCGTAGGGGCGGAACTTGAAGCGGTCGAGGTTGGCGGTGAAGACGGCTTCGGGGCAGTCGATGCGCCACTCGCGGAGCAGGCCGAGGCCGCCGCGGAATTGGCCGTCGCCGGCGGTGCCGGGGAGGAGGGCGTAGGCGAGGATGGTGAGGGGGAGCTCGCTCTCGATCATCTCGACGGGGATGTTGGCGTTGTTGTGCATGCCGCTGGAGTAGCCGTTGAGGCCGTCTTGCACCGGGTGGCCGCCGCTGCCGCCGACTTCGATTTCGACGAGGACACTTCGTTTGTCGTCCGCATTGATCGTCTGAAAGGTACAGACGTAGCTGACGCCGTAATAGGCGGCGGGGACGCGGTCGGGGACGGCTTGGTGGAGGGCGCCCAAGAGGGTGGTGGCCAGGCGGTGGGTGGCGGCGATGCGGTTGGCGACGGGGGCCGGGTGGCGGGCGTGGACGATGGAGCCCTCGCGGGCGACGACCGTGACCGGGCGGTAGCAGCCGGCGTTGGCGGGGATGGGCGTGTCGGCGCAGGCCATGACGGCGTAGGACACCGCGGAGCCGGCGGAGGCTAGGGTGGCGTTGATGGGGCCGAGGGCTTGCGGGCCGGAGCCGGTGAGGTCGACGACCATCGTTTCGCCGGTGATTTCTATGCGTGCGTGGATGCGGATGGGGGTGTCGGTGAGGCCGTCGTCGTCGATGAAGTCTTCGAACTCGTAACGGCCGTCGGGCATGCGGCCGATCATGGCGCGCATGGCGGCCTCGGAGCTGTCGAGCATGCGGGCGCAGGCGGCGACGAGGGCGGGGCCGCCGTAGCGGTCGGCGAGCTTGCGGAGGTTGGCGTCGCCGACGGCCAGGGAGGCGAGCTGGGCTTGGAGGTCGCCCCAGAGCATGTCGGGGCGGCGGACGTTTTGGCGCATCATGGCGAGCGCTTCGGCGTTCATGACCCCGGCTTTGACGAGCTTCATCGGGGGGATGCGGAGGCCTTCTTGGAAGATCTCGGTGGCGGTGGCGCCGTAGCTGCCGGCGGCGATGCCGCCCATGTCGAGGTGGTGGCAGAGGGTGCCGACGATACCGATCATGACGCCGGTTTCGAAAACGGGGCGGAAGGCGAGGATGTCGGGGATGTGCTGGCCGCCGCAGTAGGGGTCGTTGGTGATGATGACGTCGCCGGGCTGCCAGTCGGCGGCGGGGATGAAGTCGTGGACGATGGTTTGCAGGCCGGCGCCCATGGAGTTGAGGTGCTGGGGGATGCGGGCGGATTGGGCGACGATGTCGCCGTCGGGGGTGAAGATGGCGGTGGAGTAGTCGAGCAGTTCGCGCACGATGGTGGAGCGGCTGGTGCGCCAGATGGTGACGTCCATTTCGGCGGCGGCGGCGGTCAGGGCGTTGCGGGTTATTTCGAGTTCTATGGGGGTGGTTTGGCTCGTGGCAACGCCCTCACCCAACCCTCTCCCGGAGGGAGAGGGCTTTGAGGAGGGGATGCGGGTGGCGATGAGGTCGCCGGCCGGGTCGGGGGTGCAGTGCCAGCCCGGGGCGATGAAGGCGGTGGTGTAGGCTTCTTCGATCAAAGCGGGGCCGGTGATGGGGGCGGCGAGGGCGTCGCGGCGGTGGACGGCGACGTCGTGCCAGGCGCCGGCGAGGAAGACGCGGCGGGAGCGGGGGAGGGCGTCGCCGGGGGGTGTGGGGGCGCGGGCGAGGGTGATTTCGGGGAGGCGGCCGGTGGCGGTGAGGCGGAGGGTGACGATTTCGACGGGGTCGGCCGGGTTGGCGTAGGAGAAGCGGCGGTGATGCAGGGCGTGGAAGTCGGCGGTCAGTTGGGCGAGCGATGCCGGGTCGGGGGTGACGTCGCCCCAGGAGACCACGAGTTCGAAGGCCTGGCCGTGGTAGCGCAGGTCGGCCGAGAGGTGCAGCGCGCGGCGGTCGGGGGGGACGCCGTCTTGGTCGAGGAGGGCGGTGCCTTGGCTGCGGAGGGTGGCGGCCATGCGGAGCAGGTCGGGCACCGCCTCGGGCAAGGCGCGCATGACCCGGCTGGCGGCGAGGTCGTGGACGATGTCGGATTGCAGGATGCCGCTGGCGGAGAAGGTGCTGGCGTCGGCGGGGAAGACGACGCGGTCGATGCCGAGCTCCTCGGCGACCTCGATGGCGTGCAGGCCGCCGGCGCCGCCGAAGGAGAGCAGGCTGAAGGCTCGGGGGTCGAGGCCCTTCTCGAAGAGGCTGAGGCGGATGGCGGAGGCGAGGCTGGCGTTGGTCAGCGTGAGCATGCCGGCGGCGGCGGACTCGACGTCGAGGGCTAGCTTGGTGCCGATCTCGGTGGCCAGCGCGGCGCGGGCGCCGTTGCCGTCGAGGGCCATCTTGCCGCCGAGGAAGAAGGCTTCGTCGAGGCGGCCGACGACGAGGTTGGCGTCGGTGACGGTGGGTAGGGTGCCGCCGTGGCCGTAGCAGACGGGGCCGGGCCGGGCGCCGGCGCTGCGGGGGCCGACGACGAGGCGGTCGCCGGGGAGGACGGACGCGATGGAGCCGCCGCCGGCGCCGATGGTGCGGATCTCGACCATGGGGAGGCGGACGGGGAGGCCGTCGATCTCGCCCTGCGTCATGGTGGTGACCCGGCCGTCGCCGACGACGCAGACGTCGAAGCTGGTGCCGCCCATGTCGACGCCGACCAGGTTGGGCAGGCCGAGGCGGGCGGCGGCGAGCTGGGCGGCCAGCGCGCCGCCGCTGGGGCCGGAGAGGAGGAGGCGGACCGGTTGCTGGCTGGCGATGGCGGCGCTGCAGACGCCGCCGTTGGATTGGACGAGCAGGAGGCGGGCGGCGAGGCCGCGCTCGGCCATGCGACGCTGGAGGCGGTCGAGATAGGAGCGGACGACGGGGACGAGGAGGGCGTTCAGGACCGTCGTGGAGGTGCGCTCGAACTCGCGGATCTCGGGGCTGACCTCGGAGGAGAGGGAGATCGGGAGGCTGGGGAAGAGGGAGGTCAGGTGGTCGCGGAGGGCGCGTTCGTGGGCGGCGTTGACGTTGGCGTTGAGGAGGCAGATGGCGACGGTCTCGGGGTCGAGCTGGCGGATGGCGTGGTCGAGACCGGCGGGGTCGAGCGGTTGGGCGACGGTGCCGTCGGCGCGCATGCGTTCGGCGACTTCTAGGCGGAGATCACGGGGGATCAGGGGGTCTTCGCGGGTGGGCTTGAGGCCGTAGACGTCGCGGCGGGCGTGGCGGCCGATCTCGAGGACGTCGCGGAAGCCGGCAGTGGTGAGCAGCAGGCCGCGGGCGAGCTTGCGCTCGAGGACGGCGTTGGTGGCGATGGTGGTGCCGTGCAGGAGGAGGCGGATGTCGGGCAGCGCGAAGCCGAAGCGGGCGGCGGCCTCGTCGATGCCGGTCATGAGGCCGATCGAGGGGTCTTCCGGCGTGGTGGGGGTCTTCAGGCTGTTCACGAGGCCGGTGGTCTCGTCGAGGACCTGCAGGTCGGTGAAGGTGCCGCCGATGTCGATGCCGATCCGGATTGTGCCTGCCACTCGAGGTTCCTTCTGACGATGAGATCGCTCGGCCGGCTGGGTTGCCGGGTCAAGCCCGAGGCTGTCCGGTCTAGCTACTGCATCAACCCAAGTTCGTCATTGCCGGGCTTGACCCGGCGATCCAGAGGCCAGGAGGACTGAGGTTGAGGGCTCGCGGCCCTGGATGCCCGGGTCAAGCCCGGGCATGACGAGTTGCGTCTGGTTTCACGGGCGCCCGAAGGGGGCTAAAGCGTCTCGCATGAGCGAGAATATCTATGCCCGGGTGCGGGAAGCGGTCGTCGACGTGGTGCGTGGGGTGGTGCCGGAGGTGCCGGACGCGGTGTTGGCGCGGGTCGAAGTGAGCCCGGCCAAGGAGGCCGGGCACGGCGATATGGCGACGAATGCGGCCATGGTGGTGGCCAAGGTGGCGCGGCAATCGCCGAAGGTGCTGGCCGAGGCGATCGCGGCCGGGCTGGGGGGTGGGGCGGATGTGGCGCGGGCGGAGGCGGCGGGGCCGGGCTTCGTCAACCTGACGCTGCGGACGGAGGCGCTGCTGGCGACGGTGGGCGATGTGTTGCGCGCGGGGGAGGCGTGGGGGGCGAGCCGGGTCGGGGCCGGGGTGGCGGTCAACGTGGAATACGTGTCGGCCAATCCGACGGGGCCGATGCATATCGGGCATTGCCGCGGGGCGGTGGTGGGGGATGCGCTGGCGAACCTGCTGGGCAAGGCCGGGTTCGCGGTGACGAAGGAATACTACATCAACGACGCCGGGGCGCAGGTGGCCGCGCTCGGGTGGGCGACGTATTGGCGGTATTTGCAGGCGTTGGGGACGACGTTGGGCGAAGAGGAATTCGCGGCGGCGACGCCGACCGGGCTGCAGTATAAGGGCGACTACCTGGTTCCGGTGGGGGAGGCGTTGGCGGCGGCGCATGGGGCTGGCTTGGCCGGGCCGGAGCTCGGGGTGGCGGACCCGGCGGTTTGGTTCGAGACGGTGCGGGATTTCGCGGTCGACGCGATGATGGAGTCGATCCGGGCGGATCTGGCGGCGCTCGGGGTCGGGTTCGACGTGTTCACCAGCGAGCGGGCGCTGCTGGAGCGGGGCGAGGCAGACCGGGTCGTGGAGCGGCTGCGGGCGGACGGGCTGGTGTATGAGGGCGTGCTGGAGCCCCCGAAGGGCAAGACGCCGGAGGATTGGGAGCCGCGGGAGCAGACGCTGTTCCGCGCGACGCAGTTCGGCGACGACGTGGACCGGGCACTGAAGAAATCCGACGGGTCCAACACGTATTTCGCCAACGACATCGCCAACCATGCCGACAAGATGGCGCGTGGCGCCGAGCTGATGATCGACGTTTGGGGCGCGGATCATGGCGGCTACGTGTCGCGGCTGAAGGCGGCGGTGAAGGCGCTTGCCAGAGAAGGGGGGGCGGGCAATAGCGGGCGGCGGCTGGAGATCGTGCTGTGCCAGATCGTGCATGTGCTGCGCGGGGGCGTGCCGGTGCGGATGAGCAAGCGGGCGGGGACGTATGTGACGCTGGCGGACCTGCTGGAGTGGGTCGGGCGCGACGCGGTGCGGTTCACGATGCTGATGCGCAAGTCGGACGCGCAGATGGAGTTCGACCTCGACATGGCGGTGGCGCAGACTCGGGAGAACCCGGTGTTCTACGTGCAGTATGCGCATGCGCGGTGCCGGAGCGTGCTGCGGGCGGCAGTGGAGGCGGGGCATGACGTGGCGCCGGGCGCGCTGGCGGAGGCCGGGCTGGAGAGCCTGGCGGCGGAGGCGGAGCTGGGGCTGATCCGTCGGCTGGCGAGCTGGCCGCGCACGGTGGAGGGCGCGGCGCTGGCGCAGGAGCCGCACCGAATTGCGTTTTACCTCTATGATTTAGCGGGCGACTTTCATATGCTGTGGAACCGCGGACGGGACGATTCGACGCTGCGATTCCTGCAGGCGGATCGCCCCGCGGAAACGCGAGCCCGGCTCGCGTTGGTCGAGGCAACGGCGACGACGATACGCTCCGGACTGGCAGTCCTGGGGGTCGCGCCAGTCGAGGAGATGCGTTGATCCCATGACCGCGAACCCAATGTCCGACGACATCAGCATTCCGAACGTGGCCACCGGGCCCGCCGCGCGTAGCTCGTTCACCCATTCATACCGCGCGCGGCGCACCGGGATGGATACGTCCACCCGACGGCTGTTCATGGCGGCGTCGGCGCTCGGGCTGGTGCTGCTGGCCGGGATGGGCGTGTGGACGTTCGGCGGGCACCGGGCGGTGGGGGTGCCGGTGATCGAGGCGGATTCGCGGCCGCTGCGGGTCAAGCCGGAGAATGCGGGCGGGATGACGGTGGTGGGCGCCAACGATCAGGTGATGGGCGGCCACGGCGACGGGGCCGATGCGGCCGGCGATCTGGCGCCCGAGGCGGAGCGGCCGGACCCGCAGGCGCTGCGGGCGCAGCGGGCGGTGGTGAGCGCGCCATCGGTGAGTGCCCCGGCGGCGAGTGCGCCTGCTCCGTCAGCGGCGAGTGCGCCCGCGGTGGTGACGCCGGCGGTGGTGCCGGGGGCGGCGATGGTGGCGACGCCGGCAGTGGTGCGGCCGGCCGCTCCGGC
>CAZZVQ010000186.1:0-7463 GCA_964657565.1 uncultured Acetobacteraceae bacterium
GCGCCGTGGGCGTGACGACCAGCCGCCCGGCCTTTTTTTCGAGTCGAGGAGCAGTAGATGGCACAAGCAGACGTACCGACCCCCCCAAGTCCCCAGGTCTCGCCGCCGCCGAGTAGCGGTGGCCCGGGGGGCCGGCGACCCCGATCGCTAGAAAGACCTTTACTGCCGCACCCTGCGCCTGCATCCCCCGCCCGCCTTGCTCATCGATGATCTCAACCTTATGAGCGCGGGCACGACGCGCCAACCCCGGGAGAGAAGCATGCAACTGCACGACGTCACCGTCCACCCGTCCAAATCCAAGCTCGAGCGCGAGGACCAGCTCGCCTGGAAGATCGCCGACGTGGCGTCCGACGCCGTCGAGGTGCCGGCGGAGACGGCGGAGATGATCGTCAACCGCGTGATCGACAACGCAGCCGTCGCCATCGCCAGCGTCAACCGCCACCCCTGCATGTCGGCGCGCGACATGGCGCTGGCGCATCCGGCCGGGCCGGGGCGCGAGGGTGCGGCGGTGTTCGGCATGGACCCGGCGGTCCGGGTCAGCCCCGAGTGGGCCGCCTGGGCCAACGGCACCGCGGTGCGCGAACTCGACATGCACGACACGTTCCTGGCCGCCGACTACAGCCACCCCGGCGACAACATCCCGCCAATGCTGGCGGTCGCCCAGAGCCTCGGCAAGTCCGGTCACGAGCTGTTGCGCGGCCTGGCCACCGGCTACGAGATCCACATCGATCTCGTGAAGGCCATCTGCCTGCACGAGCACAAGATCGACCACATCGCCCATCTCTGCCCGGCCCAGGCCGCCGGCATCGGCACCCTGCTCGGGCTCGACACGGCGACCATCTACCAGGCCGTGCAGCAGGCCGTGCATGTCAGCTTCACGACCCGGCAGAGCCGCAAGGGCGAGATCAGCTCCTGGAAGGCCTACGCCCCGGCCCATGCCGGCAAGCTCGCCATCGAGGCGGTCGACCGCGTGATGCGCGGCGAGGGCGCGCCGAGCCCGATCTACGAGGGCGAGGACAGCGTGATCGCCTGGCTGCTGGACGGGCCGAAGGCGCACTACCAGGTGAAGCTGCCGGGTCGCGGCGAGCCGAAGCGGGCGATCATGGACAGCTACACCAAGCAGCATTCGGCCGAGTACCAGAGCCAGGCGCTGATCGACCTCGCATTCAAGATGGGCAAGCAGGTGCAGGATTGGGACGACGTGGACAGCGTCTTGATCGAGACCAGCCACCACACGCACTACGTGATCGGCACCGGCGCCAACGATCCGCAGAAGATGGACCCGAAGGCCAGCCGCGAGACGCTCGACCATTCCATCATGTATATCGTCGCCGTCGCGCTGCAGGACGGCGCCTGGCACCACGTCCGGTCCTATGCGCCGGAGCGGGCCGGGCGGGAGGACACGGTCCGGCTGTGGCACAAGATCGGCACGGTCGAGAAGCCGGAGTGGACGGCGCGCTACCATGCCAAGACGCATGAGGAGCTGGCGTTCGGCGGCCGCATCATCATCCGCATGAAGGACGGACGCGAGATCGCCGACGAGATGGCGGTGGCCAATGCGCACCCGATGGGTGCGACCCCGTGGCAGCGGCCCGACTACATCAACAAGTTCCGGACCATGACGGAAGGCCTGATCACCGAGGCTGAGAGCAGCCGCTTCCTCGAAGCGTGCGAACGGCTCCCGTCGCTGAAGGCGGGCGAGTTGTTCGCGCTGAACGTCGCCATGAAGGACGGCACCGTCCAGCAGGGGTTGCCTGGACTGTTCTGACCGAGGACATACAAACGGCAGCGGGGCTGCCTATGTTGGCATAGATAGGAGAGACCCATGCTGAACCAGACCGCCCCGCTGCCGTTGCGCGACCCTAGCCTGTTCCGGCAGGCCTGCGCCGTCGGGGGCAAATGGATCGAGGCCGAGGACGGCGCCACGATCGATGTCCGCAACCCGGCCACCGGGGAGGTGGTCGGCACCGTCCCGGCGTTCGGCGCCGCCGAGACCAGACGCGCGATCGAGGCCGCCAACGCCGCGTGGCCGGCCTGGCGCGCGATGCTCGCCAAGGAACGCGCCGCGATCCTGCGCAAGCTGTTCGACCTCATGATCGCCAACACCGACGATCTCGCGATGATCATGACCGCCGAGCAGGGCAAGCCGCTGAGCGAAAGCCGGGGCGAGATCGCCTACGCCGCCAGCTTCATCGAGTGGTTCGCCGAAGAGGGCAAGCGCGTCTACGGCGACACCATCCCGCAGCCGCAGCACGGCCGCCGGATCATCGTGCAGAAGGAGCCGATCGGCGTCTTCGCGGCGATCACGCCCTGGAACTTTCCCGCCGCGATGATCACCCGCAAGGCCGGCCCGGGCTGGGCTGCGGGCTGCACCGGCGTGATCCGTCCCGCCAGCCAGACCCCGTTCTCCGCGCTAGCCCTGGCGGTGCTTGCCGAGCGCGCCGGCATGCCGCCGGGCGTCTGCAACGTCATCACCGGGCCGTCCGGCCCGACCGGCGGCGAGCTGACGAGCAACCCGATCGTGCGCAAGCTGACGTTCACCGGGTCGACCGAGGTGGGCGCCAAGCTGCTCGCGCAGATTGCGCCGACCATCAAGAAGGCCAGCATGGAGCTGGGCGGCAACGCGCCGTTCATCGTGTTCGACGACGCCGATCTCGATGCGGCCGTGGTCGGCGCGATGGCGAGCAAGTATCGCAACGCCGGGCAAACCTGCGTCTGCGCCAATCGGCTGCTGGTGCAGGCCGGTGTGTATGACGCGTTCGCGGCCAAGCTGAAGGACGCGGTGGCCAAGCTGAAGGTCGGCAACGGCATGGATGAAGGCGTCACGATCGGGCCGTTGATCAATGCGGACGCGGTCGCCAAGGCCGAGCAGCACATCACCGACGCCAAGCAGCGCGGCGCTTCGGTGCTGGTCGGTGGCGAGCGGCATGGGCTGGGCGGCAATTTCTTCCAGCCGACCATCCTGACCGACGTGCCGCGCGATGCCGAGATCTTCCGCGAGGAGACCTTCGGCCCGGTGGCGCCGCTGTTCCGCTTCGAGACCGACGCCGAGGCCATCGAGATGGCCAACGACACCGAGTTCGGCTTGGCGGCGTATTTCTACAGCCGCGACATCGGCCGCATCTTCCGCGTCGCCGAGGCGCTGGAATACGGCATCATCGGCATCAACGAGGGCATCATCTCGACCGAGGTCGCCCCGTTCGGCGGCATGAAGAGCAGCGGGCTCGGCCGCGAGGGCAGCAAATACGGCATCGAGGATTATCTCGAGGTCAAATACCTGGCCCTGGGCGGTATCTGAGCATGAGCGGCCGCGACTTCGACCTGTTCGTCATCGGCGGCGGATCCGGCGGAGTGCGCTGCGCCCGCGTCGCCGCCGGGCATGGCGCCCGGGTCGCGGTCGCCGAGGATACATACTGGGGCGGCACCTGCGTCAACGTCGGCTGCGTGCCCAAGAAGATCCTCGTCCAGGCGTCGGAATACGGTCACCTGGCCGAGGACTCCAAGGGTTTCGGCTGGAGCGGCCCGGCGCCGACGCCCGGCTGGTCCGACCTCATCGCCCATAAGGACGAGGAGATCGGCCGGCTCAACGGCATCTACCGCCGCATGCTGGGCGAGGCTGGCGTCACCTTGTTCGACGCCCATGCCAGGTTCCTCGATCCGCACACGCTCCAGGTCGGGGACAAGACCGTCACGGCGGAGCGCATCGTGATCGCGACCGGCGGCTATGCCGCCATCCAGCCGCCGATCGAAGGGATGGAACTCGGCATCATGTCCGACGCCGCCTTCGCGCTGCCGGCGCTGCCGCGGCGCATGCTGATCGTCGGCGGCGGCTATATCGGCGTCGAATTCGCCGGCATCTTCGCCAATTTCGGCGTCGAGACGCATGTCGTGTTCCGCCAGCATCTCCCGTTGCGCGGCTTCGACCATGAATTGCGCGAGTTGCTGGCCAAGGGAATGCAAGACAACGGCGTCCACCTCCACCCGAGCCAGACCATCCACAAGGTCGAGGCGGCCGGCGCCGAGCGGCAGGTGACGCTCTCGAGCGGCAAGCAGGTCGACGTGGACCTCGTATTCTTCGCCGTCGGCCGCAAGCCGCGGACCGCCGGGCTGGGCCTGGACAAGGCCGGGGTGGCGCTCGCCGACGATGGCAGCGTGGCGATCGACGGCGCCTACGCGACCAACCGCGCGCACATCTTCGCGATCGGGGATGTCACCAACCGGCTGAACCTCACACCGGTGGCACTGGCCGAGGGGCATCACCTCGCGGATCGGCTGTTCGGCCGTGGCGAGCCGCGGACCTGGTCGTTCGACCCGGTGGCGACCGCCGTGTTCAGCAACCCGGGCCTGGCGACCGTCGGGCCGACCGAGGAGGCGGCCGCCGCGCGCGGGCCGGTCGACATCTACACCACCAGCTTCACGCCGATGCGCCGCATCATGGCACGGCGCCCGCGTAAGACCTTCATGAAGCTCATTGTCGACCAGCCGTCGCAGCGCGTGGTGGCCGCGCACATGCTGGGCGACGACGTGGCCGAGATGATGCAGGGCGTGGCCGTCGCCATCACCGCCGGCGCCACCAAGCAGGATTTCGACCGCACGATCGGCATCCATCCGACCGGCGGCGAGGAGTTCGTGACGCTGCGGACCCGCACGCGCGTCGCCGGGGTGCGCGCCGCCGCCGCCGAGTAGTTTTGCTGCACCCGTGCAGCCAAAGGTTGAAACCGTGGCGTGCGATGGCGCACGATGGCTTCCGATAATGGGAGGGAAGCCGAAATGGTCATCGCCGGAATTCTCAAATCGAAGGGTGGCGTCATCCTGAGCGTGTCGCCGCAAGCGCCGGTTGCCGACGTGGTGCAGACGCTCGCGAGCAACCGGATCGGCGCCGTGCTGGTCGTCTCCGGGGCGGGCGCGCTGATGGGCATCCTCAGCGAGCGCGACATCGTCCGCAGCCTCGCCGAGAATGGCGGCGGCACGCTGGACCGCACCGCGGCGGACCTGATGACCAGCGACGTGACGACGGCGACCCCGCAGACCACCGTCGCGGAAGCGATGGAGATGATGACCTCCGGCCGCTTCCGCCACGTGCCCGTCCTCGACGAAGGCCGGCTGGTGGGTCTCGTCAGCATCGGCGACGTGGTCAAGGCCAAGATCGCCGACGCCGAGCACGAGGTCGACAGCCTGCGCTCCTACGTGGCCGGCGCCGTCTAGAGCAACATCCGACCGAACCGAATCGGTTCGGTCGGATTAAGTTGCGGAAAGTCCTCTAGCTCGCGATCGAGCCGCTCAGGGCGTAGATCAGCAGGAACAACGCCCCGCCGGCCAGGAAGCCGACCAGCGTGCCGTTGACGCGGACGAATTGCAGGTCGCGGCCGACCCGCAATTCCAGCTTGTCAGTCACGGTCGCGGCGTCCCAACTCGCGACGACGTCGCCGATGAAGGTCGAAAGCTGCGCCTGGGCGCTCGGCAGGATCGTCGCGATGACGCTCTCGGCCGCCGCTTGCACCCGCGCGCGGCCGGCCGGGTCGTCGCGCAGGAAGGTGCCGAGATTGGACAGCGCGCTCTCGATCACCCCGAGCGTGTGCCCGCCGGGCCGCGCCGCATCGGCCTCGAGCGCCAGGCGCATGCGCGACCAGACATCCCATAGCCAGACCTGCACCGTCTCATGCGCCACGACCCGGCGGATGGCGCGGCCGATCTCCGCCGCGCGCGCCGGGTCGGTCTCCATGAGGTCGATCTCGCGCTTGACCCACTCGTCGAAGGCGGCGCGGATGGTGCTGCCCTCCGGCCCCTGACGGTTCAACTCGTCGCGCAGCACGGTCATCACGCGCTCGGCCACTTGCGCGCCCAGCATCCAGCCGATCAGCCGCCCGCCCTGCGCCCGCACCTTCTCCTGGATGAAGCCGTGCAGCGTCTCGGTCTTGCTTTCCAGCAGCTTGCGGAATTCCTCGAGCAGGAAGCCGAGCACCTCCTGATGCCGCCCGCCCGCCACCAACGACCGCAGCGCCCGCGCCACGACCCGGCCGGCGCCGGCGCCGCCCACCAGACGCGGCACCAACCGCGCCATCGTCCGCCGCGCCCGCCCGTCTTCGACGCTGGCGAGGATGCGCGGCAGCATCTCGGCGATCGCCTTCGCCGCCGGGGCGGTCGCCTGACGGTCGTGCAGGAACGCCGCCAGGATCGAGGCCACGTCCAGTTGGCCCAGCACGCGCGAGACTTCGGCCGGGGTGATCACGTGCCCGGCCACGAAGCGGCCGAGCGAGCGGCCGAGCCGGGCCTTCTGCCGCGGGATGATGGCGGTGTGCGGGATCGGGATGCCCAGCGGATGGCGGAACAGCGCGGTGACGGCGAACCAGTCGGCCAGCCCGCCGACCAGCCCGGCCTTCGCGCTCGATTGCAGCAGCGACGTCCCGAACCCCGGTGGCAGCGCGTAGGACACGCCGACCAGCCCGCCCATTCCCGCCAGGATACCGGTCGCGAAGCCGCGATAGCGCGCCAAGCTGCGGCGGAGGTCGGCGTCGGGATCCGGGTGCATGGCTGGCGTGTAGCAACCGGCCGCGCCCGGCGGAACCCTGGAAGGCGGAACCGACATGGTATATCGTAACGTATGACCGACCCGCTTTCGCCCTCTTCCGGCGTCGCACCCCGACTGGTCCTGGCGGCCCTGCTCAGCCTTCTCGTCTGGGCCGGCGTGCTCTGGGCCCTGCTCGCATGAGCGGCGCGGTGGTCCTGAGCGACGTCACGCTCACTCATGACCGGCACCCGGCGGTGCATCACATCTCCGGCACGTTCGCGCCGGGAACGCTGACCGCCGTCGTCGGGCCGAACGGGGCGGGCAAGACGACGCTGCTGCGCGCGATCGCTGGGCTACACCCGGTTGCCTCCGGCCGGATCGACGGGATCAGGCCGGGCCGCATCGCGCTGCTGCCGCAGGGCGCGCAACTCGACCGCAGCTTCCCGATCGGCTGCCTCGATGTGGTGACGCTCGGCCTGTGGCAGCGCTGCGGCGCCTATCGTGCGGTGACGGCCGCCGATGCCGCGCAGGCCGCGCAGGCGCTCGACGCGGTCGGGCTGCACGGTTTCGCGCAGCGCCCGCTCGACACGCTGTCGGGCGGCCAGTTCCAGCGCCTGCTGTTCGCGCGCCTCATGGTGCAGGACGCGCCGGTGCTGCTGCTGGACGAGCCGTTCAACGCGGTCGACGCGCGCACCGAGGCCGACCTGGTCTCGCTCATGCTCGGCTGGCAGGCGGCGGGCCGCACCGTCATCGTCGTCTCGCACGATCTCGACCTGGTGCGCGAACGCATCCCGCACACGCTGCTGCTGGCCCGGCACGTGCTCGGCTGGGGGCGGACGCAGGACGTGCTGCAACAAGGCGCCATGCGGCATGCGCGGCTGGAGGCCGAGGCCTGGGCCGACAACGCCCCGCCATGCCGTGCGGCCGCTTGACCTTGGTGGGCTGAAGCCCACCC
>CAZZVQ010000187.1:0-7461 GCA_964657565.1 uncultured Acetobacteraceae bacterium
CACACTTTGCCGCGTCGGGGGAATCCCCCAATTGCGCTTTGTCCACGCAACCTAGCCTCACGCTAATGCGGGGGTCCGCGGTGGTCACGGCCGATTTCGCCGAGCGCCGATTACTTCATAGGTGATAATCGAGAGGGGGCGGAACGGCGATAGTATCGCGCGCAGTACCCCTAGGGACGGTTCACCCCGTGCCTTTCAGTCCTAGCCATTCGATTGGTCGGCATCGTCCTCCTGCTTGCGTTGGGGCTGTTCGTTGGCATCGGATACATCTTTGTCGGCTGGTGATGGTGGTGGGTGCCGCCGATCGCCATCATCGTGGTCGTGTTCCTCGGATTGTTTCTCGTGACCGCCGGGCTGGATGAGATCGCCAACCCGCGGCTGAGGAAGTCGGCATCAGCGCCTCAGTGCTGGAAGTTCGCGATCTGCTTGTGTCGTTCGCGCATCCGCTCGGGCTGGTGCGTGCGGTGGGCGGCGTCAGCTTCGGCCTGGCGCCCGGCGAGCCGCTGGGGCTGGCCGGCGAGTCCGGCTGCGGCAAATCCACCATGGCGTTGGCGATCCTGCGCATGGTCCGCCCACCGGGGGCGCATCACTGGCGGCAGTGTTCGGTTGGACGGGGTCGAGCTCTCGGCGCTCGACGACGAGGCCATGCGGCGTTTGCGGTTAGCGGCCATCGCCCTGGTGCCGCAGGGTTCCGCGGGGGGCTTCGCAGCATTTCAGGATCTCGCCTATGGCCTGACTGGTCCGGCAGCAGGGCTATTGGCCGATCGCTTCGGCTATGCCGTGGTGTTCCTGGTCGGCGGACTGGCTGCCAGTGTCGGCTTCGCGTTGGTGATCGCGCTCGGATGGCAAAGGCGGCTCAGAGTCGGATAAAAGTCTGCAATGTGTCGGATGCCGCGTTGGGCGGAGGCTACCGTGGGTCGGGTTGGACAGCGAATAACACTGTCTCAGGCGAACGGTTCGTCCGCCAGCAACGCCCAACGTTCGTGATCGCACCAGACATCACTGATCTTCAAATAACGGGGCGAGAAGCCCTCCTTCTTGAAGCCAAGCCGTTTCACCAGAGTGATGGATCGTCGCAATACCATGCCGCCCGCCAGCTTGGACCGCTTTGTGTCGGCAGCCGCGGTAGCCTCCCCGGCGAGGGCTACCGCGGGTCGGGCTTGTTTGCAGACCTGGCGTATTTCATGGCCAAACCGGCACGACATCTAGTCCTGCAGCTTCGTGCAGGCCGCAGATCAGGTTCGCATTCTGCACCGCCTGGCCGGCTGCCCCCTTGCCGAGATTGTCGACCACGCCCATCGCGATCACCAAGTTGCGCTCTGGATCGGCCGCATAGCTGACGAATGCGAGGTTCGAGCCGGTCGCCCATTTGGTCTGCGGCGGCTTGTCGGTCACGCGGACGAGCGCCCGTCCGGCATAGAAGTGCCGCGCCGCGTCCAAGCACTGGTCCGTGGTGGCGCGGCCGCGGCAATAGATGGTGACGAGTACGCCACGGGTCATCGGCACCAAGTGTGGCGTGAACACCAGCCCGGCCGCGCTGCCGCCGCTCAACCGCTCGATGGTCTTGGCTATCTCGGGCATGTGGACGTGCGTGAGCAGACCGTAGGGCACCAGGTTCTCGTTGCTCTCGGCATAGCCGAACTTGCTGTCGCCGCTGCCGCGGCCCGCGCCGGAGATGCCGGTCTTGGCGTCGATGATGATGGTGCCGGGCTCGATCAACTTGTTGGCCAGCAACGGCGCCAGGGCGGTCAGCGTCGCGACGGGGAAGCAGCCGGGGTTGGCAACGCGGGTTTGACCCTCGATCTGGGCCGGCCAGATGTCGGCCAAGCCGTAGGCCCACCCCTCGACGTAACGGTGATCGCCGCCGATATCGACGATCTTCACGTCCTTGGGGACCCGCGCCAGCGCCTCGGCCGAGGTGCCCGTGGGCAGCGACGCGAACAGCACGTCGAGCTTCGGCAGGGTCGCCGGGTCCCACTTGTCGATCACCAGCTCGGCCAGCTTGGCGGGCGCACCGGGAAAGCGGTCCCCCAACCGGCTGCCGGCGCTGCCCTCGCCTGCGGCGTAGATAAGGTCAAAGGACGGATGGCTCGCGACGAGGCGCATCGCCTCGCCGCCGCCAAAACCGCTGATCCCGACAATGCCGACGCGAATGCTCATGGTGGTGTCCTACTGCTGAGATTTGGGCAAAAGAAAACCCCCGAAGCCAAGAGCTGCGGGGGTTCGGAGATGCGAGCTGATGCCGCCTCGGGGGTCGTCCGCTCGGGGCGGCTTACCGGGAAGGGGCCTGTCTGCACGCAGCCACGAGAGCCGCCGCTGAGAAGCAGCGACGACGTCGGCTCGCGGTGCGGAGGCGAAGGTCACCCATAGGAAAGACGGTAAGGGTCCGCTTGAATATCTGTCAACGGGGGTTTGTAGCTGTGCACCCAACCCGCTATGGCCGCCTCGTGTCGCCTGCCGCGATAGCTTTCCCGGCGAGGGCTACCGCGGGTCGGGGTGGTCAGCAGAGTGCGCCGGGAGACCGGCAAGGAGTATGTGGTGCAAGTCCACCGCGTTCAGCGCGGCCCCGCTGGTCATGGCCCAGCCCGCGCCGCTGACCGGAGCGGCGAGGTAGAGCTGCCAAGGAGCCGCCGCGAAGGCTCAACCAAGTAGGCCGAATGCCGTCCGCAACGCGCCGCTCCGTGTTACCCTGATAAGGCCGAAGCGGCGGTGGCGGGCGGCGAGGTTGGCGACCAGGGCTGCGCCCAGCAGAAAATGCACAGTAATGGCGCCCGACATCGCCAACACCGACCAGCCACGCGCGGCGTGCAGGACCTCAAGGAAGATCGCCGGGCCGTAGAAGCTGATAATCCCAGGCGAACATGGCGAGGACGAAAGCTGCCCCAACCACCTGCCAGCCGAAGAACACGCGGGAAAGGGCTATCAGGCGCAGTCCTCCGCGACGTAGGCGGCCAGGGAAGACGGCGCAGCGCCGCAGCTCCAAGCCGTCCCATTGGCACACCGTAAGCGCCAGGCTCCCGGCGGGTAGATGGGTTTCGTGGATGCCGGACAGCACGGCAAAGCCCGCAACCGGCTCACGAGAGAGTTCCGCGAGCACGGCACTAAAGGCGCGGCGCGCGGCGGCTAAGTCCTCGGGACGTAGCCCTGCGGCTTCGGCAACAGGGGCGTAGAGCTTGATCTGCCAGTCCCGGACCTCGAGGGTGCCCAGGCGGATCAGCCCGATCTGCTGGGGCGCGGCGGCTTTGAATGGCACTCCGCGCCGCACGTCCTCGTGCGTCAGCCCGACATCACGCAGAAGGCGACCGTCCAGCTCCCGCAGGTCCCGGCGGTTGGCAAGCCAACGGAGCAATTCCACGCCCCGAAGCTTCGGTCGAGGCCGAAGCTTCGACATCCCTGTTGCCCTATAGTCGGCTCGATCATGCTCACCACAGCCGCCTTCGCAGCGACCGCCGCACTTATCGGAGACCCTACTCGCGCGAACATGCTGGCGGCCCTGATGGACGGGCGGGCGCTGACGGCCAAGGAGTTGGCCGAGGCCGCGGGCGTGACAGCGCAAACGGCCAGCAGTCACCTGGCGCAGCTTATCGGAGCGGGGTTGCTGGCGATGGAGCGCCAGGGACGGCACCGCTATCACCGCCTTGCATCGTCCGCCGTCGCCCACATGCTGGAGAGCATCATGTCTGTGGCTGCAGGCAACGCCGCGGACGCGGGCCGGACCAAGACGACCAGGGTAGGGCCCCGTGACGTGGCGCTACGTCGAGCCCGGACCTGCTACGACCACCTCGCCGGGCAGCTCGCGGTCGCGATGGCAGACCGGATGATAGAGCGGGGCCAGATCGAGTTCTCGCCGGACGGGGGCGCCGTCACCGATGCCGGGATGAGCTTCATGCGCGGGCTCGGGGTCGACCTCGATGCGGCCACCGCGCGGGCGGCCCGGCGTGGCGGTGGGCGGGTGTTCTGCCGGCCATGCCTGGATTGGAGCGAGCGACGCCCGCATATTGCGGGAGCACTCGGCGCGGCGCTTTGCACGGCTTGTTTCGAGCAGGGGTGGACGCGGCGCGTCGACGGAACTCGCGCGGTCGCCATAACCCCGAAAGGTCAGACGGTCCTCACCAAAGCCTTCGAACTTCGCGACGCCTCCGACTAATCCTAGGCCGCTTTGCGTCGGCTGCGGCGGTAGCCATGCCAACCAGGCTATCGCTGCACGGGGTGGTTTGCAGACCTACCATGTCTCCGCCAGGATGCCGGATCGGCGGGGACATTCATGGCACTCGAACCAGCAGCATCTATGACACCTCCCGAACTACAGGAACTACGCGACAGCATCGACAACATCGATGCAGCGCTGATCCACATGCTTGCCGAGCGGTTTCGCTGCACACAGCGGGTCGGCGCATTGAAAGCACGCATGGCACTTCCACCGGCCGATCCCGGACGAGAAGCCCAGCAGATTGCCCGCCTGCGCCGCTTAGCTGTTGAGGCGCGGCTGGACCCTACTTTCGCAGAGAAGTTCCTGGCCTTCGTGGTGGCGGAGGTGATCCGCAATCACGAGGCCATTGCCCGTGTGGGACAGTGATTTCCTACCCGGGCCTCTGGGACGGCGATCTATGCTTATCGCGAGACAGCGAGGCGGACCCCAAGAGTAATCAGGATTGCACCAACGAGGGTATCGATCCTTGCCTTCGCCTTTCGGTAGCCCGCCTGGATCGGAGCGACGGAGAACACAACGGCTAGCCCACAATGCCAGCCGGCCGACAGCACGGCCAGCAGGAGCACAGCTGACGCATAGACCCATACAGGGGCGTGGGCGGGCAGCATCACGACAAAGATGCTGCCGAAGAAGGCGGCAGCCTTGGGGTTTGTGATGCTGGACAGGTAGCCGCGCCGCAGGGCGATCCAGCCGCCGTGCTGAGCACCTGGCATCGAGCCGGCCGCAGGTGCCGGCCGGCGTGCGCCAGCGATCATGCGGCACCCAATCCAGACGAGGTAGGCGGCGCCTGCGAGCTTGATGGCGACGGTTAGCCAAGCGAGCTGCGCCAGAAGCCCGAGCCCCAGCCCGGCGAGGGTAGCCCACGTCAGGGTGGCTCCGGCCACGCCCAGGCCTGTCAGGACGCCAGCCCTGCGGGACACGGCAATGGATGTGGAGGTGATGACTACCCAGACCGGCCCCGGGCTGAGGCAAGCCAGCAGGAACACACCCGCGATACTCCCGAGAATGCCGAGATATTCCATGCCGCGAAGCTCCCTCCCTGTGCAGAGCATGATTGAACACTGAGGGCATCAGGCGTGGAAGATGCGGGCGATTGGGCGTCTGGTTTGTGTCGGCGGCCGCTGTCGCCACCCGGCCAGAGGCAAGGCCGGGTGGGGTGCCAAGCGGTCCTTCGTGATTGGAGGTGTTACATAGCTTTCCGGCACCGAGGAGCAGGACCATGCCGTTGAAAGGAAGCTGTTTGTGCGGATGCGTCCAGTACGAGGCGGACCAGCTCGACATGCCAATCGGGCATTGTCACTGCACAACCTGTAGAAAGGCGCATGCGAGCGCTTTCACTACCACTGCTGGGGTGATGCGAGAGCATTTCCGGTGGACCCAGGGTCAAGATGCACTGCGCGCATTCGAGAGTTCGCCAGGAAAGCTGCGCCTGTTCTGCTCGAATTGTGGCACGCACCTGATCGCTGAACGTCCCACACAGCCTCATATCATTCTTCGTGTGGCAACGCTGGACGATGACCCGCAGAGCGCGCCGACGATGCACATCTGGACATCGCAGGACGTGCCCTGGTTACAGGATCTCGATGGGGTGCCTTACTATCCAGAGTGGCAACTCGGTCGCTGAACTTAGGACCGCTAAGTGTCGCCTGCCGCGGAAGGCTCGCCCAGCAAGGGCCGCCGCGCTTGGGTGTGGCAAGCGGCTGTGGCTGGGTATCCGTCAGCTTTTTAGGATGTAGCCAGCTTTGCGCATGGCTTGTGCGGCGGACTTGCTGACCGGCACCGTCAGCCCTGTGTCCAGCGCGATCTGCCACGCCTGGCCACGCCGCGTTGCGTGTCCGCCTGCGTCGCTTGCTAACCAAAACGACCGGTGCGGCTGCCACCCTGCTCCGTCGCCTAATTCCGCCGTGGCATCGCGCATGCGCATCAAAACGAGCACGGAGCCGCCGTCAGTATGGATGCGCAGGTAGTGATCCTCCGCCTGCAGGGCACGCAGACGATGTCCTGCCAGGGTCGATGCATGTCGCCCAAGGAAGGAAACCGCCTTGTCCGCCTCGACAGTTCCGGCCGTTTCAGTAACCGCCTCAAGGCGCGTGTCCACACTCTGCCGCAACCCGCGCCTAGCGAACGCAATCACCAGCCCAAGCAAGAGTGACTGGACGTAGAAGAGCGGTAACTGACCGGGCCGGCTGCCCGCACAGAAGAGAACCACGACCAGCGCGGCCGTCGCCGGCACGGACGCAACGATCACCGCGACAGCAAGCCCCAGGGGTGTTTCGGACCAAGTGGCATTGAGCCGCTGCCGAAGATGATGGACGACGGCCATAATTGCCATCTCCCAGAAAAATGCGGCGGCGATGAACTGCATCGCGCGTTCGAGCCAGGCCAGGTTTCCGGTGTGCCAGGGAGCCAGCGCGGTGAGGATCAGCGCTGTGGCGACGGCGAGCAGGCATTGACGCGCTCCTTTGCGCACGGTCCGGCCGGGCCAACCGACCGCCAACGTCCCCGACATGGCATGATCCATTCACGTTTCGCCAACCGATAGCATCGTCGGTTCGCGAAATCACGGGGCAAGCTGCGTAAGGACGCTTGGGAGCGGAACGCGGCACGTCCAACAAGCGGAGCCTTTCACGCGGAGTCATCGATGACCTTTGCCGGCCAGGTTGCCATACGCACCCCGTTCTACGTCTGGCTTCTGCTCGCATACGTTGTGTGGCAAGGCACGCAGGCATTGCGGCCGCGCACGCAACTTCTCGCGCGCGTGTTCCTGGTGCCTGTGCTGTTCATTGCGTCTGGCGTCGTGCCCCTGGTTGTAGGACCGCGTGCGGAAATCGGGTTGCTCAAAGCATGGTTGCTGGCCGCAGTTCTGCTCGGACCGATCGGTCTCCTGACTGGATCGAGGCTGCTGGCCGTCGATCGCGGCGCCGGCGCCGTGACGCGGCCTGGAAGCTGGGTTCCGTTGCTCCGCAACGTGACCGTATTCGTCCTGCAATATGCCATCGCTGTCGCCATGGCGGTCCATGCGGATGCGGGAGGATGGCTTGCTGTTGGGGGGCGTGCTGTATCGGGAGCGACCGCTGGCTACTTCCTTGGTTGGGTCGTGGCGGCGGGATGGCAATATCTCTCCGCACCACGATCATAAGTAACGCCACTTGGGGTCTTTCTCGCGGCGGTAAGTCTGCAAAGTGTTGGTTGCGGCACTAGGTAGCGTGGACAAAGCTGATCCATTGCCTGATTGAGGCAAGTTTTGCGAA
>CAZZVQ010000188.1:0-7448 GCA_964657565.1 uncultured Acetobacteraceae bacterium
GGCGAGATAGAGGAACCCCGTCGCTGTCGGCACATACGTGATGTCAGCCACCCAAAGCTGATCCGGCTTGGAAGCGGTGAAGTTGCGATCGACCAAGTCCGGTGCAGGCCGGGCATCCTTGTCGCGCAGGGTCGTCGTCGGCCCACCATGACGATGGCTTGCACCAATCAGTCTTGCCTCGCGCATCAGCCGCGCAATCCGTTTACGGCCGTGCCGTTCACCACGCGTCCGCAGATCGGCGTGCACGCGGGGTGCCCCGTAGGTCTGACGCGAACTGGTGTAGACCGTCCGAACCCGTTTCAGCAGCGCAGCATCGGCTACAGCATGGAGCGACGGCGGACGGTGTTGCCAGGCATAAAAACCAGCCGTGGATACGCCGAGCACGCGCGCCATGGTGGCAACGGGGAAACAGGCCTGGTTCACGCTCATGAACCGGAAGAGCCGGACGACACTGCGCCGGTCTCCCGTGCAAACCAGGCCGCGGCTTTTGATAAAATGTCCCGCTCGACCCGGAGCTGCTTGTTCTCCCCGAGACAACTCATCCCGTTCAGCGGCACTCAGGCCAGGCAGCACTTCCTCCCGTCGGCCCTCTCTCGTGTCGGCCTGTGCAATCCAGGTGCGGATCGACTGGGCAGTCGGCTCGAACTCTCGTGCGAGGTCGTCAGGGTCACGACCAGCACGGACCAGATCGACCATCTGGCGCCGGAACTCAGGCGAATACGGAACTCGGGTTTTCGGCATCATGACACCTTTCGCGAAAGCCTTCGGGGTGTCCACCAATCCGGGTCAATCCCAGTCCGCCAGATATCGTTGAAGGCCACAGCGCGGTTTCGGGCAGCCCGTGCCGGGGATCGTCAGAAACCCTGGTTTAAGAGAACAGCCGAATGTCGCTTAGGGAGTTGCTGGCGCGGGCGGAGCCTTCAGGCCGTTGAAGCCGGTCATTCCGAAATCGATGACCGTAGCATCGGACTTGCGCAACTCGACATGCACCGGGTCGAGCACACCGCGCAGGCGTGAATTCGTTCCTTTTACAAACCAGTTCTCTCCTCTGTCCTCGACTGTGTAGGGCGCTTGGTCTGTAAACGCCTTGTCCCCGTGGGTCGCGCGGATGACGCGCTCGGCATAGGCCAAAGCCTCTTGCTCGTTTTTGAGAGGAATATGCTCGTCAGCTCCTCGGATACGATGTAGTAAATCATACAGTTCCTGTTCTGACAGATTCGGGATTTTGTTCGGATCCACGACTTGCTCCCAATGCATCAGGTGTCGTATCTCAAAGGTAATGCTCGGCATTATTGGTATCATTCTGCCATGTCCATCAACTTCTTGAAGTCTCCGGGAGGAACGTAGCTGAAGTCATATATCTTGCCTGGAATGGCATAGACTATCGTAACTGCCGTGGGTGGCATTGTCTTATTGGGTTCTATATTAACGTTTGCTGCGCGGATGTTGCTCGTAGACACACCGGCGCCGATATTTGCTAAGACAATGACCTCAAACTGCTTTCTTCTAAACTCGCTTCCATCGAAGTCATTATAGCTGATTTGGCCAGGCTAGTCTTGACCTCCATCAGTTGTGGGAGGCGGTCGCAACTTGGCAGGAAAACAGCGTCGACGTCGTAGCGTCACTCCTGTGTCGCATTCGGTTTTGCAACAAGTCTGATATTTTCCTCGACGGTATTTCCTGCCGCTCGGAGGGCATCAACCAAGATCCGCTGCACGTCTGCGTGGTAGTCAGCCTCGGTGATGCCCTCGCGGGCTCCCGGCGCCGTTTTTCCACGCAGGGCAGCGTCGATGAACGGCTGACCGGTGAACCGGTCTTGGCCTCTAGGCCGAGTACGATACAGAAAAGCTGGCCAGCTTACCGATCCCAATGCCATCGTGTCGGAGCCCCTTCGTGCAAGCGAACTTTAGCCAAGGGACGCACTGGCCGCAAAAAAGCTTCGGGCTCTCAACACAGCCCGCCGTGTACGCGGTGAAACCGACAACTCACTCATTGGCAGCCAATGTGAGCGCGATCGTCCGTTGGCGAGCACGGCCCGATGATGGCGAGCACAGTGGCAGATAATGTGAGCACAACACTCGCCCGATTGTCAGCTAATCCGAGCGGGAATCAGCCCTGTTTGCGAGCACGAGCCCCGATGATTGCGAGCGTCTACAGTTAATCTTCACGCCGTCGCGCAGCAGCAGGATATGCAGCGGCCTATAGCCAAAGCCGACGCTACTGGGCAAGCTCGTGCAGCCGTCTGCGCAATGCGGTGTCGTCGCCGCGCCGCGATCGATACCGAATGCTCGTCCGGTCCGCACCGATGATGCCGCACGCCCGCCGCTCGCTCATCCCAAGGCTGCCACGGAGATGCGCGACCGCTTCGCGCCTAGCGGCGAGCGTCACCATCTTTTTTCCAAGCAGATCCTTCAACCCCGCATTGTCGAGCATCGCCTCGGCTAACAGCCGCTTCAGCTTGGAGTTCTCCTCCTCGAGCCCGCCAAGCCTCTTGGCCTCGGACACCTCCAGCCCGCCATACTTCGACTTCCAGGCGTAAAACGTCGCGCACGACATCCCGCGCTTGCGGCACAGGTCCAGCACCACCGCACCCGCATCAGCCTCCTTCAGGATGTCGATAATCTGCTCGTCCGAAAACCGCTTCTGCTTCATCCGTCCGCCCCGCCATAGGCTGGACTCTAGTTCCAAGTGGAGGAAAAGGCGGGGGTCACGTCACTCCCCGTATGTAACCGCTTCATCGGCCGCGACGGCGGCGTCGGTGAATTGGAACGTCAGGCTGCCGCGTTCCAGGATCATCGGCAGCGAAGAGTTACGGCTGAGGCATCGAGGCTATCACCAGCAGGGTCTGACCGATGCAAAGAGTACGGCACGTCAGCCGAGCTGTTCGAGCAATCGCTTTACCGCATCCAGTACCATGCCGGTCTCGCGTTGAGCGAGCGGCGTGACCTTGATCGTTAACCCCCCTGCCCCGGTTCGCTCCCCGGACGCGAGCGTCCGGTTGCGCTCATCAGTCACGACCGCGCGCCGGACCGCCACGGCCGGCTTCGCCGCTTTTGCCTGAAGCCGTGCCATCACCTGCGACGCCGTGAGCAATTCGCGATCGGACGACCGCCGTACGGCCTGCTCGGCGATGACCGCTATTGCCGATTCCTCGATCTGCTTGCGCAGGAACGGCGTTTTCAACAGCGGCGCCAGTCGAGCGGCGTGGCTGATTCCGATCGCCGCCGTCGAGCCGAACGCCTCGAGCACGAAGGGCGGCAGCTTTGCCAGTTCGAGATACCGGCTAAGCCAGCTCTTGGTGACTTGGAGGCGCTCGGCCATCCGCTGTTGGCTGTTGTCGTAATAGCGATCCACGGCGCGTGCATAATCGACCGCTCGCTCGAAATCCGAAAGGTCCCGCCGGCTCCGATTCTCTAGGTCGGAGATGCGGAATGCCTCCTCGTCGGTCAGCTCCCGCGGCTCGATCATGAAGCGCAGATCGGGCATTCCGTTCGCCCGCAGCCAGCTCACCGTCCAGTGCCGCCGGGCGCCGCAGATGATTTCGAAATCCGCCTCCCCACCCCGCATTCGGCGCACGATCGCCGGAACCTCCTGGCGCCCCTGCGCCCGGAAGCTCTCGATCAGATCGGCGCAGTTCGTCTGGTTCAACGCGGCGTAATCGCGGTTATGGGCTGCCCAGATGATGCAGCGCGCCGGGTCGATAAGCTCGTGCACGCGGGTCACGGCTTGACCGCTGACCAATTCGGCCAGCCGATTCTCCCGCCCGGCCAGCAGGCCGGTGCGCGGCGGAAGACGGGTTCGAGCCGTCGCATGACCGCCCTCCCCTGCCACGAGATCGGCGAATCCGCGATTGCCTTTTCCGCTCATCTACCGTTTCCCATCAATGACTTGGTTGCCAGTTGCAGCCCTGTAACTCACAGCACGCCAGCGCCGCGCAATCGATCCGCATGGCTGGGCCAGGTCAGCCGGATCAGCGTCTCCACCTCGGCATTGACCCCGTTGAGGTAGGTCATACAGCGCTGGTATGTCTCGCGTGACGTTACCGGCTGCTCCAGCTCATACACCGTCATCAGCCGCGCCGACGCGTTGTCGATCTCCGCGCTGTCCTTCAGCACCGTCCGCAGCATCGTCTCGCCGAACAGCGTCCGCAGCAGCCCGAGCAACTCGCGCTGCATCGACTTTCCCTCATCGGCCCGGGTCGCCACCAGCCGCATCCATTTCAGATCGAGCTCGAACCCGCGCTCCTGCATCACACCCATCGTCTCGTGCAACATGGCAAAGAATGTCGCCGTGGAGCTGAAATCCACCACCGTCGGCGGGATCGGCACCAGCAACGCGTTGGCGGCCCGCATTACCGATAGCGAGATCGTGCCGAGCGCCGGCGGTGGATCCAGGATGAACACGTCGAAGTGGTCGGCCACCGACGCGATGCCTTCGGCAATCCGGTTTAGCAGTGCCGACTCTTGCCGGGCCACCCGCGCCGCAAGCTCGTATTCGGCCGAATACAGCTTCAAATTCGCCGGCACCAGATACAGCCCATCCCAATGCGTCTCGCGCACCGCATAAGCTAGGCTGCTCATCTCGGCATTGCGGATGAACGGATACAGCGTCTCGTCTTCGGTGATGTCGAGGTCCGGCACATAGCCGAACAGTGACGTGCTCGATCCCTGGCTATCACAATCGATCAAACAAACCCGGTAGCCGCGGATCGCCAGATACTGCGCCAGATGTGCCGAGACCGTCGATTTCCCCACGCCACCTTTGAAGTTCTGCACTGCGATGATCGCCGGCGGATCCTCGGCGCCGCGCCAGGGCAGGGTGCCGAACACATGCCTCATATGGTTGATCTCTGCCAGCGTATACCCGACCCGGCGTCCGCTCGCCGTGCGGTCGACTCCCGGCAGCCGGCCTTCCTTCTCAGCCTCCCGGATCGCGGCCGGGGTTCGGCCCGTTAGCTCGGCCGTCCGCGTGATGGAGTAGCGCGGCGACCGGCGTATCTGCTCCTCGGCGCGCCCGCGGATGCTGGAAAGTACGTCAAGTGAACGGCTATAGAGCGCGCCGATGGCCTCGACCGTCGTACTCGAGGGACCGATCGGCCCCCGAGGTGGTATCGACGTCACCGTTGCGCTACTACAGTCGGACTGCGCTCTAATCCTGCGGTCACCCGGGCATGCTCAAGCGCTTGCGCGAACTGCGCCCTGATCCAGTCGGCCTTGAAGGACGAGGGGGCTCGTAGCTCCCATTCGTCGCCGACTGCGCACAGCGCCACATCCGTCAGCCATGAGCGCGCCTCGGCTTTACCGAGCCGACCCGCAAGTGCTGCAAGAAATCTGGTCGGGATGTCGGCGGCCACTTGCGGGACCTCCGTACCTTCTGCATCGGTCCGCGGCACCAGGCTGAGTGCGATCCGGGTCTGTTGCAGCGGGGCAGGGGAGGGGTGTAGGCGGATGATGGTCGAATCGAAATCCGCCCGCGCCTCCGGATACACCGCCGAAACCTGGCGCTCCCACGCGTCACGAACCGTCTGGCGGAACTTGCGGATATTGTGCCCGTCATTGCCGAAATGCACTGCGAGCTGCTGCCAGCTCAGTTGGGCCGGGCGCTTGGACGAGACCCGTGGCAGGCGGTAGGCCAGCCACGTGTAGAGATCCAGGGCCGTCGGTGAGTCGCGGAGTTGCCGGATGGCGTGCTCATTGAGCGGCACGGCATGGCGCCGCAGGTGATCGAAGAACCCCTCGGTCAGCACGATCTCGCGCATGAACGACCCGGCCTTGCCATCTACGCCGGTATACTCGTTCGTGAGCTTGATCTCTTTGATGCCGAACTCTTTCTCGCCTTTCACGTCCTCGCCGTCCCACCGGATCATCCACTCGCAGGCGAGCAATCGGTCCAGTTGCTGGCGTATCAGCGTCGCCGAGCCTCGAGGCCCATAGCTCATCGACTTGTAGCCGAGCCGCCGCATCCAGTCCGTCAACGTCGTGCCGAGCACGATCTGACGTGACTTGGTCCGAACCGCTTCGGTCATGATATGGATGAGGATGAGACGGGGCAGGGAACCATAGGGTACGCCGAGCACGTGGAGCTTTGCCTGCCCGCTTTCCGGCCGAATGATCGCCTTGGGCGTAATGACGAGCGTATACTGCCCATCCTGCCGGATGATAGGTGCCGCTTCATCGACTGGCCGCCGAACCGGGAGCGACATGGCGCATAGGGCCGAATGCAGGAAGCTGGGCGCCGGGTTCTCTGCCGCTACGGCCGCGACCCGGTCGAAGAGATCCGGTTGCCCTGCCTCGAGTGCCAGTGCGCTCGCCGCTTGCGGCCCCCGTTCCATCAGCGTCAAGTGGACACGCTGTCCCAGCGACGGACGTAACATCTCAATCTCTCCAACGACTCTGCCGTGTTTGTTCCCATACCACGAGAGCGGGAGAGAGTGGCCCACTTTCGCAATTCGATGAAGTTTAGCACGCAAATCGCAAATTGACCGATGATCTCGGTACGTGCTGTTCCGGCTCACTCAGGAAAATCTATCGGATAGCATTAGGAGTGAGTACTTTTCGCATCGGCAGTGGGCCGAGTCGCTGTACCGTCTGCATCGGTGTTGGGGCCAGCGTGAACCATCACCATCGGCGGCACGTACTCCCACCATCGGCGTACTGACTACATCGGTCCATCAGCGATCGGCTCACATATTCCGGAATGGGTTTTGGACCACCAGCCGGTCGTCGACGAGCAGCCCGTGATGCAGGTCTTCGGACAGGAGGGTGGTGCAGCCTGCCTCAAGTGCCGAAGCGACAATGAGGGCATCGTAGAAGGAGAACTGATGCCGCTCGGCCAAGGCGAGGGCTGCGGTGTTGGTTGCCACCGTGAGCGGAACCGGGGCGGCGCAGAGAACGCGTAGCGCAGCCAGCGCGTCGGCTACGTCGGCCCAGGGTAACTTCAGTTTGCGACGGGCGACATTGGCGACCTCGTTGAGCACCTGGACGCTGATCGTTCCGCCTTCGAGTAACAGGCTGCCCGCGACAATCGCGCGGGGATCATCGCGAGCGAGCGTGTAGAGCAGGACGTTGCTGTCGAAGAACACACGGCTCACGCGCCGCGCTCGTTGGCCTCGTCGCGACTGAAGCGGAAGCCCGGTGGTAGCGAACGCGCCAGCGAACGAAGCTTTGCGAGCGCCTGTTCTCGGCTTGGATCGCGCGCTACCAGGAAGTGGCGTTCGGACGCTATTTCGATGTCGATCTCGTCGCCTTCCTTGAGTTGCAGGGCATCGACCACAGCCGCCGGCAGCCGCACGGCCAAGCTATTGCCCCATTTGCCAACCTGCACGCGCGTTCTCCAGCGATATACGACGCCAGTGTATATCTATAAGATCCGTTTGGCACGAATTGTTCCATCCGCAAAGGATGTCCACCTCTGGGCGAGCGAGGCGGGCGGGCAGGTGAGGGGGCGGC
>CAZZVQ010000189.1:0-7366 GCA_964657565.1 uncultured Acetobacteraceae bacterium
GTCGTGGATGGGGTGGCCAGGGCTGGCGGAGGAGTGCCGGCGTTGTTGGTGGAGCCGCCTGGAGGAGAGACGGCTTGCGCGTGGGCCAGGCCGGTCGTGAGAAGGAGGGCGGCGAGGGTGGAGCGAATCCGCATTTTGCGTTCCTCGTTAAGCTGAAGCGACAGCTTCGCGTATCGCGGCGGCGGCGTCCATGATGCCGGCGCGGTCGACGTCGAGATGAGTGCAGGCGCGGCCGCGGTATTTGCCCATCACGCTGACGAGGACACCGTGTTCACGGACCTTGGCGGCAAGTTGGGCGCCGGTCATGCCCGTCTCCTGGACATCGAAGAAGACGAGGTTGGTGTCGGCCCGCTCGACCGTGATGCCGGGAATCTGGGCGAGTTCGCGGGCGAAGATGCGGGCGTTCTCGTGGTCTTCGGCGAGGCGGTCGATGTTGTGGTCCAACGCGTAGAGGCAGGCGGCGGCGCAGATGCCCGATTGGCGCATGGCGCCGCCGATGCGCTGCTTCCAGCGCCAGGCCTCGCCGATGAAGTCGGCCGACCCGGCGAGGACGGCGCCGAGCGGGGCGCCGAGGCCCTTGGTGAAGTCGAGCCAGACCGTGTCGTAGCCGGCGCACATCTCGGCGGCGGGCACGCCGGCGGCGACGACGGCGTTCATCAGGCGGGCGCCGTCCATGTGGGTGACGAGGCCGGCCTCGTGGGCGGCGTCGGCGACGGCGTCGAGCTGGGCGACGGGCCAGACGCGGCCGCCACCGAGGTTGGAGGTCTGCTCGACCTCGACCATGCGCTGGGGTGGCGCGTTGCGGGTCTTGGGACGGATGGCATCGCGGACGGAGTTTGCGGTGAAGAGGCCGCCGTCATCCGGGAGCGGGGTGATCTGGACCCCGGCGAGGGCGGCGGGGGCGCCGCCCTCGGCGTGCAGGATGTGGCAGAGCGGGTGAGCGAGGATCTCGTCGCCGAGGCGGCACTGCACGAGGATGGCGACCTCGTTGCACATGGTGCCGGAGGGCATGAAGACGGCGGCTTCCTTGCCGAGGAGGGCGGCCATGCGGTCGCAGAGTTCGTTGGTGGTGGGGTCGGCGCCGGATTGCTCGTCGCCGACCTCGGCCTCCATCATCGCTTCTTTCATGGCGCGCGATGGCTTTGTCTGCGTGTCGGAATAGAGGTTCACCCGGAGCGGAACCGTCGTTTCGAAGCGTGGGGGGGCGTGGACCATGGATTAGGCTTTCGCGGGGATTGCTGGGGCGCCGTATTTGTCGCGGGCGCGTTTGAGGAACGCGTTGACCATGCGGCGGACGGCTTCGTTGAACACGACGCCGATGGCGGATTGGAGCAGGCGGGAGCGGAACTCGAAATCGACGAAGAAGCGGACGCGGCAGCTGGATGTGCTGGCCGCGCCCGGCGGGTCCGGGTCGAACACCCAATTGTTGTTTAGGTAACGGAACGGCCCCTTCTCGTATTTCACCTGGACGGAGTGGGGACGTTCGAGTTGGACGCGGCTGGTGAAACTCTCGCGGAAGGGCCCGAAGCCGATGGTCAGGTCGGCGACGATCTCGGTGTCGGTCTGGCTCCGCACGCGGGCGCCGACGCACCAGGGGAGGAATTGGGGGTAGGCGCCGACGTCGGCGACGAGGGCGAACATCTGGTCTTGGCTGTAGGGGACGACGCGGTTTTCCGCGTGGGTCGGCATTACTCGGCGGCCATGAGCTGCCTCGCCCGCGCATCGCGCAGGGCGGCGAAGTCGGCGTCAGCGTGGTAGGAGCTGCGGGTTAACGGGGTGGAAGAGACCATGAGGAAGCCTTTGCCGCGGGCCATGGAGGCGTAGTCGGCGAACTCTTCGGGGGTGGCGAAGCGGTCGATGGCGGCGTGCTTTACCGTTGGTTGCAGGTACTGGCCCAGGGTGAGGAAGTCGACGTCGGCGATGCGGAGGTCGTCCATGACCTGGCCGATCTCGGGCCGGGTCTCGCCGAGGCCGACCATCAAACCGGATTTGGTGAAGATGGTGGGGTCGAGCCGCTTGACGTCGTCGAGCAGGCGGAGGGATTGGAAGTAGCGCGCGCCGGGCCGGATGGTGGGGTAGAGCCGCGGGACGGTCTCGAGGTTGTGGTTGAAGACGTCGGGGCGGGCGCCGACGACGATGTCGAGGGCGCCGGGCTTGCGGAGGAAGTCGGGGGTGAGGATCTCGACGGTGGTGTCGGGAGCGGCTTGGCGGAGGGCGCGGATGACCCGGGCAAAGTGCTGCGCGCCGCCATCCGCGAGATCGTCGCGGTCCACGGAGGTGATGACGACGTGGCGGAGACCGAGCTTGGCGACCGCGTCGGCGACGCGGGTCGGCTCGTCGGCGTCGAGGGCGTCGGGCTGGCCGGTGCGGACGTTGCAGAAGGCGCAGGCGCGCGTGCAGGTGTCGCCCATGATCATCATGGTGGCGTGGCGCTGGGACCAGCACTCGCCGATGTTGGGGCAGGCGGCTTCCTCGCAGACGGTGACGAGGCGGTTCTCGCGCATGAGGGCGCGGGTTTCGTGGTAGATCGGGTGGTTTGGCGCGCGGACGCGAATCCAGTCCGGCTTGCGCTGGATGGGGTTGTCCGGACGGTTCGCCTTCTCGGGATGTCGGGTGACCCGGTGGTCGATGGTGAGGCGTGTGGCCATGGTCGATAGGTGGATTCTTATGGCCGCGACGTCAACGGTTAGGTCGCGCTTGGGGCGCGTTGGGTCATGGCCGGCTTCGCGCGTCGATCGCCGCGGTGGTGGGCAGGCTGCGCTGGCTTCCCGGGCGTTCGCAGGCCAGGCCGGCGGCAAGGTTGGCGCGGGCGATGGCGTCGGAGAGGGCGGCGCCGCCGTCTAGAGCGGCGGCGAGGATGCCGACGAAGCAGTCGCCGGCGGCGGTGGTGTCGACGGGCGTGATCTCGATGGCGGGAATATGACCCCTGCCCTGCGCGCCCTGCCATTCGACACCCTGGGCGCCGAGGGTTCGGATCAGGGTGAGGGAATCGGGGATGGGTTGGTGTTGGGCGAGCCAGGCGGCCTCGTCTTCGTTGACGACCAGGATGTCGAGAAGGGCGATCGCGGCGGGGTCTAGCGGGGCGGCGGGGGCGTGATTGTGGATGGTGCGGGACCCGGCGGCGTGGGCGCGGCGGATGAGGGCGGCGGTCTCGGCGGGGTCGACTTCCATTTGGGTGATGACCGTGGTGCCGAGGGGGATTCCGGCTTGGCGGGCGCGCAAGTTGGCGCCGGGCGCGACGACGATCTGGTTGCGGCCGGCCGGGTCGGTGCAGATGCAGGCGCAGCCGGTGGGGTGGTCGGTAGTGGCGATGTGGGTGAGGTCGATGGTGGAGGCGCGCAGGAGGGCGAGGGCGATGTCGGCGAGGGCGTCGCGGCCGGTGGCGCCGGCCATGATGACGGTTGCGCCATCGCGGGCGGCGGCGAGGGCTTGGTTGGCGCCTTTGCCACCGGGTTCGCTGGCCATGGCGCCGGCCAAGAGTGTTTGGCCGGCCGTTGGCAAGGCGGCGACGGGGAAGATGAGGTCGGCGTTGATGGAGCCGAAGACGGTGATCATGCGGCTCGCACCGACGTGCAGGGGTTAGGTGCGGCGGACGATGAAGCGGTAGGCGATCAGGATGATGATGGCGCCGACGATGGAGCCGATGAAGCCGGCGGATTGATTGGCGCCATACCAGCCGAGGGCCTGGCCGAGATAGGTGGCCACGATGGCGCCGGCGATGCCGAGGAGGATGGTGATGATGAAGCCCCCGGGGTCGCGGCCGGGCATGATGAACTTGGCGATCGCGCCGGCGAGTCCGCCGATGATGATGGCGCCGATAAGGGAAAACATGCGTGGGCTCCGCTGGATGTGCGCAGGACCTTGCGCACGGGGGCGTTGGTGTCAACCGCGCACGCCGCCGCGGTCTCAAGTGGAGGGGCGCCAAGCAATCGATCGGGGGCTCGGCGATCTGAGCGGCAGGGATCGGGCGGGTGACGCGCATCACACATCGGCGCCTCGCTTGCGGCCACACTGGGCGCTCTGCCCGAGGGTTCGACGCTCATGACCAATATCGCCATGTTAGTCGTCTGTTTGCTCGCCGGCATGATCCTGCGCGCGACGAAGCGGGTTCCGGACAATGCGCATGCCGCGCTCAACGGGTTCATCGTGCATGTGGCGCTGCCGGCGCTGATCTTGCGGCAGATCCATGGGCTGGAGCTCTCGCCGGCGCTGCTGTTGCCGGCGTCGATGCCGTGGGTGCTGTTCGCGCTGAGCGCGGCGGTGTTCGCGGTGCTGGGGCGGATGATGCGGCTGTCGGCGGATGTGATCGGGGCGCTGATCATGACGGCCGGGTTGGCGAACACGTCGTTCGTCGGGCTGCCGATGATCGAGACCTTCTATGGCGCTGGGGAGTTGTCGACGGGGATCCTGATCGACCAGCTCGGGACGTATCTGGTGCTGAGCACGCTGGGGATCACGGTGGCGTGCCTCTATTCGTCTGGGACGGCGTCGTGGCGGGACGTCGCGGGCCGGGTCGCGACGTTTCCGCCGCTGATCGCGCTGATTTTGGCGATCGTCCTGTTGCCGGTGGATTATCCGGTTTGGGTATCGGGTGTGCTGCAGCGGCTGGGCGACACGCTGGCGCCGTTGGCGTTGGTGTCGGTGGGGTTGCAGTTGCGGCTGGACCAGATGGCGGGGAACAAGGTTCCGCTGGGGATGGGGCTTGGGTTCAAGCTGGTGGCGGGCCCGTTGCTGGTGGCGGGGCTGTATGCGGGGGCGCTGTCTTGGAGCGGGGAGACGTCGCGGGTGACGATCTTCGAGGCGGCGATGGGGCCGCAGATCGGCGGTGCGATCGTTGCGATGCAATATGGGCTCAATCAGCCGCTGATCACGTTGATGGTCGGCGTGGGGATCGTGCTGTCGTTTCTGACATTGCCGCTGTGGTATTTCGGGATGTCGCTGGCGCTAGTTTGATGGGCGGCATGCGCCTTCACGCGGCTTTGTGATGCAACGTTGCGATAGCGAGGCCTAACCTTCCGCACGTTGGCGCCACGCCACGAGGGAGGCCTCCGATGTCTGACGTGTTAGGTCATGCTGTCGACCATGCCGCGCCTGTCGACCCGGTGATCCGCCGATTGAGCGTGCACGATCTGCGGCAGGCTTTGTCGCAGGGATACGACGATTTTCGCGAGATCCCGACGCAGTTGGTGTTCGTGGGGCTGCTGTATCCGGTGATCGCGTTCGTGGCGGCGCGGGCGGCGGTGGGGGATTTGCTGCCGCTGCTGTTTCCGCTGCTGACCGGGTTGTCGCTGATGGGCCCGGTGATGGCGGTGGGTCTGTATGAGATCAGCCGCCGACGGGAGGCCGGGTTGCCGGTGAGCTGGACGACGGCGTTCGAGGTGCTGCGCTCACCGGCGATCGGGAGCATCGTGTTCATGGCGGTGGTACTGCTGGTGATCTTTGCGCTGTGGCTGGCGGCGGCGCAGGCGATCTACACGGCGACGATGGGGGACGCTGTCGAGGGCACGATGGGCGGGTTTGCGCGCGCGGTGATGCAGACGAGCGGGGGGCATCGGCTGATCGTGGTGGGCAATTTGGTCGGGGCCGGGTTCGCGGTGGTGGTGTTGGCGATCTCGGTGGTGTCGCTGCCGATGTTGTTGGACCGGAATTGCGGGGTGGTGCTGGCGGTTAGGACGTCGGTGCGGGCGGTGTGGCGGAATGCGGGGGTGATGGCGGTCTGGGGGGTGATCGTGGCGGCGCTGCTGTTGGCGGGGAGCGTGCCGGCGTTCGTGGGGTTGGCGGTGGTGATGCCGGTGTTGGGGCATGCGACTTGGCATTTGTATCGGCGGGTGGTGGGGTGAGGTCGGGGGTTGCTCGCTGAGGTGCGGGTCGCGGGCGGCGTGGGGTGGTGGCGGATTGCGCTGGGCTGATACGCCCTACGTGGGTGCGATCGGGCGTTGTTTCCCGGTGTTATCTCTGGGGATGGGACGGGATCTGACGCGGAGGATCAGGCATTTGCGGCAGAGCACGCGGGGGAGCGTGTGGCTGGCGGTGTGCTCGGCGTGCGGGCACATGGGGGCGCTGCCGGTGGTAGAGGCGGGGTCGGGGCTTAGGCGGGGCTGGGGTGGAGTTATGGCACGGTTCACGACAGTGACGTTTGGCGTAGGTCCGCTCCTGTGTCAGCGTCGACACTGGCGAAAGGATCGGACATGATGAGATACGCCGCCTCGACCGTGCTCGCTGTTCTGTGGCTCGCGGCGCTTCCATCGGGGGCTTGGGCCGAGGCGCTCGGTGTCGAGATGAGGAACGGGGACGTGTATATCCAGCAGCAGCAGGGTTGGGGGCGACTGACGCGCGACGGACGGTCGATTGCCGTGACGCGGTCACGCGACGGACGGCTGGTCGCTTACGTGCACACCGAGAGCGGCACCGGCGACGAGGCGCTCAATTCGATCTCTTTGTGCGTGATCGCGGAGAAGAGCTGCCGGATCATCGTGCGCCCGAGCAGCACCGGGTCGACGGAGGAGACACTGACAGGCGCCGGGTCGCCGGCGTTTTCGTATCAGGCGGGGGTCGGGGTGGGTGGCGCGCTGGTTGGGTCGTTGTTCTTTCAGACGTCGGCGTATCAGAGCATGGGCGCGATCCACCGGGTCACGCTGGAGGACGGTATCGTGTCGTTCATCGCGCCGGCCGTGAGTTTTACCGTGGTGCAAAGCGGACGGTTCACGGGGGCGCTCGACTTGATCGCTTTCAGGGGCGGGGTTTGTCAGGACGAGATCGTCGATCCGAACACGCGGAAGGTGTTGGGATCGAAGAGTTTGGCTTGTTAGAGGGCGGGAGGGGTTTTTCGATGCGGCGCGGTCCCCTGCCCGGCTTCGAGCCGGGCTTGGTCTGGGCAGCGACCGGGGTGGGTTTCGATCAGGTTCCGACGCCTTGGGGCCGGTTCTCGTCCTCACGCTTGAAGCTGCGGAGCCGGCCGTCGGGATTGAACAGGTAGGTGACGGTAGAGCCGGCGTAGTTGGATTTGGCGATGAAGGGTCCTACGACGGGGATGTAGCTCTGACCGGCGGCGGTGTTGGTGCCCCATTGGTATGTGAGGGTGGTGGTGCCGTCGGAGTTGGTCTCTGCGCTGGAGGGTGGGCCGAGCGCGGCCTGGACTTCAGCCATAGTGGAGCGACCGGGGCTGAATTGCTTGATTTGGGCCTCGGTCAGGGCGTGTCCGTTGCTGACGGAACAGCCGAGCAGGGAGAGGCAGAGCAATGCGGCGGCGATGCGGTGCATGAATGGGCTCCGTTTTGTGAGCGGAGCTATTCTGGGTGAATAGCGGTTGGGAGGCAACTCGGGTGGGGGCGGTTTGGGGTGGCTGGCGACGGGTTGGGCGGGGGCG
>CAZZVQ010000190.1:0-4126 GCA_964657565.1 uncultured Acetobacteraceae bacterium
CCATGTACCAGTCGACGATCTTCGGCACGTCGGTGCGGCCGCGCGCGCCGCCGAAGGCGCTGCCCTGCCAGACCCGGCCGGTGACGAGCTGAAACGGACGCGTGCTGATCTCCTTGCCGGCGCCGGCAACGCCGATGATGGTGCTCTTGCCCCAGCCCTTGTGCGCGCATTCCAATGCCTGGCGCATCAGCGTGACGTTGCCGACGCATTCAAAACTGTGGTCGGCGCCGCCCTTGGTGAGGTCGACGAGGTAGGGGACGATGTCGCCCTTGATCTCCTTCGGGTTGACGAAGTCGGTCATGCCGAACTTGGTGGCCAACGCGCGGCGGCCCGGGTTGATGTCGACGCCGATGATCTGGTCGGCGCCGGCGAGCTTGGCGCCCTGGACGACGTTGAGGCCGATGCCGCCGAGCCCGAACACCACGACGCGGTCACCGGGCTGGACCTTGGCGGTGAACAGCACGGCGCCGACGCCGGTGGTCACGCCGCAGCCGATGTAGCAGATCTTGTCGAACGGCGCGTCCTCGCGGACCTTGGCCAGCGCGATCTCGGGCATGACGGTGAAGTTGGCGAAGGTCGAGCAGCCCATGTAGTGCAGCACCGGCTTGCCCTTGTAGCTGAACCGGCTGGTGCCGTCGGGCATGAGGCCGCGGCCTTGCGTCACGCGGATCTTCTGGCACAGATTGGTCTTGCGGCTGAGGCAGTATTCGCACTCGCGGCATTCCGGCGTGTAGAGCGGGATGACGTGGTCGCCCGTCTTGAGCGAACGCACGCCGGGCCCGACGTCGACCACGATGCCGGCGCCCTCGTGGCCCAGGATGGCGGGGAACATGCCCTCCGGATCGTCGCCGGAGCGGGTGAACTCGTCGGTATGGCAGATGCCGGTCGCCTTGATCTCGACCAGGACCTCGCCCTCCTTGGGGCCGTCGAGTTGGACGGTTTCGATCGAGAGCGGTTGACCGGCTTCGAAGGCTACGGCGGCGCGGACGTCCACGTGATTCTCCAGACTGATGGGCTGATCGAGTTTAGCCGGCTTGCACGCGGCCGACGATGGCGTTGGCCCGGGCGGTGTAGCTGACGCTGCCATCGTCGTCGGGCGGAAGGCGGTCGCGGACGCGCGCTTTCAGGGCGTCCCGCTCGGCCGGGTCGAGCTGGTCGAGCGCAGCCCCCAGCGACCCGGTGCCGAGCGTCGAGACCCAGAAATCCTCAAAGTCGGCGAACTGCCGGGTGACGGAGATCGTGCGCTGCCGGAGGTCGGACAATCCGGCGGCTGTCCACGCGGCCTCGAGATTGGCGGTGTTCGCGATGGCGGCACTGGGCGGCAGTGCCGGCGTCATGCCGATCGCGCGCATCTCGGCCTGGATCGGTTCGAGCGGGAAGGCGCGGGCCGGGATGTCCCAGGCATAGGCGGCGACGAGGCCGCCGGGGCGGACGACCCGGCGCATCTCGGCCAGCCCGGCGGCGGGATCATCGAGAAAGAAGATGACGAGCGCCATCACGGCGATATCGGCGCTGCCGGTCTCGAACGGGAGCGCGTGGCCGTCGCCGAGGCTGAATGCGGCGGTTTGCGTGCCTAGCCGCTGGCGGGCGAACTCGAGTTGGCCGGGCGACGGATCGATGCCGCGGATCGACGCGGGGCTACAGCGTTGCAGCACCATCTCGGTGAACGCCCCATTGCCACAGCCGACGTCGATCCAGCGCTGGCCGGGTTCCGGAGCGAACCAGTCGAGGAAGATGGTGCCGACGAGTTGGCTCCATTGCCCCATCGCCCGCTCATAGGCGGCGCCGTCGTCGAAGGTGATCTTCTGGTTCATGCGGCCTCGACCTGCGCGGAGATGGCTTTGGTGTAGGCGAGCAGTTCGCCGATCGACCGGTGCAGATGCACCTTGAGGCCCTCGGCGCGGATTTCGGCCAGCAGCTCGGAATCGTTGGGCGCGTTCCACAGGCCGATCACGACGGCAGCGCCCGGCATCTTATGCTGGATCATGCGGACGAAGAGGCGGATCGTGGTGATCGACGCGCCGTCCTCGATCACGGACAGGCAGCAGAGCAGCGGCTCCGGGCTGTAGGCCGGTGCGGCTTGGTCGAGCGCCTTATTTGGCGCGACGGCGGCGCCGAACCCGGCCTCGCGCAGCGTTTGCGCCACCATCGAGGCGGCCAGATCGTCGAAATCGCCGCGTGCCGGGACCGAGAGGATGGCGCCCTCGCGTCGCCACGCGTCGCTCCCCGCCTCCAGCGGCGCATCCGGTTCCGGGGCGAGCGCGTCGAGCAGGGCGGCGAACTGGTCATGCACGGGATCGACCAGATCGGGGTCGTCGCCGCGATCCTGTTGCGCCAGGATCAGGCCGGGTAGCGCGATCTGGTCGTAGTAGTCGGCCCGCGAGTGCTCCTGCAGGTGCAGCCGGGCCGGCTTCAACAAGGCGAGCGAGCGCCCCTCGAGGGCGCGCTGGTAGAACGTCTCGGCCGGCAGCAGCGGCGACTCGCTGCCGAATAGGACATCGAGGAAGGACAGTGCGGCAACGTTCCGCCCGATGACGACGAGGCATACGGTCAGCGGCGTTGCGATCAGCAGGCCGACGAACCCCCAGAGCAGCGTCCAGAACGAAGTCGCCACCAGGACCGCCACCGGCGAGATGCCGGTGCTGTGGCCGTAGAGCAGCGGTTCGACCACCTGGCTGACCAGGACTTCGCTGACCGCGAAAATGGCCAGGACGATGAGCGCCAGCGACCAGTCGGGCGCCACCGCGATCGCGAGGGCGAGCGGTGCGCCGATGCCGATGAAGGTCCCGACGAACGGCACGAAGCGCATCAGCATCGCGATCAGGCCGAGCAGGACCGGGCTCGGCAGCCCGACCAGCGCCAACACGCCTCCGATCAACAGCCCGAACCCGGCATTGATGGTCAGCTGCGACAGGAAGTAGCGCGACAGCCGGTGACCGGCGTCGTTGAGCGCGAAGATGGTGCGGTGGAGATCGTGCCGGCCGACGAGGCGGACGAAACGGTCACGCAGATCCTCGCTGTAGAGCAGGATCACGAGGGTGAAGACGAGCACGACGGCCGCCGTCGTGACCGGGCCGAGCAACGGGCGGGCGAAGCGTTCGGCGAGCGCCAACGGCGACGCGCTTTCGCCGAGGCCGTTGCCGAGCGGCCGCGCGAGCTGGGCCACGAAGCGGTTGCTCGCGACGAGGCGGTCCCATTTCTGGACGATGTTGGCCTCGTATTGCGGCGCTTGGGCAACGAGGCTCGAGATCTGGCCGCCGACGACCACGCTGAGGAGCCCGAGGATCACGAACGCGATCACCACGGCCAGCAGCGACGCCGCCACATGCGGCAAGTAGGCGCGCTGCAGCAATCGGGCGAGCGGCGCCACCACGAAAGCCAACAACCCGGCCAGCACGAGCGGCACCAGCAATTCCTGGCCAAAATAGAGCGCCGCGACGATGACGGCGCCGCCGTTCAGCATCGCTGTCACGCGTACCGCCGATGCGGTGAGGCGCCGCTGTTCCTGGTGCGACAGCAATCCGGTCAATCGGTCGGCGATGGTTCAGGCTCCCACGGTCGACCTCACAATGGCGATAAGCCATGCGTGTGTCACGGCAACTCGGCTTATGTCACGGCATCGGCTGCAACCTTTGTCGCAGGTTCGTGTTCACCAATGATATGGTTTGCCCGGGGAGGACAGGTAGCGCGGGCAGGTCGGAGCGGAGAGCGGCATGAGCAAGATCCTACTTGTCGAAGACCACGAGGAGATCTGGGATTTCCTCTCTCGCCGGCTAAAACGCCGTGGGTTCGATGTCGTCCTGGCCACGGACGGGCAACAGGCGCTCGACAAGGCGGCCAGCGAACGGCCGGATATCGTGCTGCTCGACATGAACCTGCCGATCATGGACGGCTGGACCGTCGCGGGCACGCTCAAGGCCAATGCCGAGTTGCGCGACACGCCGATCATCGCGCTGACCGCGCATGCGATGTCGGGTGATCGGGAGAAGGCCCTCGCCGCAGGATGCGACGATTACCACCCGAAGCCGGTCGATTTCTCGCGCCTGCTGATGCAGATCGACGAACAACTGGCCCGCACGGTTTCGGCCTGAGAGGCCGTCGCTCGCCATAGATCGGCGCGCGGGCA
>CAZZVQ010000190.1:4136-7339 GCA_964657565.1 uncultured Acetobacteraceae bacterium
GGACCCGCGCGCCGATGGCGATCATGCCTCCTGCATGCCGAGTTCGAACAGGAGCAGCGACCGCGACGTGACGCCGTATTCCTGGCCGAACGGGAAGATCGGCTCGTCTGCCAGCTCGGGCTGGTTGGTGTCGATCATCAGCCGCCACTCGCCGCCGCCATGGACCTCCGGCAGCTTGAATCCGACGAGCGCGTGGGACGCGTTGACAATGAGAAGTACGGTACGGTCGCTGCCGCGCTTGCGGATGCCGGTCGGCTGCGCCCGACCATCCAGGATCAGGCCCATGCATTTCGCAATAGGGTCTTCCCAGTTCTCCGGCGTCATCTCGGTGCCCGATGGCGTGAGCCAGGTCAGCTCACGGATCTGTAGCTCCTCGTTGAAGGCGCCGGTGAGGAAGCGTTCCCGGCGGAGAATGGGGAAATGCTGCCGGATCAGCGCAAGCTTGGAAACGAAGCGGACCAACGACTTGCCGGCGTCGTCCAACTCCCAGTTCAGCCACGAGATCTCGTTGTCTTGGCAATAGGCGTTATTGTTGCCGTGCTGGGTGCGGCCGAACTCGTCGCCGGCGACGAGCATCGGCAACCCTTGCGAGAACATCAACGTCGCCAGCATGTTACGCTTCTGGCGCTCGCGCAGCTCGTTGATCTCGGGGTCGTCGGTCGGACCTTCGACGCCACAGTTCCAGCTCAGATTGTTGCTGCTGCCGTCGCGGTTGTCCTCGCCATTGGCTTCGTTGTGCTTGTCGTTATAGCTGACCGAGTCGTTCAGCGTGAATCCATCATGCGCGGTCAGGAAGTTTACGCTGGCCCAGGGCCGCCGACCGCCCCAGTCGAACTTGTCGGCCGACCCGGTGATGCGCTGGGCGAGTTCCGGCAGCTTGCCGTCTTCGCCCTTCCAGAACGCGCGAGCCGTGTCGCGGTACCGATCGTTCCATTCCGCCCAACCCGGCGCGAATCCGCCCACCTGGTAACCGCCCGGTCCACAATCCCAGGGCTCGGCGATCAGCTTGACCTCCTGCAGCACCGGGTCCTGACCGACGGCGCGCAAGAAGCCACTCTGCTGGTCGAAGCCATGCGGCTCGCGCGCCAGGATCGTCCCGAGATCGAACCGGAAGCCGTCGACATGCATGTCCTCGGCCCAATATCGCAGGCTATCGGTTACCATTTGGATAACGCGGGGGTGGCTGAGGTTGACCGTGTTGCCGGTGCCGGTGTCGTTGATGTAATAGCGCGGCTGGTCCGGCAGCAGGCGGTAGTAGCTTGCGTTGTCGATCCCTTTGAACGACAGCGTGGCGCCGTTCTCGTTGCCCTCCGCCGTATGGTTGTAGACCACGTCGAGGATGACCTCAAGGCCGGCGTCGTGCAGCCGGGCGACCATCTCCTTGAACTCGGCGAACGCGAAGTCGGGGTTGCTGGCGTAGCGGCGCACGGGCGAGAAGAAGCCGATCGTGTTGTAGCCCCAATAGTTGGTCAGGCCCTTGTCCAGTAAGTAATCGTCGTTGACGAAGCTATGGACGGGCAGTAGTTCGACGGCCGTCACGCCGAGCGACTTCAAGTGCCGGATGACGGACGGGGTGGCTAAGCCACGGAAGGTGCCGCGGTAGGGCTCCGGTACGTCAGGGTTTAGCTTGGTGTAGCCGCGCACATGCAACTCGGCGACGACGAGGCTATCCCAGCCGAGCCGCGGCGGCCGGTCCGAGCCCCAGGTGAAGGCGCTGTCGATGACGCGCCCCTTCGGCATGTATTTCGCGCTGTCGCGGTCATCGAAGGTGAGGTCGTCACCGGTCTCGACCTGGTAGCCGAACAAGGCCGGGTTCCACTCCACCTGTCCCACGAGCGACTTGGCATAGGGGTCGAGCAGCAGTTTGTTGGGGTTGAAGCGATGGCCTTCTTCCGGCGCATACGGGCCGTGCACGCGGTAGCCGTAATTGGTGCCCGGGCGCGCCTCCGGCACGAAGCCGTGGAAGATCTGATTGGTATATTCCGGCAGCTCCAGCCGCTCGAGCTCGGTCTCGCCCTGGTCGTCGAAGAGGCAGAGTTCGACTTTGGTCGCGTTGGCGGAGAAGATCGAGAAATTGACTCCGAGCCCGGTCCATGCGGCACCGCGCGGCGAGGGGCGGCCCTCGAGGATACGAGACTTCGGGACGCTAAAGCTCATGGGGTGCCTTTACGAATGCGGTGACCAAACACCGTTCGGTGCTACTAAGTTCAAGGGAATTCACGCTCGGCCCCACGATGCGGCCGAACCGCCGCCAAACAGCAGGCCGACCGGAACGCCTACTCCCAGACGCGATGGTCAGACGTCGAGGTTGGCCACTTTCAAGGCATTGCCGACAATGAAGTCGCGGCGGGGTTCGACCACGTCGCCCATCAGGGTCGAGAACATCTGCGCCGCGTCCTCCACGTCGCCAACGCGGACTTGCAGCAGCGTGCGGAACTCGGGGTCGAGCGTGGTCTTCCAGAGCTGGTCCGGGTTCATCTCGCCCAAGCCCTTGAACCGCTGGATCGCCAAGCCCTTGCGGCCCTGCGCCAGCACGCGGTCGAACGCCGTCGCCGGGCCGGCAGCCTTGGCTTCCGTCTTGTCGAAGATCAACGTCGCCGGCTCGGCAAATCGGCTCTGCAAGGCTTCGGCGCGCTCGGCCAGCCAACGGGCCTCGCTGCTGCGCAGCGCGGCCGGGTCGAGCGTGTAGCGCTCGGCGACACCGCGGACGACGCGGGCGAAGTGCAGGCCGCGGTCGTCGGCGGTGGCGACCCAGGTGCGCTCGGTCGGAACCGAGGCGGCGTTGAGCCGGTTGACGAGGTCGGCGGTGCGTTGCGTGGCCGCCGCCGCGTCGCCGAGAAGCGCGCCAGCGATGGCGCCCTGTTCGATGATCCAGGTCGGCACGTTCACGGCCAGGCCCTGAACCCGGGCGGAGGCCTCGCGCAGCCAGGCGAGTTCACCGCGCATCTCTTCGCCCGAATGCTCGTGGCCGTCGCCGTAGCGGAGGCGAGTTTCGGCCAGCGCCTTGTCCAGCAGGTAGTCGTCGAGCGCGCCGTCGTCCTTGAGGTAGCGCTCCTCGTTGCCGCGCTTGGCGCGGTAGAGCGGGGGCTGTGCGATATAGAGATGGCCGCGCTCGATCAACTCCGGCATCTGGCGGAAGAAGAAGGTGAGCAGCAGGGTGCGGATGTGGCTGCCGTCGACGTCGGCGTCCGTCATGATGTTGA
>CAZZVQ010000191.1:0-7336 GCA_964657565.1 uncultured Acetobacteraceae bacterium
GACCACCCCCACCTTGCCCGGCTCGGCGAACAGGGTGGCGCTCGGCTCGCGGCCCGTCTTGGTCAGCGCGGCGGATTGCTGGTCCACGCGCAACCCCGCATCGGCCGGCTGCGGCAAATAGAGCCGGAACACGCCGGCGAACGCCGGCCCCCGATACCGCTCGCTGCCGAACGGCCCGATCGCACCGCCGGCCCAGCCCTCCGCCAGCGTATCCGACAGCCCGCCGCGAACATGAAACGGCATCGCCGGGTCGCCATCCGCCCACGGCAGCGCCGGCCCGCCATACGCGACCGCCAGATAGACCCCCGGCTCCACCTTGCCGCTCAGCCGGAAATCCGTCAGCCCGTGACCCGGCGCCGGCTCGATCGACGTCGCCGCCGGGCTCAACCCCGTCAACTCGCGCCCGTTCCGCCACAGCCTCAGATCCGCCAGCGCCCGCCCGGCCGCCTCGATCAGCACCTCGCCCGACGGCGGCACCAGCAGCCAGAACGCACGCTGCTCCCCGTCCCGCAGCGCCGCGCTGACCACCGCGCCGGCCAGCGGCAATGCCCGCGCCGGCCCGGCCTCGCGGAACGGCCGCACCTCCAGCCGCACCGCGCCCGTCGCCCCCTTCGCCGCGAACGCCCGCACCCGATAGGTCCCGATATCGAGCAGCGCATCCAGCCGCCCATCGTGCGCCCCGGCCTCGCCCACGACCTCGCCGGGGCCGGTGAGCTGATCGACCAACTGCAGCGCCACCCCGCTCGCGCTCTGCGCCACGATGGTGAACCGGCCCGGGCTGGTCACGCGCAACTCGGCGTCCGTCTCCTCCGCTGCCGCGAACGCCGCCGGTGCCAGGGACGCCGCTGCTTCCGGCGGATTGGACCCGCTCGGCACCGCCGGTTCCCGCACCGCCGCCGCGGGCGTTGGCGGGGGCGCCGATGCCACGGCCGGCGGCGCCAACTGCGCCAACCGCGCCGTCATCTGTCCGCTCAGGCATCGCCCGATCTGCCCCGCCGGCACGGTGCAGGCCGCGTCCCGCGACCGTAGCCAGCCCAACTGCTCCCCGCGCAGCGTTGCCGCCTGCTCCGGCCGCTGTGCCAGCGCATCCGCGTAGGCGGCCCCCACCTGCCGATCCAGCGCGACCAGATCCGGCGACGCGCAGATCGCCCGCTCCGTCGCCGAGCGGGCCTTGCTGCAATCGATCCCCTGCGCCGACGCCACGCCGGAGGCGAGCACGCCAGCCCACGCAGCCACAACCATGACGCGCATCACGCTGCCGTTCCTCCACCGATCGAGTGATCATGGCATGAAGCAAACCTCGCGCCCAGCCTGCCTATTCGTCCTCCTCATCGACCACCTCGTCCGGCGGTCCTGCCTCGATCAGCGCCGCTGCCGCCCGAAAATCCGGCTTGCCCGACCCCAGCAGCGGCAGCCGCTCCACCACGCGCACCTCGGCCGGCAGCATCAGGTCCGCGGCGCCCACCGCGCGGGCATGCGCCTGCAGCGCGCGCCGCGTCGCGTCCGCCTGTTCGGTCAGCAACACGATACGCTCCCCCTTGCGCGGGTCCGGCACCGCCACGGCGACCGACAACGCCTGCGGCCACACCCCGGCGGCCAGATCCTCCACCGCCGCCAGCGACACCATCTCGCCCCCGGGCTTGGCGATCCGCGAGGCGCGCCCGACGATGGTGAGATGGCCCTGCGCGTCCACCGAGACGATGTCGCCGGTGTCGTACCACCCGTCCGGCGGCGGCTGCAGCACGCCGGGCTGCTCGGCCAGCAGATAGCCCGCCATCACGTTGGGCCCCGACACCGACAGCCGTCCCGCCCCCGGCATACCGTCCACCGGCGCGAGCCGCATCGCCATGCCGGGCAGCAAGCGCCCGACCGTGCCGTAGCGGTTCGAGACCGGCGTGTTGACCGCCAGCACCGGCGCGCACTCGGTGGCGCCGTAGCCCTCCAGGATGCGCAGCCCGAACCGCTCCATCCACATCTCGCGCACCGCCGGCTGCACCCGCTCGGCGCCCGCGACCACCAGGCGCACCGAGCGGAACGCCGTCGCCTGCGCCCGGCGCGCGTAGCCGCTCAGGAACGTGTTGGTGCCGAAGATGGCGGTGGCGTTCCAGCCATACGCGACCTGCGGGATCACCGCGTAGTGCAGCGGGCTCGGGTAGAGGAACGCCGGGATGCCGGAGGTGATCGGCAGCAGGAAGCCGCCGGTCAGGCCGAAGGCGTGGAACATCGGCAGCGTGTTCAACACCCGGTCCGCCCGGCCGAAGCCGATCCGCCCGCCCACCTGCGCCACGTTGGCGAGCAGGTTGCGATGCGTGAGCACCACGCCCTTCGGCGTCCCCGACGAGCCCGAGGTGAACATCACCACCGCCGGGTCGCCGGGGTCGCGGCGCACCCGCGGCGCACCGGTCAGGCTGGCGCGCAGTAGGCCGCGCAGTCGCCGGCTGCTACTAATGCCGGCGCGCAGATCCTCGAGGAACACGAAGCGGACCCGCTCCTCCAGCCCGGCCACGACCGCCGCCAGCCGGGCCTTTTCGACGAACGCCCGGGAGGTGACCACCACCCGGACCTGCGCCGCCGTGATCGCGGCGCCCAGATTCGCCAACCCGGCCGTCGCGTTCAGCATCGCGGGCACCCGGCCCCAGGACGACAGCCCCAGCAGGCACAGCGCCGTGGCATTCGCGGTCGGCAGCAGCAGGCCGACGGTCTCGCCGACCTCGGTCCCCGTCACCAGCGCCTGGCCCAGCACGTCCGCCCCCGCCAGCACGCGGCGGTAGGAGAGCGGGCCGGCCACCGGATCCTCCACCGCGAGCCGGCCCATCCCATGCCGCCGCGCCGCCGACGCCACCGCCTCGAACAGCGTCGGCGCCGTCGGCGTGGTCGAGGTGACCGCCTCCTCCATCACGTCGCGCAGCCCGGCGGTCAGCGCCTCGCGCCGCCCCTTGCCGACGCTGCCCTCCGGCGCCGCGAGACGCACCGGCGGCAGCACCGTGATGCTCACCGCCGGGAACAGCGCGCGGCGCGTCTGCTGCTTGGTGAGGCGGCTGAACGGCGTGCGCTCGAGCCCCTGCAGCCGCACCGGCACCACCGGCACCCCTGCCTTGTCGGCGATCCCGGCGGCCCCGTGCTGCACCTCCATCAGCGAGCCGGTGTCGGTCAGCCGCCCCTCCGGGAACAGCACCAGCCGCGCCCCGGCGCCCACCGCCTGCACCATGGTCCGCACCGCGTAGGGGCTGCCGGACTCCACCGGCAGCGTGTCGACGAAGCGCAGGAACGGGCGCACCCACCAGCGCTTGGCCACCTGCGCGTCGATGGCGAACAGCGGCGGCGCCGGCATGGCGGCGAACAGCGCGGTGGCGTCGAGCCAACTGGTATGGTTGGGCGTCACCACCGCCGGGTCGTGCGCGCCGGGCAGGTGCTCGGCGCCATCGAGGCGGATGCGGAACAGGATCCGCATCAGCACCCACGCCAATTCCGCCACCGGATACGGGCAGAGCGCCATCAGCATCACCGGCGCCGCGAGCAGGCACAGCAGCCCGGTGATCCCGAACAGGATCGGCTCGCGCACCCCGGCCATCTGCGCGGCAACCAGCAGCGCCGCGACCGCGGCCATCGCCAGCGCGCCCACGACGTTGCTGCCGGCGACGGTGCGGGCCCGGCGCTCGGGCGGCGACAGCGACTGGATCGCCGCCTGCGTCGGCACCGCGAGCAACCCACCGCCGAATGCCGCCGCGAACAAATCCACCGCCACGTGCCCGAACGGCGCCGGCGCTACCCCATGCGACACCCGCCACAGATCGATCAGCGCCAGGCCGAACACCGCCGCCCCGAGTGCTGCCGGCAGCAGCACGGTGCGGGCGCCGGACAGGAACGACGCCATCCCGGAGCCGCACGCGATGCCGACCGCGAACAGGCAGAGGCATTCCGTGTCGACCGTCGCCCCGCCGCCCAGACTGTCGCGCACGAAGCCCGGCAGTAGCGCGATCACCACCGAGCCCACCATCCAGAACCACGCATTCGCCAGCACCGCCCGCCAGATACGGCGGTCCGCCCGCAGGCCGTGGATCAGGTCCATCGTCGAGGCGGCGATATTGGCCTGCACGCGTAGATCGGCCGCGGCCGGGATGGTCGCCGGCACCAGCAAGGCCGTCGCCCAGGACAGCGACGCGGTCGCGAGCACGACCACCCCGACCGCCACGGCGGGCGCCCCGGCGCCGATCAGCAGCCCGGACGTGACGGTGCCGGCCAGGATGGCGGCGAAGGTGGCCCCCTCGACCAACGCATTGGCGCCGGTCAGCCGCTCGATAGGCAGCTGGTCGGGCAGGATGGCGTATTTCACCGGCCCGAACAGCGCCGAGATCACCCCCGACGCCACCAGCCCGGCGAACAGCACCGGCAACGAGCCGAGCGCCAGCCCCGCCGCCGCGACGGCCGCGATGCCCACCTCCGCCAGCTTCAACCGGCGGATCAGCACCGCCTTGTCCATCCGGTCGGCCAGCTGACCGCCGAGGCCGGACAGCACCACCGTCGGCAGCACGAACGCGCCCGACGCCGCCGCCACGATCCAGCCCGGCGCGCCGCCCGACGACCACACCACCAGCAGCCCCAGCGCATTGCGCAGGAAGTTGTCGCCAAACGCCGACAGGAACTGACAAACGAACAGCGGCGCGAAACGGCGCTGCGTGAGCAGGGGAGTGTGATCGACAGGACCAGGCATGTTCGACATCCGTGAACAGTGTTCACAGCTCACATAGCTTGTGTGAACGGCGTTCACAAGCTTAATCTGCATCGAGTGTCGTCGAGGTGTGGATGCAGGAGCGAGTGAGCGCGACGGGCCAGCGGCGCGAGACCCTCCGCGCGGCAGTGCTGGACGCGGCCGAAGCCCGCGTCGCCGCGTCCGGCCTGGCCGATCTCGGCGTGCGCGAGATCGCGCAGGAGGCCGGGTGTTCCTCCGGCATGGTCTACAAGCTGTTCGCCAGCCACGACGAGCTCGTGCTTTCCGTCAACGCCCGCACCCTCGCTCTGCTCGCTGCCGCGGTGGCGGCCGGGCTGCGCGGCATCGCCGACCCGGCCGACGCCCTCCGCGCCATGGCCGACGCCTATCTCGACTTCGCCCGCGCCAACATGCCCCGCTGGGACGCGCTGTTCAGCCATCGCATGACCGGCGGCGCCGCGCTGCCGCCCTGGTACGCGGACCAGCGCGACCGAATGTTCGACGACCTGGCCGCCACCATCGGCGCCGCCTCGCCCCCCGTCCCCGGCGGCGATTTCGCACGCACCCTGTTCTCCGCCATCCACGGCGTCGTCGCCCTCGGCCTGCAGCAAAAGGTCGGCGCCGTCGCCCCGGACGCGCTGCGGGCCGAGTTGCGCGCCCTGATCACGGTAATTGCCCGCGGCATGTTCAGCGCGTAGGGAGGCGCTGGAGAAAACGATGCGCCTGCAGGACTGCCACAACTTCCACGATTTCCGCCGCATGGCCCAGCAGCGCCTGCCCGGCCCCATCTTCAACTACATCGACGGCGCCGCGGACGACGAGGTCACCTACCGCCGCAACACCGCCGCCTTCGAGGAAACCGACCTCGTCCCCAGCGTGCTGCAGGGCGTGCGCGAGATCGACCTCTCCACCACCGTGCTGGGCCAGAAGCTGCAACTGCCGTTCTACTGCTCCCCCACCGCGCTACAGCGCCTGTTCCACCATGACGGCGAGCGCGCCGTCGCCGCCGCCGCCGGCAAATACGGCACGATGTTCGGCGTCTCCTCGCTCGGTACCACCAGCCTCGAGGAAGCAAGGCGCATCAGCAGCGGCCCCCAGGTCTATCAATTCTACTTCCACAAGGACCGCGCGCTCAACCGCGAGATGATGGCCCGGGCCAAGCAGGCCGGCGTGCAGGTCATGATGCTGACCGTCGACAGCATCACCGGCGGCAACCGCGAGCGCGACAAGCGCACCGGCTTCGCCATCCCGTTCCGGCTGAACCTGGCCGGCGTGTCGCAATTCGCCATCAAGCCGGCCTGGGCGATCAACTATTTCCGCGGCGGCCCCTTCCGTCTGCCGCAGCTCGAGAACCACGTCGACATGGGACGCGGCGCCATGTCGATCAGCCACTACTTCACCGAGATGCTCGACCCCTCGCTCAGCTGGGACGACGTGGCGGCCATGGTGCAGGAGTGGGACGGCCAGTTCTGCCTCAAGGGCGTGATGTCCGGCGAGGACGCCAAGCGGGCCGCCTCCATCGGCTGCACGGGAGTCGTGGTCTCGAACCACGGCGGCCGCCAGCTCGACGGCTCCCGCGCCTCGTTCGACCAACTGGCCGAGATCGTCGACGCCGCCGGCCACTTGCTCGACGTCCTGATGGACGGCGGCGTGCAGCGCGGCACCCACGTGCTCAAGGCGCTGTCGCTCGGCGCCAAGGCAGTGGGAGTGGGCCGCTACTACCTGTTCCCGCTGGCCGCCGCCGGACAGGCCGGCGTGGAACGCGCGCTGGAATTGATGCGCCACGAACTCGAGCGGGCCATGCGGCTGATGGGCTGCAGCGCCATCGCCCAGCTCCGCCCGGAGAACCTGCGCGCGCGCAGTCCTGCCGGCGTCACCCTCACCTCCGTTTCGGCGGCATCAGATCGGTGATCGTCCCCTCGAACATCTCCGCCGCCATCCCGACCGACTCCGAGAGCGTCGGGTGCGGGTGGATGGTCAGCGCGATGTCGGCCGCATCCGCCCCCATCTCGATCGCCAGCGCCGCCTCGGCCACGAGGTCGCCGGCATTGGGACCGACGATCCCGGCGCCGATCAGGCGGTGCGTCGCCTCGTCGAACAGCAGCTTGGTCATCCCCTCGTCCCGGCCCAGCGACAGCGACCGCCCGCTCGCCGCCCACGGGAACACGCCCTTGCCGTATTTCACCCCGGCTGCCTTGGCCTCGTTCTCCGTCATCCCGACCCACGCCACTTCCGGGTCGGTATAGGCGACCGACGGGATCACCTTGGCGTCGAACGCCGCCTTGTGCCCGGAAGCGACCTCGGCGGCCACATGGCCTTCATGCACCGCCTTATGCGCCAGCATCGGCTGCCCGACGACGTCGCCGATGGCGAAGATGTGCGCCACGTTGGTCCGCTGCTGCTCGTCGACCGGGATGAAGCCCCGCTCGTCCACCCGCAGCCCCGCATTCTCGGCCCCGATCAGCTTGCCGTTCGGGCGGCGGCCCACCGCGACCAGGATCTTGTCGAACGTTTCGGTCGCCGGCGCGCTGCCCCCCTCGAAATGCGCCACCAGCCCGTCTGTCGTGGCCTCGACCTTCGTCACCTTGGTCTTGAGATAGATCGCCGCGTATTTCTTGCTGATCCGCT
>CAZZVQ010000192.1:0-7296 GCA_964657565.1 uncultured Acetobacteraceae bacterium
GACATCAGCTTCGGGTGGCGGGCCAAGGGCGGCGGGCCGGCGATCCTGTCGGACATCAACCCGGCCATGCTCGCGGTCGGGCAGGAGCGGGCGCAGAAGCAGGTGGTTTCGGACGTCGAGTTCCTCGTCGCCGATGCGGAGCTGCTGCCGCTGCCGGATGGCAGCGTGGACCGGGTCAGCATGGCGTTCGGCCTGCGCAACTGCACCGACAAGCTGGCCGTGCTGCGCGAGGCGCGGCGGGTGCTGCGGCCCGGCGGGCAGTTCCATTGCCTCGAATTCTCGCGGGTGCAGGTGTCGGCGCTGGAGGTGCCGTACGATCTCTGGTCGTTCCAGGTGATGCCGCTGCTGGGCCGGGTCGTGGCCAAGGACAGCGAGAGCTATCGCTATCTGGCCGAGAGCATCCGCACCTTTCCGGATCAGGAGACGCTGGCCGGGATGATGCGCGAGGCCGGGCTGTCGCGGGTGACGTACCGCAACCTGACCGGCGGGATTGCGGCGATCCATCGCGGCTGGCGGCTTTGACCTACCGGATCCTGCTGATCGTCAGCGGCGGGATCGCGGCATTCAAATCGCTCGAACTGGTGCGGCTCCTGCGCAAGGCCGGGCATGCCGTGACGGCGGTGTTGACCGAGGGCGGGGCGCAGTTCGTCACCCCGCTCAGCCTGCAGGCGCTGACGGAGGAGAAGGTCTACTCGGCGCTGTGGTCGCTGACCGACGAGAGCGAGATGGGGCATATCCAACTCAGCCGCAGCGCGGACCTCGTGGTGGTGGCGCCGGCGAGCGCGGACATCTTGGCCAAGATGGCGGCCGGGCTGGCGGGCGATCTGGCGAGCACGCTGCTGCTGGCCACCGACAAGCCCGTGCTGGTGGCGCCGGCGATGAACGTGCGGATGTGGCAGCACGCGGCGACGGTGGCGAATATGGCAGTTTTGGTGGCGCGCGGCGTGGCGGTGGTCGGGCCGGACGACGGTGTCATGGCCTGCAACGAGTTCGGGCCGGGGCGGCTGGCCGAGCCGCCGGTCATCCTGAACGCCATCGAGGCCATGCTCGGGTGGACCGGGCCGCTGGCGGGCAAGCACGCGCTGGTGACCAGCGGGCCGACGCATGAGCCGATCGACCCGGTGCGCTACATCGCCAACCGCTCGTCGGGCCAGCAGGGCCACGCGATCGCGGCGGCGCTGGCCCGGCTCGGGGCGCGGGTGACGCTGGTGAGCGGGCCCGTCATGGTGGCGGACCCGGCGGGCGTGACGATCCACCGGGTCGAGACGGCGGCGGAGATGCTGGCGGCGTGCGAGGCGGCGTTGCCGGCGGACGTGGCGGTGTGCGCGGCGGCGGTGGCGGATTGGCGGGTGGCCGAGGCGGCGGGCCAGAAGCTGAAGAAGGCGCCGGGGGTCAACGCGCCGGCGCTGACGCTGATCCCCAACCCGGACATACTGGCCATTTTGGCGCAGGCGGGTCCGCGGCGGCCGCGGTTGGTGGTGGGGTTCGCGGCGGAGACGGAGCGCGTCGTCGAGCACGCGACCGCCAAGCTGGCGCGCAAGGGCTGCGACTGGATCGTCGCCAATGACGTGAGCCCGGCGACCGGCATCATGGGCGGGGCGTCCAACGAGGTGCAACTCGTCAGTGCGACCGGAGCGGAAGCCTGGCCGCGCATGGCCAAGGCCGAGGTGGCCGCCCGGCTGGCCGACCGGATCGCGGCGGCGCTGGCGTGAACATCGAGATGCGCGTGCTGGACGCGCGTCTGCACGAGTGGGGACTGCCCGCGTATCAATCCGACCACGCGGCGGCGATCGACCTCCACGCCTGTCTCGACGCGTCGCTCGAAATCGCGCCGGGCCGCCCCGCCGTGCTGATCCCGGCCGGCTTCGCGCTGCACATCGCCGACCCGGGCGTGGCCGCGCTGATCCTGCCGCGGTCGGGGCTGGGGCATAACAAGGGTCTGGTACTGGGCAATACGGCCGGGCTGATCGACCCGGATTACACCGGGCCGATCCTGGTGAGCGCCTGGAACCGCAACGCGGCTGGCGTGCCGATCGTGGTGCAGCCCGGCGAGCGGTTCGCACAGATGATGTTCGTGCCGGTGATCCGGCCCACGCTCCACAATGTGAAGTCATTTTCGGCCGCCTCCGCGCGGGGAGCCAAGGGTTTCGGGTCGACCGGCATGTAGCGCCCGGCGTTGACCGAGGCCCGGCGATGCGGGATCGTGAGCGGAACAAGCCGTACAGGCCGAGACCGGAGGGCACGTCATGAGACCTCGTTGCAAAAACTGCTTGCTCGGGCTGACGGCACTGCTGATCTCGACGGGCGGGGCGCTGGCGGCGCCATTCACCGTCACCACGACCGGCACGATCATCGCGGCAAGCGACCCGGCCAATCTGCTCGGCGCCGGCGCCGGCCTGATCGGCGGCGCCTACACGTTGAGCGTCGCGTATTCGGGCCCCGGCTCGTCCTATTACACCGACGGCGCCGGGCAGACCGCGTCCGATCTCGGCGACGCGATCCCGGGGTCGATCACGCTCACGATCGGCGGCGTGAGTTTTTCCACGGCACTGCTCGCCAACACCGCGACGACGCTGACCGAAGATCAGTACGACCTCTACGCCAGCAACAGCGGCGCCGATGCTGCCGGCGCCTTCGGCTATGTGGTGCAGGACCTCGGCACCGCCGCCGCGGTCATCCCGGTCGCGGATCTGCAGACCGGTTTCAGCTATCGGCTGACGGCCGCAGATACCGGGGCGGACAGCTTCAGCTTTGCCGACGCGGCCAATACGAACAAGGTGAGCTTCAGCGGCACCGAGAGCAGCATCGCCTTGGCGGTGCCGGAACCGGGGACATGGTCGGTGCTGAGCATCGGGCTGATCGGGCTGGCCTTCACGTCGCGCCGCCGCTGGGCGCGTGTGGTGGCCGGCTGCGCGGTGTCGGCCGGTGCGCTTGCGCTCGGCGGGCCGGCGCGGGCGGCCAATCCCGTCTGTAATCCGGTGACGTACGGCGCCGTCGGCGACGGCGTGACGGACAACACCACCGCGCTGCAGACGGCGATCAGCAACTGTGCGACGGCGGGCGGCGGCATCGTGCCGCTCACCAAGCTCGCGGGTCAGGCCGGGATCTATCGGATCACCCCGATCCAGTTGAAGAGCCACGTCGTGCTGCAGCTCGGCGCCGGGGTCGTGCTGCAGGGGACCAGCGACGAAAGCCAGTATACGCCGGCGTTCATCGACTATCCGTATCGCCAGACCGCGCCGTTCGAGGCGTTGATCTCCGCCTACCAGGCGACCGACGTCGGCATCGTCGGACCCGGCACGATCGATGGCGCCGGCAACCAACTGCAACCCGGTGGCGGCCCGAGCTGGTGGACGCAGGCGAGCGCGTTCGGCGCCACCCACACCGGCGTGACCAACCCGACGACGGGGATCGCCTACTACACGGCGCCCTACGACGACGTGCCGACGTCCAACGGCATGCCGCGGCCGTGGCTGGTCGAGTTCTACCAATGCGCCAATGTCAGCGTGAGCAACGTCACGCTGACGAACTCGCCGATGTGGCACCTGGCGCTGCGGTTCAGCAACAAGATCAACGTGACAGGGTTGACGGTGGCGACGTCCGGCAGTTCGCCGAACACCGACGGGATCGATTTGGTCGGGTCCACCAACGTCACCATCGCCAACGCCAACCTGTCCGACGGCGACGACGACGTGGCGATCAAGTCGGGCCTGCCGGTCAATGCCGAGATCCCGAACGACCCGAAGGAAGTCGGCCTGCCGGTGCAGCCGACCTCGAGCGTCGTCATCACCAACTCGGTCATCGGCAACGGCCATGGCATCTCGATCGGCAGCGAGGCGGCGTATGGCGTCAACGCGGTGCTGATCCAGAACCTGACCTATACTGGCACCGCCGACGGGTTCCGGATCAAGACCGGCCGCGACCGTGGCAGCCAGATCTACAACGTCACGCTGAACAACATCTCGATGACCAACGTGGCGCTGCCGCTCAGCATCCAGGCCTTCTATCCCGGCTCGGCGGCGCCCAACCCGCCGCCGGCGCCGATCACGCCGACGGCGAGCACGCCCTATGTGCACGATGTCAGCATCACCGGGCTGACCGCGACGGGGGCGACCAGCCAGAGCGTGATCGAGGGCCTGCCGGAATCCTGCCTGCTGCGGATCAACCTGAGCAATGTCAGCATCGCCACCACCAACAAGGGCTTGGCACTGGAGAGCGTGACCGGCACGTTCAACAACGTGACCAGCACGCCGGCCAGCGGCCCGTCGGTCCCGTTCGTGGTCAACGAGAACGTGTCGATTGCGTCGCAGGGCAGCACGCCGACCGGGCTGACCAGCGAACCCGGCACTGCGGTGCCGTGCAGCAGCCAGCCGCAGCAATACTGATGGCCAACGCATTCCACGTCGCGGTGCTGCCCGGCGAGGGCGTCGGGCTGGAGGTGACCGCGGCTGCGCTGCAGGTGTTGGACGCGGTCGAGCGGCGGTTCGGCATCGCCCTGCGGCAGGAGCGGATCGAGGCGGGCGCGCTCTACTATAAGGAGCACGGGTCGACGATGGAGCCGGGCGGGCTCCAGCGGGCCGGGGCGGCGGACGCGATCCTGTTCGGAGCGATGGGGTGGCCGGAGATCCGGCTGGCGGACGGGACCGAGATCGCGCCGCAGCTCGACCTGCGGTTCGAATACAACCTGTTCGCCGGCGTCCGGCCAATCCGGGCCATCCCGGGCGTGCCGCTGGCGCTGGCCGACCCGCGCGCGGCGACGATCGACCTGGTCATCCTGCGCGAGTCGACCGAGGGCATGTTCGCCAGCCGCGGCAAAGGCGAGGTCACGCATGAGCAGGCCAGCGACACGCTGGTGATCACCCGGTCCGTCACCGAGCGGCTGACCCGGTTCGCCTGCGACCTGGCGCTGCGGCGCAAGGCGACCCGGGGAACGCCGGGCCGGGTCACGCTGGTGGACAAGGCCAACGTGTTCCGCTCGTTCGCCTTCATGCGCGAGGTGTTCCTCGAGACGGCGGCGCAGTCGCCCGAGGTGGACGCGCGCGTGCACCATGTGGACGCGATGGCGCTCGATCTGGTGCGGCGACCGTGGGAGTTCGACGTGCTGCCGATGGAGAACCTGTTCGGCGACATCCTGTCGGACCTCGGGGCCGGGCTGATCGGCGGCATGGGGTTCGCGCCCTCGGCCGATATCGGCGATCGCCATGGCATGTTCCAGCCGAGCCACGGGACCGCGCCGGACATCGCCGGGCAGGGCGTGGCCAACCCGACGGCGGCGATCCTGTCGGCGGCGATGATGCTGGAATGGCTCGGCGTCACCCGTTCGAGCCAGGCATGCCGGGATGCGGCCGTGGCGATCGAGCGCGCGGTCGATGCCGCGTTCGGGCAGCAGGGGCTACGCACCCGCGACATTGGCGGCAGCACCGGCACGCGCGACGTGGCCGAGGGGGTCGCCGGGCTGATCGCGAGCGGGGCGGCCGACCCGGGGTAGTAGCGCCGGGCGATTCCGTCCGTCCAACGTCGTCACCGCCGGGCGTAACCCGGGCGTCCGTTCAATTTCGGTGGAACGTAAGTGACGTAACGTAACGTAACGTCGTCATGACCGGGCTTGACCCGGGCACCCAGGCCGAGAGCACGACACCTCGATTCTGCTGGCCTGGATTGCCGGGTCAAGCCCGGCAAAGACGACAAATGAGCCGGCGGCAGAGTCTCGTGCCCATAAACCGGACAGCGTTCGATCAGGACATCCAGAAAACCTTTGGCTCGCGCTGCGTTGGAAAGACCTACGCCGGAGCGCGCATGCGGGCTGATCATGTCGTCATTGCCGTCGCTACTCCCGTCGGAGTCGCCCTGCTCTACGTCCTGTTCGCGGGCGAGGTGAGTGTGGCCGAGGCGATCGCGGGCGCACCCGTCGTGATCATCGCAACCCTGTATGCGCTGGCGTTGCAACGGTGCGGAACGGTGGACCTCCGGGTGGCGGCGCGCTGGGTCGGGGTGCCGGCGCGGGCGTGTCTGGCGGTGCTGCCGGATCTCTGGCGGGTGGGGCGGGGCCTGGTGCAAGCGGTGCGGCGGCGGCCCGACGAGATGCAGGGCGTGATCAAGCATGTGCCGTTCCGGGTCGGCGGCGCCGGGGCCGATGATGCCGGGCGCCGGGCGGTGGTGGTGAGCGCGGTCTCGCTGGCGCCGAACGGGTTCGTGGTCGGGATGGATGATGAGCGGGACGAGTTGATCGTGCATCAACTGGTCCCCGTTGCGATGCGCGACGATCGCGAGTGGCCGCTGTGAGCGCCTGGTCGGTCGCGGTGTGGGCGCTCCTCCCCGCTTTCGCAGTGCCGGTGGCCGCGGCCCTGCGGGGCACGGTGGCGGCGCGGATCGTCGCGCTGCAGCTCGCGACGGCGTTGGCGGTGACGCTGCTGATGGCGATGAGCTTCGCGTTCGATCAGACTTCCTACATCTCGCTGGCCGAGGCGCTCGCGGTGATGAACGTGGCGGCGACGCTGGTCGTGGCGGTCACCGTGGAGCGCTGGCTGTGACCTGGCTGTTCATTGCGCTGATGGTGATCGTGGCGTGGCTGGCCGCAGCGGGGTTCGCACGGCTGCGCACGCCGCTGGACCGGCTGCACTGCGTGACGTTCGTCAACGCGGGATGCGGGCTGGCGCTGCTCGTGGCGTCGCTGGTGGAGGACGGCTTCTCAAATCGGACCGGCAATATCCTGCTCGTCGTGGTGCTCAGCCTGCTGGGCGGCGCGGCGGGGTCGTATGCGGTGGGCCGCGCGTTGCGCGTGCGCGGGTCGCTGTCGGAGATCGACTGAGTTGCTGATCGAGATCCTGCTCGTCTGCCTTGCCGTTACCGGAACCGGCGTCGCGCTATCGCGTCAGCCGGTGCGGCAAGTTTTGGCGCTGGGCGCGAACGGTCTGGTGCTGACGTTGCTGTTCATGGCGCTGCAGGCGCCGGACGTGGCGTTCGCGCAGATCGTCGTGGGCACGGCGGCGGTGCCGATGCTGTTCCTCGCCGTGCTGGCGAGCATGCGGATGGACCGGCGGCCCGGGGACAAGCCACCATGACGCCGAAGGCCCGCACCACTCTGTTCGCGGTCGCGGTGGCCGCGGTGATGCCGGCGTTGATCCATGTGCTGCCGAGCCTGCCGCGCTTCGGCGACCATACGCTGCCCTACGGCGATGCGGTCACGGCGTCGGCGCCGGTCGCGCGGCAGACGCAGAACATCGTCACCGCGCTGAATTTCGACTATCGCGGCTTCGACACGCTCGGCGAGGAGTTCATCCTGCTCTGCGCCGTCAC
>CAZZVQ010000193.1:0-6129 GCA_964657565.1 uncultured Acetobacteraceae bacterium
GAGCCCGGCACGCAGCTGACGATGCGCACCTTCCACATCGGCGGCGCGGCTCAGCGCGGCGCCGAGGTGAGCAACGTGGAAGCCAGCCATGACGGCGTGGTCACCATCAAGAACCGCGCCGTGGTGCAGAACAGCCAGGGTTATCCGATCGTGATGTCGCGTAACTGCGAGATCGTGCTGCAGGACGACAAGGGCCGCGAGCGCGCCCGCTTCCGGGTGCCGTACGGCGCCCGGCTGCTGTCCGACGAGGGCAAGCCCGCCAAGCGCAACGAGAAGCTCGCCGAGTGGGACCCCTACACCCTGCCGATCATCACCGAGCTGCAGGGCCAGGTGGAGTATCTCGACCTGCTCGACGGCGTCACCATCGTCGAGCGCGTTGACGAGGTCACCGGCCTCACGTCGCGCGTGGTGGTCGACTACAAGCAGGCCGCCAAGGGCGTCGACCTCCGGCCGCGCTTGCAGTTGAAGGACGACAAGGGCGAGGTGCTGACGCTCCCCAGCGGAGCCGAGGCACGCTACTTCCTCAGCCCCGACTCGATCCTCTCGGTCGAGAACGGCGCCACGGTGGCGGCCGGTGACGTGCTGGCGCGGATCCCCCGCGAAGGCAGCAAGACCCGCGACATCACCGGCGGTCTGCCCCGCGTCGCCGAGCTGTTCGAAGCCCGGCGCCCGAAGGACCACGCCATCATCGCCGAGATGGATGGCCGGGTCGAATTCGGGAAGGACTACAAGGCCAAGCGCCGGGTCATCGTCCGCAACGACGAGACCTCGGAAGAGTCCGAGTATCTGGTCCCGAAGGGCAAGCACGTCAGCGTTCAGGAGGGCGACTTCGTCCGCCGCGGCGACCCGTTGGTCGACGGACCGCGCGTGCCGCACGACATCCTCAAGGTGCTCGGCGTCGAGGCGCTGTCGGACTACCTGGTCAACGAGATCCAGGACGTCTACCGGCTCCAGGGCGTGAAGATCAACGACAAGCACATCGAGGTGATCGTCCGCCAGATGCTGCAGAAGGTCGAAATCCTCGAAGCCGGCGATACCACGTATCTGCAGGGCGAACAGGTCGACCGTCTGGAGTTCGAGGCGGAGAACGAGAAGCGGCTCAAGGTCGAGGAACGTCCGGCCACCGCGATGCCGGTGCTGCAGGGCATCACCAAGGCCAGCCTGCAGACCCACAGCTTCATCTCCGCCGCCTCCTTCCAGGAGACGACGCGGGTGCTGACCGAGGCCGCCACGGCGGGCAAGGTCGACAGCCTGATGGGCCTGAAGGAGAACGTGATCGTCGGGCGTCTGATCCCGGCGGGCACCGGCAGCGTGATGAACCGCATGCGCCAGGTGGCCGCCGGCCGCGACCAGGCCCGGCTACGCCCGGACGTGCCGCAGATCACCAAAGCCGCCGAGTAATCGAGCGACCCACGAGCGGAAACAAAGGGCGGTGCTTCGGCGCCGCCCTTTTGTTATTGTGTGGACGTCATGAGCGACCTCTACGACGCCGACATCCTCCTCTGGTCCGAACACCAAGCCGCGCTGCTCAAGCGCCTGGCCGCCGGCGAACGGCTGAACGAACGCCCGGACTGGGCCAATATCATCGAGGAAATGGAGAGCGTGGGGCGGAGCCAGCTGACGGCAGTGGAGTCGCTGATCGTTCAGGCACTCCTTCACGATCTTAAAGTCTCTGCCTGGCCCACCTCCAGAGAGGTGCCCCATTGGCGCGCCGAGGCCGTTGGCTTTCGAGATGATGCAGCCCGCTCCTACGTGCCCTCCATGCGGCAACGGATCGACATGGATCGGCTCTACCGCCAGGCGCTCCGTCGGATGCCCTCATCGATAGACGGCCAGCCTCCGCTCGCAGTGCCTGACACGACCCAGGTCACCATCGACGAGTTCTTCCAAATACCCCCATAGAGACGGTATGCCCGGCCGCTGCCAAGGAACTTACACCGTGAACTCCATCACCCGCCCGCTCACCGTCCCCTTCACCCGCGCCGACACCCGCATCGTCCTGCTCGAGGGCATCAGCCCCACCGCCGTCTCCCTGCTCGAGCAAGCGGGTTACACCGGCGTCGCGTCGCACAAGAAGGCGCTCGATGGCGACACGCTGCTCGAGGCGGTGCGTGGCGCCCACATCATCGGCATCCGCAGCCGCACGCAACTGTCCGAGCGCGTGCTCCGCAGCGCCGGGCCGCTGATGGCGGTCGGCTGCTTCTGCATCGGCACCGATCAGGTCGATCTCACGGCCGCGGCCGGCCTGGGCATCCCGGTCTTCAACGCGCCGTTCTCCAACACCCGCAGCGTCGCCGAACTCACCATCGGCGAGATCGTCATGCTGATGCGGCGCATCATGTCCCGTTCCGCCGCCGCCCATGCCGGCGCCTGGGACAAATCGGCCGATGGCAGCTACGAGGTCCGCGGCAAGACCCTCGGCATCGTCGGCTACGGCAATATCGGCAGCCAACTCTCCACCCTGGCCGAAGCCATGGGCATGCGGGTCATCTACTATGACCGCTCGACCAAGCTCCGCCACGGCAACACCCAGCCGGTCGCCACCCTGGGAGAGTTGCTCGCGGTCTCCGACGTGGTCAGCCTGCATGTTCCGGATCTTCCGAGCACGCTCAACCTGATCGGCGCGCCCGAGCTCGCCGCGATGAAGCCCGGCAGTGTGCTGATCAACAACAGCCGCGGCCGGGTCGTCGATCTCGACGCGCTGGCGGCCGCACTCCGCGACGGGCACATCGCCGGCGCGGCCGCCGATGTGTTCCCGATCGAGCCCAAAGCCGCCGGCGACCGTCTCGTCACCCCGTTGCAGGGCCTGGCCAACGTCATCCTCACCCCGCACATCGGCGGCTCCACGATGGAAGCGCAGGAGCGAATCGGCGAGGAGGTCGCGCGCAAGCTGATCGATTTCCTCAATGCAGGCACGACCGTGGGCGCGGTGAACTTCCCCGGCGTCGACCTGCCCCTCGACTCCGCACACGCCCGCTATCTGCACGTCCACCAGAACGTCCCCGGCGTCCTCGGCAAGCTGAACGCGGTGTTCAGCTCCCGCGGCCTCAACGTGCACGCGCAGTCGCTGCAGACCGATGGGCATCTCGGTTACGTCGTCGTGGACGCCGACAGCCCGCCTGGCCAGCAAGCGGAAATCCTCGACGCACTCTGCGCCATCGAAGGCACCGTGCGGGCGCGGGTCGTGGGCTGAGCTGGAGCGTTTTCTCCTTGCACTAAGTCATGAACAAATAAAGAACTGACGCGCTCGACATCGGGGGCGCGTCATGCGGCTGGAGATCAAGGGGCTGGCCGAACTGCGCGAGCGCTTGGCGCGCCTGAACGCCGAGGAGCTGCTGGCGCGTGCGTTGGCCGACCAGGCGGAGCGGTTGGCCGAAGCGGTCCGCGACGGCCTATCGCAGCCCGCCGGAGCGGGCGGCCACGACCGGCCTTGGGTGCAAAGCGGGGCGCTGCGCGACAGTATCGAGGCCCAGGCCAACGGTCTGGCCGCCTCGGTCGGCAGCAGCGACCCGGCGCCGCCGCACCACAGGAGATGGGCACCTCCAAGCTGCCCCCTCGACCGTTCCTGGCCCCGGTTGCCGCCGGCTTGGGCGAGTCGGTCGCCGCCGCAGCGGCCGACGCCCTCGCCGCCGCACTCCGCGGCGAGGGCGTGACGCAGATCCAGTTCTCGACCGACAGCCGCAGCAGCTACGTCCCGGTCGGCCCCTTCGACGCCGAGGCGCACGAGCTGCTACGGTGGCTGAGGCGCCCGCAGGTTGGGCCGGTTCAACCCCTCGCGCCCGCTTCGGAGCAACCGAATGTCGTCGCCCATGAAGAGACCAGAGACAAGCCTCCTACTGGATCAAAGCCGATCAACGAGACCGAGTGGTCTGGCGATCACCGCGCTATCAAAAAGGGCATTGGAGCAGATCCCGACGATCACGTGAGCATCGCGCCGAATTCAGATGTCTGGGGCCAAAACCCGGACGGGTCCTGGACCAATCACGGTCCAGCTCCCAACTTCACGGGTTCTGGCAGAGCGTCAGGGCAGCGAGGCAAACAAAGAGGTCTGGGGTACAGAAACAATTGACGACAGATCAATCTAATAAAAAATATAGGTATGGTCTATCTCTAAAGATCAGGCACCCGGCAGAGAAGCTCCATCGAATCTCCGAAGAGCTAGGTCTAACGCCTGATTATTATTGGCAGGCTGGAGATCCCTGGGTAGTACCGAGCGGTGGAACGCCTCCCGGGAGACGAAAAGACACTTATTGGTGCGAAAGTCTTGATTATCTAGATGACGCACGTTTCTTTGAAGTCATCGGAGAAAGACTGGAGCATCTAGAAGCCGCTGCTGAGTACGTTCACGGCCTTACGTCGAGCGGTGGCACTCTAATCCTGACCGTGGACCTGCTCGGGACAACCAGAATCGATGACGTCCTACCCAGTAGCGTTCTGCTGCGGATGGCTCGGCTGAATGTTGGGCTCGGCCTCGAAATCTTTCCCAATATACGCGAATAGCGGGAGCAGCCAATGACCCCTCAGCAGACCGACCCAGACGCTGACGATCTGGAACATCGTTACATCTATGATGTCATTCTATGCGTCGAGCATCCAACGGAACCGCCTGAGCGGATTACCCGCGAACTCGGACTGGCACCGGACGAGCCCACCTTTTCCGTAGGGGTGGCGATCTGGTCGCACTCGGTCAAAATCAGAGATCACCGCCTCTTCTTCAAAGTAGTCGTTGCCCTGCTGACCCAACTCGAAGCCGCTGCCGACTTCGTGCACACGCTGAACGCTGCCGAAGGCCGGCTCACCATCTGGCTCCGTCTTCCAGGCCACACCAACATCGGCGATGTCCTCGCCCCAGGCGACGTCATGCGCATGGCCCGACTCAAGGTCGAACTCGGCGTCGACGTCATCCCCGACCTACGATCCGAACCCGCCCTGCGCCGCCCCTACCCACGCGCACAACCCGGCCCAGCGTCCGCCTGATAACATCGCGCTTGACGATACGGAAACAGGGGCGTATCTCGCCGTCCTCGACTTGAACCGACGCGTTCGGACTGGTCGTCGTGTCACAGAGCAGCGCATGGTGCCGCTTCTTCCTCGTGAAGTAGCTTAGGTCATGTGCGAATGGGCAAAGGCGCGGGTGGGCGAAAGCTCCGCCTCGCGTCGCTTTTCTGTGGTCGGCGATATAGCCCGGCGAGCCGGACGACAGGAACACAGGACGGAACACGGGCGTATGCCGACCATCAACCAGTTGATCGCCAACGGGCGCGAGCCTGCCGCCAAGCGCAACAAGGTGCCGGCCCTACAGGGTTGCCCACAAAAGCGTGGCGTCTGCACGCGCGTCTATACAACCACCCCGAAGAAGCCGAACTCCGCGCTGCGTAAGGTCGCCAAGGTGCGCCTCACGAATGGCTACGAAGTGGTGAGCTATATTCCGGGCGAAGGCCACAACCTGCAGGAACACTCGGTCGTGCTGATCCGCGGCGGCCGCGTCAAGGACTTGCCGGGCGTGCGCTACCACATCCTGCGCGGCGTGCTCGATACCCAGGGCCTGCCGAAGCGCCGCCAGCGTCGGTCGCTCTACGGCGCCAAGCGGCCGAAGTAAGGAGAACCGGGGATGAGCCGTCGTCGCCGCGCCGTAAAGCGCGATATCCTGCCAGACGCCAAGTTCGGCGACATCGTCATCACGCGCTTCATGAATGCGCTGATGTACGATGGTAAGAAGTCGACCGCCGAGACGATCGTCTATAGTGCACTCGAAGTCCTCAAGAAGCGGGGCGGCCCGACGGGCGACTCCGTGCGTCTCTTCCACGAGGCGCTGGACAACGTGAAACCCGCCGTCGAGGTGCGTTCGCGCCGCGTCGGTGGTGCCACCTATCAGGTGCCGGTCGAAGTCCGGGTGGAGCGTCGGCAAGCGCTGGCGATCCGCTGGATCATCGACAGCGCGCGCAAGCGTGGCGAGCACACGATGGAAGACCGGCTGTCGAACGAGCTGCACGACGCGGTGAACAACCGTGGTTCGGCCGTCAAGAAGCGTGAAGACACCCATCGTATGGCCGAAGCCAACAAGGCCTTCAGCCACTACCGCTGGTAACATCCACCTGAAAAGGTGCCCCTCCCGGGGCGCCACCACTT
>CAZZVQ010000193.1:6139-7296 GCA_964657565.1 uncultured Acetobacteraceae bacterium
TGCGCCCTTGGGCGCCAGCAATTGCGCCCCTTGGGCAACGGAGACAGACATGGCGAAGGCGAAATTCGAGCGCAACAAGCCGCATTGCAACATTGGCACCATCGGCCACGTTGACCACGGCAAGACGTCCCTAACGGCAGCGATCACCAAGGTCCTCGCCAAGAGCGGCGGCGCGACGTTCACCGCCTACGACCAGATCGACAAGGCCCCCGAGGAGCGCGCCCGCGGCATCACGATCTCGACCGCCCACGTCGAGTACGAGACCGCCAACCGCCACTATGCCCACGTCGACTGCCCCGGCCACGCCGACTATGTGAAGAACATGATCACCGGCGCCGCGCAGATGGACGGCGCCATCCTGGTCGTGTCCGCCGCCGACGGCCCGATGCCGCAGACCCGCGAGCACATCCTGCTCGCCCGCCAGGTCGGCGTGCCCGCCCTGGTCGTGTTCCTCAACAAGGTCGACATGGTCGACGACCCCGAGCTGCTCGAGCTCGTGGAGATGGAAGTGCGCGAGCTGCTCTCGTCCTACCAGTTCCCCGGCGACGACATTCCGATCATCAAGGGCTCCGCCCTGATGGCGCTCGAGGACAAGAGCCCCGAGCTCGGCGAGCAGGCGATCCTGGCGCTGATGGCCGAGGTCGATAAGTACATCCCGCAGCCGGCCCGTGCGACCGACCGCCCGTTCCTGATGCCGATCGAGGACGTGTTCAGCATCTCCGGACGCGGCACCGTCGTGACCGGCCGTATCGAGCGCGGCATCGTCAACGTGGGCGACGAAGTCGAGATCGTGGGCATCAAGAACACGGTGAAGACCATCGTCACCGGCGTCGAGATGTTCCGCAAGCTGCTCGACCGCGGCGAGGCCGGCGACAACATCGGCGCCCTGCTGCGCGGCACCAAGCGTGAAGACGTCGAGCGCGGCCAGGTCCTGGCCAAGCCCGGCTCCATCACGCCGCACACCAAGTTCAAGGCCGAGGCCTACATCCTCACGAAGGAAGAGGGTGGCCGCCACACGCCATTCTTCACCAACTACCGTCCGCAGTTCTACTTCCGCACCACCGACGTGACGGGCGTGGTCGAGCTGCCGGAAGGCACCGAAATGGTGATGCCGGGCGACAACGTGTCGATGGACGTGACGCTGATCGCGCCGATCG
>CAZZVQ010000194.1:0-7133 GCA_964657565.1 uncultured Acetobacteraceae bacterium
GAGGCGGCTGACGGCGCTCGTCACGGCCCGGCGGGGGCCCGCCCGGGCCACCGCGGTACCCGCCACCCGGGTAGCGCGACCGGTCTTCGCGTGAGCGCTCGTCGTAGCCGCGGCGCTCGCCTCCGATGATGATGGCCGGGCCCGGCGCCGCGTAAGGTGCATAGCCGGGCTCGTTATAATAGCCGGGCGCATAGCCACCGTCGTAATAACCGCCGTAGCCGACTGCCGGGGCGGGGCCCGGTGCATAGCCGTATGGGCCGGCGGGCAGCGGGGCGCAGGCACCCAGCCCGACAGCGGTCGACAAACTCATGAGCAGGGCCAGACGCATCATCATCTCCTTGGAACGCCAGCGCATGAGAGCCTTCCGCGTTCGCTGCACACGGGGTATGGCGCAGAAAGATGGCGCAATCCGGGCGCCAGTATGCGGGAGAAACGTTTCATGCCGGTTAACGGCCGCGGCCCCTACGACGACGGCAACATCTTCGCCCGCCTGCTGCGCGGCGAGATCCCGTCCAAGCGGGTGTATGAGGACGAATGGGCGGTGGCCTTCCACGACATCGCGCCGCAAGCCGGCATTCACGTTCTGGTCATCCCGCGCGGACCCTATGTCGCGCTGTCGGATTTCGTGGCGCAGGCCTCGGAGGCCGAGATCGCCGGCTTCTTCCGCGCCGTCGGCACCGTCGCGCGCGAATTGGGGCTGGAGGACCCGGGGTTTCGTATCCTGGCGAACATGGGGCGGGATTCCGGGCAGGAGGTGCCGCATTTCCACGTGCATCTGTTCGGCGGCGGGCCGCTCGGGCCGATGCTCGTTCGCCATGATTGACAAATAGGGCCGCGCACCCGAACCTTGATGTTTCCGAGGGGGGTCCCGGCAAGGGGCTGAGAGTTCGCTATGGGGCCGGTCCGGCCGTGGCGCGATGACCCTGAAACACCTGATCCGGGTCATGCCGGCGTAGGGACGGGTTCGTTGTGTCACCGTCCTATCCGCCGCCGATGGCCCACAAGGGAGGCGCGCGTGACCTATCAGCAGAAGCCGAGTTCGGTGACCACGGGGCCGATCCAGGGCTCCTCCAAGATCTACAGCAGCCCGGCCGGCCGCCCCGACATCTCCGTCCCGTTCCGGCAGATCGTGCTGGACCCGTCGGCGCGCGAGGAGCCGCTCTCGCTTTACGACACGTCGGGCCCCTACACCGAGACCAACGTCGCGATCGACCTGGCCGCCGGGCTGCCGCAAGTGCGGGCGCCGTGGCTGGCCGCGCGCGGTCTTGCCGCCGCTACGCCGCGCGACGTCAAGCCCGAGGATAACGGCTACGTGCCGGCCGACCGGCTGGTGCCGGCGTGTCCCGCCCCGCGGTCGCTGCTGGTGGGCAAGCCCGGCCAACTCGTCACGCAATACGAGTTCGCCCGCGCGGGCATCATCACCGAGGAGATGATCTACGTCGCGCACCGGGAAAACCTGGGCCGGACGCAGGCGCTGGCCGAGGCCGAGGCGCGGATCGAGGACGGCGAGAGCTTCGGCGCCGAGATCCCGCAATTCGTGACGCCGGAGTTCGTCCGCTCGGAGATCGCCCGCGGCCGGGCCATCATCCCCGCCAACATCAACCACCCGGAGCTCGAACCGGTCATCATCGGCCGCAACTTCCTGGTCAAGATCAACGCCAATATCGGCAACTCGGCGGTGACCTCCGGCGCCGCCGAAGAGGTCGAGAAGCTGGTCTGGGCGATCCGCTGGGGCGGCGACACGGTCATGGACCTGTCGACCGGGCGCAACATTCACAACATCCGTAGCTGGATCATGCGCAACGCGCCGGTGCCGATCGGCACGGTGCCGATCTACCAGGCGCTCGAGAAGGTGGGCGGCGACGCCGACAAGCTCGACTGGGAGGTGTTCAAGGACACGCTGATCGAGCAGGCCGAGCAGGGCGTCGACTACTTCACCATCCATGCCGGCGTGCGGCTGGCGCATGTGCCGCTGACGGCCAAGCGCGTGACCGGCATCGTGTCGCGGGGCGGGTCGATCATGGCGCGCTGGTGTCTCGCGCACCACCGCGAGAGTTTCCTGTACGAGCGGTTCGACGAGATTTGCGACATCATGCGCAAATACGACGTGTCGTTCTCGTTGGGCGACGGGCTCCGGCCGGGCTCCAATGCCGACGCGAACGATCGGGCGCAGTTCGCCGAGTTGGAGACGCTGGGCGAACTGACCAAGGTGGCCTGGGACAAAGGCTGCCAGGTGATGATCGAAGGCCCCGGCCATGTGCCGATGCATAAAATAAAGATCAACATGGACAAGCAGTTGCGCGAGTGCGGCGAGGCGCCGTTCTACACGCTCGGGCCGCTGACGACGGACATCGCGCCGGGCTACGACCACATCACGTCGGCCATCGGCGCCGCCATGATCGGCTGGTTCGGCACGGCGATGCTCTGCTACGTGACGCCGAAGGAACATCTCGGCCTGCCGAACCGCGACGACGTGAAGACCGGGGTGATCACCTACAAGATCGCCGCCCACGCCGCGGACCTGGCCAAGGGACACCCGGCCGCCAAGCTGCGCGACGACGCGATCAGCCGGGCGCGGTTCGAGTTCCGCTGGGAGGACCAGTTCAACCTCGGCCTCGACCCGGACACGGCGCGCAAATACCACGACGAGACCCTGCCGAAGGACGCCCACAAGGTCGCGCATTTCTGCTCGATGTGCGGGCCGAAATTCTGCTCGATGAAGATCAGCCAGGACATCCGGGCCGATGCGGAACGGGCGGAGGGACTGGCGGCCAAGAGCGCAGAGTTCAAGGAGCTCGGCAGCCAGGTCTACGTGCCGGCCGCCGAGTAGAGAAGATCGCGACGGTGGAGCCCCGCGAGGCGCTCGAAGCGGTCGGTCAGTTGCCGGACGTGGAGATTGACATCGCCGGGGCCGCGCTGCAACTCGCGCGGATCGATGCCGCCGGCCATGATTGGGCGGCGGCATCGGCGCATTTGTCGACGCTCGCGCGCGAAGCCATCGCGTTGGCGCGCGACGTCCGGCCCGGCGATCTGCCGGCCCGGGCGGGCGCGCTGGCCGGGCTGCTGACGGGGCGGCACGGGTATCGCGGCGACATCGAGACCTATGACGACCCGGCCAATGCCAACCTCATCCGCGTCATCGAGCGCCGCCGCGGTCTGCCGGTGGCGCTGGGCGTGTTGTGGCTGCATTGCACGCGGGCGATCGGCTGGGGGGCGCACGGGATCGATTTTCCGGGGCATTTCCTGATCGCGCTCGAGGGCGAGCCGGCGGACAAGCGGCAACGGGCGCCGGTGTCGCAGCAGATCGTGCTCGACGTGTTCGATGGCGGCCTGCCGCTCGAGGCGCGTGACCTGCGCAAGCTGCTCAAGCGGGTCGGCGGTCCCGATGTCGAGCTGAAGCCCGGCGTGCTGCAGCCGATGTCGGCCCGGCGCGTGCTGCTCCGCCTACAGGAGAACGTGCGTGTCCGGCGTCTGCAGGCCGAGGATTACGCCGGCGCGCTCGCCAGCACGGAGTCCATGCTGGCCATCGCGCCGGACCATGCGCCGCTCTGGCGTGAGGCGGCGGTGATGAACGAGCGGCTCGATCTCATCGCCTCGGCGCTGAAATGCTACAGCCGGTTCCTCGACCTCGTGCCGGTCGGCGAGGCGGCGGCGCAGACGCGGGCCGCCATGGACGGGTTGCGGGCGCGGCTGAACTAGCTCAGCCGGCGGCTGGGGCCTGGGCCAGGATCGCGTTGAGATTGCGCGCCGTGATGGCCAGGACCATCGGGTCGCCGGACACCATCAGGGCGGCGATGGCGCCGTCGATGACGAGCATGATCTGCCGCGCGAGGACCGCCGGCTCGTCGTAGCCGGCCTCGGCGGCGCGCTCGGCGAGGAAGCCGACGACTTGCGACTGATGCTCGGCGGCTAATTCCCGCAACCAGCGTTCGCCCTTTGCGTGCTCGGCGACGGCGTTCATGAAGGCGCAGCCGTAGAAGCGGTCGCCCTCGAACCAGGGGCGGAGTGCGGCCATGACCCCGTGCAGCCGCTGCTTGGGGTCTTGCGACGAGGCGAGCACGGCGGCGAAGAAGTCGGCGCGCCACTCCGCTCCTTCCTGCTTCAGCACCTCGCGGATCAACGCCTCCTTCGATCCGAAGCGCGTGTAGAGCGTCATCTTGGAGACGCCCGCGGTGCTCAGGATGCGGTCGATGCCCGTGGCATGGATGCCGTCGCGGCAAAACATCTCGCGCGCGACGCCGATGAGCCGGGCATGCGGAGGCTGGGCCGCGTCGGTCGCGCGAGGGTTCACCCTCTCATCGCCCATATTCAAGGCATTTGCTCCGTTTTGTGCCGCCAAACGCGGCATGTGTAACCATGGTCTTCATCGCTTCCCTCCGCAGCGCAGGTGGCACGCCGCTTGCTGTGTCACTCTATGCATAAGACAGACCGTTCTGTTCTGCGGTTCAACGAGAGGGAGCTAACCCAGTGAGCGCTACCGCTACAAAGCCCGCCACCGCTATCACCGGCTGTCTCGCGCCGATCGACAAGACCGGTCTGGAGGGGCTGATCGCCAAGGGCCGCGAGAACCCGGCCGCCATCAAGACCGTGAAGTGCCGCACCATCGCCGAGGGCAAGTTTCGCCACCTCAACATGATCCGCACGCTGCCGGCGCATGTCATCGACGAGCCGCCGGTGCTGCTGGGTGACGACACCGCGCCGAACCCGTCCGAGGCCGCGCTGGCCGCGCTCGGATCGTGCCTGGCGGTCGGTATTCACGCGAACGCCGTTGCCCGGGACATCACCGTGCGCTCGCTCGAATTGGAGCTCGAGGCCGACATCAACATAACCTCCGTCTGGGGCACGGGCGACGTTTCGCCCAAGCCGGTCGGCTTCGACGCCGTCCGTGTCAAGGTGCACCTCGACGCCGATGCGCCGCAAGCCGAGTTGGACGACCTGATCGCGCACGCGGCGACTTGGTCGCCGGTGGCGAACACGTTCACCAAGCCGGTCGCCCTCGACGTCACGGCCGCCTGATGGACACCGGCGCCGCTTACTTCGACCCAAGCCGCGCCGCCATCGCCTCCGGCGGTGACACGATCCGCGAGGTCGTCGCCCAGACGATCGCGCCGAATGTCGAGAAGATCGATCGGCACGGCTTTTACCCGGAAGCCGGCCTGCGGCAGCTCGGGGAGGCCGGGGCGTTCTCGGCCCACCTCGCGGCGCACACCTCTCTGGAAAAGCGCAGCATCGCCGCCGCTGTTCGGGCGATGGCCGCGGTCGGCGAGACCTGCATGTCCACCGCGTTCTGCGTCTGGTGCCAGGACACGTGCGGCTGGTATCTCGAACAGACGCCCAACACGGCCCTGCGCGACCGCCTGCAACCCGGCGTGGCCACCGGCGAGACGCTGGGCGGCACCGGCCTTTCAAACCCGGTCAAGGCGTTAGCCGGGATCGAGCGCTTCCGCCTGCGGGGCACTCGGGTCGAGGGCGGCTGGTGCGTCACCGGCGCGCTGCCCTGGGTGTCGAACCTCGGCGAGGGCCACTGGTTCGGGACCATTTTCGAGACCGAGGGCGAGGGCGCGCGCCGGGTCATGGGAATGTTCTGCTGCGGCAGCAACGGCGTCGAGATCCGCCAGAACGTGCATTTCGTGGCGCTCGAAGGCACCGCGACCTACAGCCTCCGGTTCCGCCGCGCCTTCCTGCCCGATGCGGATGTGCTGGCCGACCCGATCGACGAGGTGTTGCCGCGCATCCGCCCGGGCTTCGTGTTGCTGCAGACCGGGATGGGCTTCGGCGTGATCGCCGGGGCGGCCGCGCAGATGCGGCACGACGACATCAGCTACAGCCACACCAACCGTTACCTGCCGCACGGCGCCAGCTTCTTCGAAGATGAAGGCGCCGCCCTGCAGGAGCGGATGACCGAGTTGGCCGACACGCCCGGGTCGGGCCGCGATTACCTGCGGGCCGTGCTCGAGCTTCGGCTCGCCGTGAGCGAGCTGACGTTGGCGGCCACGCAAGCCGGCGTGCTGCATGGGGGCGCGCGCGGCTACCTGGAGGGCGCCGCGATCGAGCGGCGCCAGCGGGAGGGCAATTTCGTCGCCCTCATCACCCCGTCCATCCGCCATCTCCGCCAGGAGATCGCGGCGCTTTCGTCCAACTGATTGAGCCAAAGGAGACGATCATGACCGAGAAAGTGCTGGTTACGCCCGCGGATCTGGAGCCGATGCTTGGTAAGCCTGACGTCGTCGTGGTCGATACGCGCTCGCCCGACGCCTATGCCGCCGGGCATATCCCCGGGGCGGTCAACATCCACGACATCTTCACCTATCTGGCGATGTCGACACCGGAGGGCATGTCGGAGCTGAAGGGCAAGTTCGCCGAGATCTTCGGCGCCGCCGGGCTGTCGGGCGCCGAGACGGCGGTGATCTACGAAGGCAGCATGAACACGGGTTTCGGCCAGTCCTGCCGGGGGTATTTCCTGCTGAAATTCCTCGGTTATCCGAAGGCGATGGTGCTGCATGGCGGGTTCGCCGCCTGGACCGCGGCGGGCCTGCCGGTCAGCACCGACCCGGCGACGCCAGCCGCCAAGACGTTCCCGGTCGTCGACACCGGCAAGAGCATGATGATCGACCGCGAGGAGATGCTGGCGGCCATCGACGATCCGTCGATCGTCAAGCTGGATGTCCGCGACGTGGACGAGTGGGTCGGCACGAGTTCGTCGCCGTATGGCAAGGACTTCCTGCCGCGCAAGGGGCGGATTCCCGGGTCGAAGTGGATCGAGTGGTACCGGCTGATGAAGCCGTCGGCGCAGGGGCCGATGTTCAAGGCGCCGGAAGAGATCATGGCCGAGTGCCACAGCGTCGGCATCGATGCCGGGACCCCGGTCTACCTGTTCTGCTTCAAGGGCGCCCGGGCGTCGAACACGTTCGTGGCGCTGAAGGAAGCTGGGGTGGAGGACGTGCGGATCTACTTCGGCTCGTTCAACGAGTGGGCGCGCGATCCGAGCCTGCCGGTCGAGTCCGGTCCGCCGTGGGCGCCGATCAAGGCCGCTCCGTTGGCCGCCGCCGCGGAGTAAGAATGTTCTCTCGGCGCTGCAACTGCGGCTGTGGCGGTGCCCCTGCCAGCATCGAGGAGGCCGTGGCCTCGTCGGT
>CAZZVQ010000195.1:0-7113 GCA_964657565.1 uncultured Acetobacteraceae bacterium
CAGCATGATGGCTCACCGTCGGCATGGCGCCGCCAAGGCAAAAACGCTTTCAATTCTCAAGCCGGCCGTCGAGCGCGCGTAGTCCAAGGATCAGACGGTCACGTCGCGCTTTCGGAAGGGCGGCCGGGTCCCGACCCGGATTGCGCCCGCTCAGGCAGCGCCAGAGGCGTACCGCCGCACTGGCGCGTATCTCGAAGAGCTGGTCGAGGGGCAGCAGCACGGCCGGTTGGCCGGCGACATCCTCGTGGAGGTGAACCCGAAGCGTCGTGCCATGATGCTCGATCACACGATCGACGTCGCCGCTATCCTTCGCGATATCGACGGCGCTCGCTGGCAGCGTGAATTTTGGATCGGCGATATCAGTCGGCTGGTCCGTTAGCGTGATCACGCTGGGCAGCGCGGCCGGCGTCCAGAGGGCGGAGCCGCCGCCGACCCCAGTGCCCGACGCGAAATCGCAACCCCCAGCGCCGGGCGAACGCATCCACCTCGGCTTGATTCAGCACGCCGCGCCGATCGGCGCGTTCAAGTCTCCGCCGGTCCTGCGTGAAGTCAGGATTGCGGTCGAGATACTCCCAGGCGAAGCCGGGCGCATCCAGCGATCCAAGTTCCTCATACGCAGCCGGCGAGGTCCAATCCCCGCGAGCCATGGGCGTCTCCATCCGTCTGGTTGCCGACGATGACGCCGAAATAAATGGACGAGTTGGCGGATTGCCTACATTCGCAAACGGCAACGCGTGTTGCGGCTTCGGCAAGGAACCGGGTTAATGGGGTGCGCCACCGCGCAGCAGATGCCGATATCCATTCTCGGTCATCCAGCGGGCGCGGGCCAGGTGCGACGCCCAAATTGCTTTGGCGCGTTCTGTGTCATGCGATGGATCGAGATGCAGAACGATCCGCGCGACCTCCCGCCAATCTGCGCCCTCCGCATCGGCATCGAGAAGGCGCAGATAAGTGATGAGGTGCTGCTCGTCGTAGCCGGTGAGGACGTTGGTCGTCGGAGCAGCATCCGTTACTAGCGGATCGAGCTTGGGTGGCTGCATGAATCGGCCCTGCGTGGTTAACGGCACTGAATTTCCCGATAACGATGCTGCGTTCAAGCGCCCGCGAGCGATGATTTCTGCGCTCGCGGGGGCGAAGCCACGTTCATCAGCATCACGCCTTTGCCTTGAGCAGGGTTCATGAAGACGATGCCGGCTGTTTCGAGCGCGCGCCGAACCTGGTCGTGCGTGCTCTCATGCACCGGGAGTCCGCGTTCGGACTCCAGGCGCTTCAACGCGGTCAGCGCCACGAGGGCTTTCTCTGCGAGCATGTCCTGCTTCCAGTTCAGTAACGCCCGCGCGGCCCGAACTTGTCGGCCGGTGATCATCCATGATCACCTCCGACAGACGACCTGCGCGCACCAAAAATACGACTATAATAGTCGTCCTAACCACATTCAACGCCCGGCGGACGCGGAATGGGCTAACTTTCACGGTCGCCTCATGAACCGGAACGACGAGTCGCGAGAGCCGGCATTGTGTCGCCGAGCCTGTTGCGTGCCGCGTTTGCGGAAAGGCGACAATCCGTAAAGTCGTGGAACCGGAAAGCCCCGCCCGGTGGATCGGGCGGGGCATTGGGGAGGTCCGGTTTAGTCGCCGTTCGGCCGGCGGGCGCGAGACCAGATGAGGGTGAAGCCTTCGCCGTCCTCGTCGTCGAACAGGTTGGCGTAGATCGGCGCGTTGAACGAAGGATCGTCCAGCTTGACCGACAGGTAGTCGCGACCCTCGTTGGAGCGCTTCGACCAGGCGGCCCCGATCTCCGCCCGGCCCACGAAAACCCGATGGCTGGGGGCGTTGTCGTTCGCCCGGTTGGCTTCCGGGACGATGCGGACGTTCTTGGTCTGCACGCTCAGGGTGACGATCTCGCCCTGGAACTCGCTGCCGGACTTCTTGAAGGAACCGATGTTGGCCATGTCACTTCTCCCTTGGCTGTTTCGAGCCCGCGACCACCGCGGCCTCGATGGCGATCTGCAGGCCGAAGGCGATCGACGACGCACCCGCCCTGCGGGCCGGAGCGCAGCGGAGGATGGCGGCGGCGGGACTTTCTTGGCTTCCGCGAGGAATGGCCGGAGGCCAGGGGAAGAAAGTCGCGCCGCCACCGTTGCGGCTCAGGCGATCGAGGTGCCAACCGTCCTTCGGCCAGATCAAGCCATTGAGAGGCCGTGTGTCCGCGCGCCGACCAGTATGCACGGGAGAAGACGTGGCCGGCGTTGGTTGCCGCGCACAAGAGGCCCGGCGTTTCAGGCGGGGAGGAAGAAGCCGTGGCGCGCAGATCGGACAGGCTGCAACCCACCCGAACCACAGCGCTTGCGACGCCTCAGTTCATCGATCCTGCGAACGGGTGAGATTGGGGCCGACCTCTCCAAGCCGCACGAGGACCGCCTCACTGCCGCGTTAGGCTGCCGTCCCGGTCATCCGCCGATTTCCAGCCCGATCGCCGACGAGGCCGACGATCACCCCTGTCTGGCAGCACCGGCCAGCCGATGGGTAGCCGGACCTCCAGCAATGCGCTGCCCCTCCTCGGGTGGGGCGAACAGCGCCATCCGTGCCCAGGCCGTGCCGCCGACAGCGACCGCCCCGATCACGGCGAAGGCAACGCGCCAGGCTTCGGACGGCATGCCCATCTGGGCGAAACCGAGCGTGCCATTGTAGCCGGCGATCGCCGCCGGCACCGCATAAAGCAGCCCGATCGCCCCGCGGATCAGCGGTGATCGCACCGTGGCAAAGGCAACCTGCCCGAGCGTTAAAGTGACGCCGCCGGCGATGATGGCGAAGATGATCGCACCAGCTACGCCGGCGCCGCTGTGATAGGTGGCCAAGCCCGCCGATAAGCCGGCAACGAACGGGAGCGCGTAGACGGCAAGTATGAACAGCAGCCAGCAGAAGAAGCCGATGCCGAATACGCTGAGAACGAGTCCGATGATGAGCATGCTGGATCACTCCGTGACAAAGAGGCCAAGGGTTGCGCCTTCCACCACCACCACGGCGCAGGTTTGAATATAGCCGAAGGTGATGGAGGGCGGCAGCAGAAAATCGATGGTGAATTCCCGCCACCGCCGGATGTGATCGACGCCCCTTTCAGGGTTGAAAGGGATCGAATTCGTGGATGATCGTTGCGGGGTCATCGTCATATTCGGCCGACGGCATGACGCCGTATTCGCCGTTGCCAGCATTAAAGACGGTGATGCAGACCATCAGCGTGGTGGCAAGGTTCCAGCCACGGGCGTGAGCGATCGAAAGGGCGTGCGACATCGTTCCGGCTCCTGTCTTGGAGGCGGGGACCATCCCCGCGCGACAGGCGCCCGATGTGTCCGGCCCAGGGCCGCAATCACCGCGCAGGCGAAGCCGGAGAGGCCGCACGCGGGCGTAGCGGACCCTTCACGGGTTGATGGCGTCAGGCCCTGGGCTGGACCAAGGGTCAGCGCCAATGGGAGCGGGGTGGTGTATGGCTTCGAGCCGGGCAGCTCGGAAATGGCCCGACTGCTGATGGCAATGTTAAGTCTTGGCGTCACTTACCGCTGCATTCGTTGGGTAGGAGCTTTAGGGGGCGTAGACCCCGGAGTCCGCTTCGCGCCCACCAGCGTCGTTCCGGTGACCGTGTCTGCACACGCGCTATTCGGCCGGTTCCCAGGGGCCGAATGCGAAAACCGGACACCCTTCGCCCGAAGGCTTGTAAGGCAGCTTGGGACCAGAACTCGACTGATGCGGAACCAAACTTGATAGCGCGTCGCGGAACCACGCGTTCTTGATTCGGGGAGGTAGAATCGATATATGGCAAGCTGATCTATCGCGCATAGCTATGATCACACTCGCAGACCTTGGCGCATGCCATGGAAAAGCACCTAGGCGTAAGCCTGGGAAACCGACGGTCGCAAACGACCCTTCGTCCGACTTCGGACGTCGCAGATGGGTTTCGGCCATGTTTGACCGGTTAGTGGGGGTAGTGACAGGTGGTTAGATCTTGAGGTCGTTTCTCTATATATTTAGAGTGCGGCCAATTTTCTCCCCCTGACAATGTCATTGGGGTAGATATTGACGTAGGTGGATTTGGATTGGATTTTGCCCTTTTGGGCGCACGCCAGCACTATCGCCGCCATGCTTCGGTCTTCTTCAAGTTGAACATCGTGATGGAAGCCGGCAGCAAGTGGACAGCCGAAGCGAAATGCGCCCCGCAGTAGCTGCCCTGCGCCTTCCTCAACATCGTCCTCTTCAAGCACCTCGCGATTGGCGCCGTGGTGGGCCAATAGACCGGCACGAAGGAAAATTAGGCCGCGGTTGTCCTGGTATGCGCGCCGGTTCGCGCCTTTGTGGAGATGCGGAACCCTCTTGTCGTCAAATTCCTGCGCCTTGAGCCCATCGATTTCGGCATCCCAGGCGAGGTCGCCGCGCCGCAAGGCCGAGAAAAAATACGCTATTGGTCGATCCGGACCGATGTGAAAATTCTTGGGAGGGAGTTGCAGCGCCTCGGCGTCCCGGACAGCACCTACCCGCTGCTGAATGGCCTCGAATACAGTCATCGTTGCACTTTCGGGGGTCACCACTGCCTCAATCGCACGGCGAACTTCAATCGGATCATGGCGTAACTGGCGGCCCTCCCGAAATGCGCTGAGCGCTGTAAGAGGCACCGGAAAGACGAAAAAATCGAAGGCGGTGAGCAACGGCTCTTGCGTCGGTCCCGGGACATACAGCAAGAGGATCGACGACGGTGCTGGTTGTTGCTGGGCCTTCCGCTTTCTCTGGGCGTATTCGATGACGTTTGCCAAGATCTGGTTCACCTGTGCGGTGCGGTAAGGCCGGTTGTCATCGGGCGAGGCCGCGATCGGTATAACGCGCACCGGCTTGCCTATGGCACCTGTGACCCACGCCTCGACTTGGCCAACGAGAGCCGGCGGCAGTCCGACAACGATGGCCAGTGCCTTTGTTGCGACCGGTTCAATAGCGGCGCGCACCGCTTTTCGTTGACGACGTCGGTCGCGTCGATCCGTCATTTGTGCCGGCTAAGTAACGCTGCGATGTCGGCAGGGATGACGATCTGGTTGCGCAAGTCCGGACGCTGGGCGGCGATGAAGCGATCTAGCGCCGACATCGTGCCGATAGCAACCTCCTCCGCCATGGGCCGCTGAACGTCAGCGACCTCGCGGCTTAAGGACGCGAGGTCAATCGCCCGCGCGCCAGCCCACCGCTGGATGTTTGCGCCGAGTCGGGCGACATCGCTGGGTGCCATCCTACCCAACGTTACCAAGCGTAAACCTGGCAGCCGAAACTCAGGCGGGACCACGTGGTAGTTCTCGCCGTCTTCGGGCTGCACGAGCGTGTATTTAAACGGCGGTCGCCGGAGGATGAAAACGGGCCCATTTTCGATGCCGCGAACGCAGAAGGCGAGCAGGACCGGCCGAGCCAGGGCACCGAGAAACTCCGCGTTCCGCAAGCCGAGCAGGATTTCATCAACGCGCTCAGCCTTAGCCGGCGTCGCGATGGCGACGCGAGCAGGGGTCGTCTCGTCTTGAATAACCCTGACGTCGGGTTCCAGGGTTTTCAACCAGTCTTTCAAAGACCGTGTCTCACCCTCGATGGGCCATACCTTCCGGGCTCGAAGCGCCTGTCCCAACCCCGCAAGATAGAGCGGTTCATCGGACTTGCCATAGTGTTGCTCGGCAAGCTCAAGCACAGCCTGTCGGGGTCCCTCTGTCATCGTCATTTGATCCTGATTCGCGTAGATCCCAAGCCTTAGTTGTCCTGCCGCCCATGAACATACAGCAGCTTTCGGGCGACCCAGCCACTCGTCTAAGTGGGAGAATTGCCCTGCAGCCCCCGTCAGCTAGCGCTGCTGAATGCAAGCATTCAGAGTCGCGCAGTCGGCGAGCTAACGCAAGCTCAGGTCGACGGCGGGCAAACACCGGTTCGCTTCCAAGGGCAGCTTTTTGCCCCGCTTTCTCCGGACCGGCTTCACTCTTTACGGCCAATCTCTGCCGGTGAGCCGCCGTTGCAGAGGACCGGTCTGGGTCGAGCCGAGTGGTGGGCAGCAAACGGCGCTCACGCGCCGCCGCTCCCGAATTTCCAAACCGGAATGCCGAGCTTTTTAGCCTTGTCGGCGAGGTTATCCTGTATACCGGTGCCCGGAAATACCATGACCCCGATCGGCAGCACCTCCAGCATTGCGTCGTTGCGTTTGAACGGTGCGGCCTTGGCGTGCTTCGTCCAGTCGGGCTTGAAGGCGATCTGCGGCACCTTGCGGTGATCGGCCCACCGAGCAGCGATTCGTTCGGTACCCTTCGGGGATCCGCCGTGCAGTAGCACCATGTCGGGGTGCTTCGCGTGAACCTTGTCGAGCCTGTCCCAGATCAGCCGGTGATCATTGAAGTCGAGGCCGCCGGTGACGGCGATCTTCGGGCCAGCGGGCACCAGCACCTCGGCCTCGGCCCGGCGTTTGGCGGCGAGAAAGTCTCGGCTGTCGATCATGGCCGAGGTCAGCGTGCGGTGGTTCACCATCGATCCGGCGCGCGGCCGCCAGGCGGAGTGCGTGTGGCGCTCGAACTGGTCGGCGGCCTGGTCGCGGAAGAACTCCATGCTGTCGCGGCGTTCGATCAGCGTCTGGCCCTCGCCGGTGAGGCGTTCCAGCTCGACCGAGCGGATTTCCGAGCCATCCTGTTCCCGCTGACTGCGCTTCTGCGCTTGCTCATTATCGTCGAGTTCGCGTTCGATCCGGCCGATGGCGCGGTGGAAGATGTTGACCGTCGACCACAGCAGGTCTTCGAGGTCGGGTTCGAGGCGTGTGTCACCCAGCGCCACCACCAGGGCGTCGAAGATGTCCGCCACCGCGCCGGCGACAATCTGTGCGTCGGGCATTGGCCGTGGGTCGGGTTCGTCCTGGAACGGGCGGTAGCCGTAAAGCTGGAGTTCGGTGAGGACGTGATCGGTCGGGGATGAGGTTTGCGGCGGCTCGAAGCTGGTGTCGTCGTATTCGGTCGTCATGGGGTGCTACCCTTCGTCGGATCGACCGCGCCCATCGCGGCCTTCATGGCGACGAAGGCGGCGGGCGGACCGGACCTGCACCCGCAGCGAAGCGGAGGGCCGA
>CAZZVQ010000196.1:0-7077 GCA_964657565.1 uncultured Acetobacteraceae bacterium
CGACGTCGCCGCGGCCCACGGGACCCTGCTCCGCGAAGCCGCGCTCTCCAGCGTCTCCCCGTCGCGTCGTAAGCGATGCGGCGACGACATCTGGCGGCTCGTGACCTGAGTATGATCCGGTTCGCAGATGGATGTGATGACGTCGGACCTGGTCGCGGAAGCTGAGAGCGCTCGTACGAGTGATCATAGGAGTGCTCGTACGGCTCGCGTCGAGGTTCTAACCCGGGCGGAACCGCGGCGTTCGTGGACGGCCGACCAAAAGCGCCAGATCGTCGCCGAGAGCCTCGGGTCGGATCTGACCGCAACCGAGGTCGCCCGCAAATACCGTATCAGCTCGGGTCAGCTCTACACGTGGAGGCAGCAATTGGTGAGCCTGCCGGGCTCCGTCGTCACCCGCGCGCCGATGCAGTTTGCTGCGGTCGAGCTAGCGACGGCGGCATCGCCGCCGTTGCCGTCCCCGATGTCGCCCGAACCGCCGACCCCGGTTGCTCCGCTTCCGGCCCATGCTGATGGCTTGATCGAGATTGTGCTGCCCTCCGGCGTTTCGCTGCGCGTCGACGCTCATGTCGATGGCCGCGCGCTGCGCCGGGTGCTCGGCGCGCTCGAGGGCCGATGATCGCCCTGGCGTCCGGACTGCGGGTTTATTTGGCCTGCGGGGTGACCGATATGCGTAAGGGCATGACGGGTTTGGCAATGCTGGTGCAGCAGGGGCTTTCTGCTGATCCTTTTGACGGCGCCGTTTTCGCCTTCCGGGGTCGCCGCGCCGGGCTCATCAAGCTGATCTGGCACGACGGAATCGGCCTGTGCATGCTGACCAAGCGGTTGGAGCAGGGCCAATTCGTTTGGCCGTCTGCCACGTCGAGCGGCCGGATCGCGCTGTCGGCGCCCCAGTTGGCCGCCCTGCTCGACGGCTGCGAGTGGCGTGCGCCGGTGCCGGTGCGGCGGCCGGAACTAGCGGGCTAAAAAGTCGTCGATCCGCCTGAAATTCTCGCTGAAAATGCTGGCTGCGACGCGGCGGCGTCGGTCATCCTCGCCGTGTGCAGATCGATCTCTCCGCCCTGCCTGACGACGCCGCCACGCTGCAGATGATGCTGCGCGCGGTAGTGCTCCAGCAGGGCGAGCTCGCCGCCGAGAACGACAAACTGCGGCTGCTGATCCAGCGCCTGACGCGGCACCAGTTCGGCCGCCGGTCCGAGCAGCTGACACCCGATCAACTGCAGTTGGCCCTGGAGGAGTTGGAGCAGACCATCGCCGCCAACCAGGCCGGCCAAGACGCCGCAGCCGCTGCTGCTGGCCTAACACGCAAGCCGCGCGCCGAGGCGCCGGCCCGCAACCACGGCGCCCTGCCGGCACACCTGCCTCGCTACGAGGTGGTGATCGACGTCGAGGACCGGGCCTGCCCGTGCTGCGGCCATGCACTGCACCCCATCGGCGAGCTGACAACCGAGCAGCTCGACATGGTGCCCTCCCAGCTGCGGGTGCGGGTGACCCGGCGCCCGCGCTATGCCTGCCACGGCTGCGAGAGTGCCGTCGTCGTTGCTCCCGCGGCCGACCGGCCCGTTGACGGCGGCATGCCGACCGAAGCGCTGATCGCCCACGTGGTGGTCAGCAAGTTCGCAGACTCACTACCGCTGTATCGTCAGGTGCAGATGCTGGAGCGGCAGGGCATCAAGCTGGACCGCTCGACGCTGGCGAACTGGGTCGGACGCGCGTGCTGGTGGCTGACGCCGCTCTATGAGCTGTTGCTCGGCACAGTGCTGGCGGCGCCGAAGGTGTTCGCCGACGACACGACCCTGCCGGTGCTCGACCCCGGCCGCGGGCGGACCAAGACGGGGCGCCTGTGGTGCTACGCGGTCGATGACCGGCCTTGGCGCGGTCCCGGCCATCCAATGGCGGCCTACGTCTACTCGGATGACCGCAAGAACCAGCGCCCCATCGGGCATCTAGCCGAGTTCCGGGGCGTGCTACAGGTCGATGGCTACAACGGGTTCAAGGCGCTGGCCGATGCGCGCGCCGACGCCTCGGTAACGCTGGCATTCTGCTGGTCGCACATGCGGCGGTATTTCTACGACGAGTATATCTCCACCAAGTCGCCGCTGGCGGCCGAGGTGCTGGTGCGGGTTCGCACGCTATATGCGATCGAGGCCGAGATCCGCGGCCATCCCGCCGAGCATCGCCGGGCTGTGCGCCAGGAACGAAGTCGGCCGATCGTGGAGGCGCTACACGGCTGGCTGCAGGACCAGGTCAAGCGAGTGTCCGGCGCGTCCGATCTGGCAATAGCCATGCGCTACGCAATCCGGCACTGGCCGGGGCTGGTGGTGTTCCTCGACGACGGCCGGGTCGAGATGGACACCAACGTCGTCGAGCGCGCGATCCGTCCGAACACTCTGACAAGAAAAAATGCGCTATTTGCCGGGTCGGATGGCGGGGCGAAGCACTGGGCGATGGCGATGACGCTGATCCAGACGGCCAAGCTGAACGGCGTCGATCCGCTGGCTTGGCTGACCGACGCGCTCGAGCGGATCGTCTCCGGCCGGACCAAGGCGCACGAGATGCACACCCTGCTGCCGTGGAGCTGGCAACCGAGCAGGCCAACGCTCGACATGCATACGGCAGCATTGGCGGCATAACCTCATACCCCGATCGTCCATCTGTCTCAGTCGCGTCCGAAGCCTTTTGGCGGCTCGACGGTCTGAAGCTCCTGGAGATCCAGATCGCAGATCGCCCGCAACCCCTCGGCCGTTGCGGTCTCCTGCAGCGCCTCCGGCAACGCGTCGAGCCAAGCTTGATACTCGGTCTGCAATTGGACCAGTTCGTCCACCGTGGCGGACCATCGCTTGGCGCGACCGCGATGGTCCGCAGGGCGCCGGAACCGGATAATCGGCTGACCGCCGGCGCGAGCGGCACGATAGCGGGCCTGGCGCTCGGCGTCTGTCATCGCTCTCTCACCAAGTGGCTTACGCGACATCCCCAACTCCCAATCGTAACGCCACGAAATTGAGGTCAGAGCATCAAGCAAGCCAGTAGGTCGGCTCCGCACCGCTTACGGAAAAGACCGAGCGCGCGCTGGTGGAGATCCGGAAGCGAAAGGGGGGCGCCGGTTGGGAAAGCCAGCTTCGCCACGCCGAAGACCACGCGCGCAATTTGCGGATCATTCTGGAGACTGCCGAAGGCGAGAAGCCGTTCCCGGAAGGCAAAGACCTTTCGCAACCAATCAAAGCGAGGACTGCGCTCGATGTCTGACCAAACCACTCCCGAGCGGCAGACAGAGAGCGCCCGGGCCGCAGATTCCGAGATGGTCAGGGTTCTCTCTGAGATGATCGCGGATAACGAGACAATCACGGTGCGCGCCGTCGTGCGCCACATGTCCACGCTGGCCCACGCTTCGGCGCTGACGCGTGACGCGTGGCGGTCGGCTAGGATCGCGGAGTGGCAGGCGGAGCAGCAGCGGCTGCGCTCCCTGGCTGAGCGTTCCGATAAGAGCTCAAAGACAAACCTGGCCGCCTCGCTCGAGATCGAGAAGGCCAAGCTGGCGCAGTTGGAAGCCGAGCGGAATCTCGCGCTCGGCGGTCTTTTGGCCGCCATTCATGCCGTTGGTGAGTTGGGCGGCATGAAAGCCTGGCTAAGATTCTTCGAGCACAGCGCACCCGCACTTGATCGCCTCCGGACTATGGGAGCGCTGCCATCGGCTGAGTTGGTGCAACTGAAGCCGATGATTACCGGCAGCAGCAAGCCAGGAGGCCGACGCTGATGCCGCGCTCACCGGGAAAGAACGGTCCACAGCTCGCCGAAGAGAACGTGCAGGCATTGATTGGGGTCTTGCTCCGGTACAAGGCGACACCCCTGCCCCGCATGCACGGCGAACTTAACCGCACTGCAATCGCCAAGCTATGTGGCTTTGACCGAAAGGTCTTCCAGACCAACCCCCGCTGCTCCCAGCTGCTGGCAGAGGCAGAGGAGGCGGACCGTCGTAGGCACCTCAACGAGTTTGCGCAGGCGGAACTGCGTCGAGAGGACAAGTCGAAGGTCGACAAAGATCGGTCTGACCTCGAGGCACAGAACCTGAGGCTCATGGCCGAAAACGCGTCGCTGCTTGCCGAGCTCGGCAGGCTGCGTCGGCTGGAGCGGATCATGACGGAGACGGGGAGGTTGCCATGAGCGCCATCATGATCAGCCCGCATGTGACGGCAGAGATCACGCTGACCTCGTTCCATCCCAGCCCGGTCGGCGGAGGCGTGCTGATCGGGCGCGATGCCGGATCCGAGCTCCGGCGCGCTATCCTCTCGCCGCATGTGGCACCCCGTGATCCGCAGGATGGGGAGACCTGGCGCGTCACCGGCGTGGAGGAGGCGCACGAGAGATACGGTCCGCAGATCCAGGCGTCCGTCGCCCTGCCGCTGCTGCCGTCGGGGCGGACGATCATCCGCTATCTGGCGACAAACCGCCGGTTCGCTGGAATTGGCTGGAAGACAGCGAGCCGCTTGTGGGACGTGCTGGGCGAGCACCTGTATGACGCGCTGGCCGGGAACGACGTCCGGATGCTCGCCGAAGTCATTGGGCCGGACCGGGCTGTCGAAGTAGCCCAAGGCTTCGGGCTTCTTGCCGAGGAGGTCGAGGTTTTCCGTTGGCTTGATCGCTACGGGGTCAGCCCCCGGACTGGCGCAGCGGCCGCAGCCCTCTGGGGCCGGGGTGCCATCGAGAGGATCCAGGCCGATCCCTACGCCCTTGTTCTTTTGGAACCTTGGAAGGTCGTCGATGCTCGTGCGCTACGGCTTGGGCTGGCCCTCGACGAAGACCGGCGGCTGCTGGCGGCCGTGGATGAGGCGCTGGCCAGGCGCTACAAGGCTGGCCACACGGCGGCGACAGCGAGCGAGGTGCAGGCGCAGCTGTGGAACCTGCTCGGGTTCACCGCCCTGCGGGTCGGTCGTGAGCCCATTGAGATGGCGGTCAAGGCTGGCCGGGTAATTCGGCACCCAAGTGGACTGCTCCAAAGCCGGGCAGCCTCGTTCATGGAACGGGAAATCGAGCGGTTGCTGGTGACACGCCTTGGGCGGCAGTCCCACTCGTCGTCGTCCGACGTGGTGGAAGCGGCGTTGGCTGAGGAGGAGCAGGCTGCGGGGCACCCGCTTTCTCCTCGCCAGCGCGAAGCTGTTCACATGGCGGTCACCAGCCCGGTCAGCATCATCTGCGGCGGGGCAGGCACCGGCAAGACAACTTCCGTCAAGGCCGTGCTGGCCGCTTTGGAGGCGTGCCGGGGCGTGCAGCACGATGGATTCCGATACGCTCAGGTCGCCTTGGCTGGCCGGGCGGCGAAGCGGATCGCGGAGGCCACAGGGCGGGAGGCGAGCACGGTGGCTCGGTTCCTGGCGCGCATCGAGTCCGGCAAGCGTAAGTTGAAGCGGGGCTTCGTCATCCTGGACGAGTGCTCGATGCTGGATATCCCATCCGTCTACCGGATGCTGGTCGCGCTCGCGCCCGAGGTGGACTTGCTGTTCATCGGTGATCCGGGCCAATTGCCACCAATCGGGCCGGGCTTACCGTTCCAGCGCATGATCGCCACGCCCGCCATCCCCAAGGTGGAGCTCGACGTTGTGCACCGGCAAGCGGAGGCGAGTGGTATCCCCGCCGTAGCTGCGGCCATTCGGAACGGCCACCTGCCCGCCCTGCCCCGGTTTGACCCTTCCCGACCGTTCGCGCGTGGTGTGTTCCTGGTTCCGTCCACCAAGGATCGCACCGGCACCGCCGCGATCGCCGCCTTCCGCGCGATGGTTGGGGCGGCTCCACCTCCGATGCGGGTCTCAGCCCTGCATGCCGCGGACGTTCAGATCCTTTGCCCGGTAAAGAATGGGACCGGTGGCATCAAGGCCATCAACGAGAGCGTGGGGGCCGAGTGGATGGTTCACCAGCCGCTGATCGCCAAATGGGGCCTGTCGGTCGGCAGCAAGGTCATGTGGCTGCGGAATGACTACACGAAGGCGCCCATCAAGGGTGAGGACGGTAACCCGGTCATTAACCCTGCCACAGGCGAGCCGGTGTGCGCCGGATTCATGAACGGCTCCCTGGGGATCATCAAACGCGGCACGGCTAAAGGGGCTTGGCTCGAACTCGACGACGGCTCGGCTGATGAGATTACCCTCCCCGACTTGGAACGTCTGACCAGCGGCTGGGCGATCTCCATTCACAAGGCCCAGGGCTCCTCGTTCAAGCGCGTCATCGTGCCGGTGATGCCGTCCAGGCTGCTGGATCGCTCTCTGATCTATACGGCCGTGACCAGGGCGGTGGACACGTGCGTCCTCGTCGCCGACCCGGAATTGTTGCGGGCTGCCGTCGAGGCGCCACCGCTCGCCCACAAACGATCCGAGTGCCTCGACATTGAGGCCGCCCTTGCGGAGGCGTCAGCATGAGGCACGAGTCGTCCAACTCGGCCCTGCGGTCGTCCGAGCTTGAGCAGGTCGCACAGGAAGCAGATTACGTTCGCCTGCTGCGCGAAGAAGAGGTGGAACGCATCGAAACTGCTCTTCGGCGTGCGGTGGCGGTGTTCTTGAAGGCGGACGAACGCTACCTCGAGATGCTGGCTGCGGCGAGGCTGCCAGAAGCGCCGCCCGGCATCGTGAACATCCTTGCCCGGCGCTTGAATGAACGTGCGCGAGCAGTTGCGGCGGTGGAGCGGAGACGGTCCAGGCTTGATGAGGTAACCCGCGTTCCATTCAGCCTTCAGCAACCCTGATTGCACGTGTAGGCTTCTTCGCTAGGAGGGGCGCGTGGTGATTTGGGTTCGTTTGGCTATCATGGCTGTGTTTGTCGGCGGTGCCTTGCCCCATCAGGCCAGTGCTGATCCGCAAGCTCCTATGTCGTTTACGTTCAACGAATTAGACGCTCGCATGATGGGCATGGGGCTGATGCAGACAGTCTTTGCAGAGGGGATCATCACACCCGGGACGGCGACAAGGCTGGCGGTGTTCCTGGACCAGCACCACGTGCTGCCCGGCGGCATGGCCGAGTTCAATTCCGCTGGCGGGGACCTAGGAGCGTGTCCCGGTAACGGTTTTCCGTCGGAGGGGTGGAGTGAAAAGGCGC
>CAZZVQ010000197.1:0-6961 GCA_964657565.1 uncultured Acetobacteraceae bacterium
GCCACCGGGGGGGGTGTCGCCACCGGGGGTTGATCCGCCCGGCGTTGATCCGCCGGGAATGGTGCCACCTGGGGGCGAGCTGTCGCCTGTGGTGACGAGCACCGGGGTGGTTTCTGGGGTGCTGTTGGCTGCCGATGGGGAGCCGGGCACCGTCGTCACCGGGGTAGTGGATCCTGGCGAGGAGAACCCGGGCGCGAGTATGCCGCCGCCGATACCGCCGAACGCAGCGGGGCCGTAGCCGCCGCCTGGGCCGTAGGCGAGCGGGCCGGGGCCAGCGAAGCCGGGGCCGAAGGCTGGGGCACCGTATTCAGGAACGATCGCGCCCGGGAACCCACCCACGCCGCCCGCCGGCGGCACCGCGCTGGCAGGGGGAAGCAGTACCAGACCACCGGCGACAATCGGTCCTGCCACGCGCTGGCACACGGTCATCACGGCTTGAGACGGTGTCGCTGCGGTCAAGAGCCGGCGGACATGGTGATGAACGTGATGGCGGACGCCGACGACGCGAGGGTGCCAAGTCTTGACCGCGTGCACTACCGGCTTGGCAAGTTGCACGACGGGTCGGAGCAGCGGGTGGCATTCGATCATGTAGAACCAATCACAACGCGACGCGGAGAAAGCTCATCGGGTCCGGCCTCACTAAGCCGTACCATTTAACGGATTCTAAGCTACGAACATTAAGCACAAGTTACCGTGATGGGCGAACGATTATCGCCCGATCCGAGCCAAAGTTCACCAACCGGATGAGAACGCCAAGGCCGTTTTGTGCCAAGTTTGTCTGACAGAACAAATCGCCTGTCACTGTGTCCAGAATATGGGCCTCGAAAATTTCCGGTCCAAGTCCTGAGACGAAAATTTCTACCATAGAGCGAGTTGCCGTGTCTAGCTGCCCGTTAGGCAATAATGGACGCAACCGGAGCGCGTAAAGGACAGCTTGGTTCGCGTCGCCGCTCCCGAAGACCACGGCATCGTCGTCGGACCATGTCAGTCTAGGTCCGAGCGGCTGGCGCTGGAAAGCGCTCCAGTCCATGAGGGGAAGGAAGTCGGCCAGGATGCGCTGGGCCCGGCGCATTCCGGGAGTGAGCGCGTGGGGGTGTCGATTCGGCCAGCGCATCCCGCCGCCGGCGCCACCGCAGGCGAGGTGGGTCCATTGGATGTGTCGGAAATACTCGTCGTCGAATGCCTCCGGCAGCGTGATGCGGTGATCCTTGAAGGTGTGGATCGGGCCGTGTTCGGTATCGAGGAAGGGGCGTCCGTCGGTGATCTCGGCCATTGCCTCGTGCATGAGCTCGGCGACGGCGAGGGCTGGGGCCACGGTGTCCTGCGGGTGGTCGATCGTCCCCTCGGCGTAGAAATGGCTGCTCGCGAAATCGAGTGCGGGGTGGCGGAAGATCGGCTCGTTGAGCCAGGGTTTCCAGTGCAGTTCGGGGCCGAAGACGGAGACACATTGGAGGTGGGCGCGGCCATGCAGGCTGGTTTCGAGGTTGCGCAGGAAGGGGCTGACGTCGTCGATGTAGTCGGTGAAGCAGTCGGGGCGGTCCTCGCCTTGGACCGGGTGCATCTCGTTCCAGAGGTCCCAGGCGAAGAGGGCGCCGCTGCCGCCCCAGCGCCGGGTCGCGAAGGCGAGGCGGGCCTTGATGAGCTCGCGGGTGGCGGGGCAGGTCATGATCTGGGTGCGCGCGGCGCAGGGGCCGCCGTTGGCGACGTTGTAGGGGTGCTGGTCCCAGCGGACCCACTGGAAGTAGGTGTCGAGCGGGGTCAGCAGAATGCGCAGGCCGGCGGCCTCGACCAGGTGGAACAGGTCGTCCCAGAGATCGACGAGGACCGGGTTGTAGGTGCCGGCCGGGCTTTCGAAGAAGTGCTCGCCGTCTTCGGCGTATTCGAGCATGAGCCGGAGACAGGTGACGCCGTGGTCGGCGAGCCAGGCCAGGTGACGGCGGACGGAGTCGAGATCGCGCCGGCCGCGTAGGCCGGCCAGTTCGGTCCAGGCGATGGAGTCGTTTTGGCCGATGGGCGTCCAGGAGCGGCCGTCGGCTTCGATGAAATAGGGCGCGTTGGGGGCGCGCTGGATCCAGCCCAGGGTCACTGGTCAATCTCGCCTGCGTACGGGCGAGGATCGCTCACTTGCGCGGCGGGGCGTCGATGACTTCGCCCAAGCGCCGGCTGAGGAAGGCGGTCAGTGCGACTTCCTGGGCGGTCAGGCCGGCTGAACTGGGATGCTCGAGCAGGTCGTCGGCGCGTTGTTTGAGGCCTTCGGCTAGGCTGCCGTCTAGATAGCCTTCGAAGATGGCGGGGTGGATGTAACATTTGCGGCAGATGGCGGGGGTGTTGCCGAGTTTCTTGGCGACGTGCTCGACGGCTTGGACGACGCCCTTCTTGGCCGCGGCCTGGGTGTCGAAGCGTTCCAGTTCCGCCAGGGTGGTGGCGGCGAGGTTGGTGGCGGCCCAGGTGCGGAAGTCCTTGGCGGTGACCGCTTCGCCGGAGATCTCGTGCAGGTATTCGTTGACGTCTTCGGAGCCGATGCCGTGGCGCTCGCCGTCGTGGTCGAGGTATTGGAACAGGTCCTGGCCGGGGATGTCGCGGCAGCGCTCGACGATCTTGGCGAGGCGCCGGTCGTCGAGGTCGATGTGATGGTTGATGCCGTGCTTGCCGCGGAAATCGAACTCGACGTGGCGGCCCTTCACCTTGATGTGCCGGTCGCGCAGGGTGGTTAGGCCGTAGCTCTTGTTCTCCTTGGCGTATTCCTCATTGCCGACCCGCATCATGGTCTTTTCGAGCAGGGCGACGATGGCGGCGAGGACCTTGCGCTTGGGCAGGCCGGGGAGGCGGAGATCGCGGTCCACCTGCTCGCGGATCTTCGGCAGGACCCTGCCGAACATCAGCATCTTGCCGTATTTGGCCTCGTCGCGGACGATGCGCCAGGTCGGGTGGTAGCGGTATTGCTTGCGGCCGCGGGCGTCGCGGCCGACGGCTTGCAAATGGCCGCGGGGATCGCGGCTGATCCATACGTCAGTGTAGGCCGGCGGGATCGCGAGCTTTCTGATCCGCTCCAATTCAGGCTCATCGGTTATCTTCGATCCGTCGGGGTCGTAGTAGTCGAAGCCATGCTCGGCCCTGACGCGGGTGAGGCCCGGTTTGCGATCGGTTACGTAGCGGAGCTTGGCGGCGCGGGCGGCGGCGACCGCGTCTTGGTCGGCGGAAAGGGTCGAGGTGGTGATGGTGTTCGCCATCCGTCAGCAACACGGGCGGCTGCCGCCGGTTCCAGCCATGAAGCTCCCGTGATCGGGCCGAGCCGGTCGATCATGGGGCGGTGATCGAGAGGTAGTTGGCGCCGCCGACGGCGCCGGTCTGGAATTGATACTGGGCGGTGTCGCCGGTGGTCTTGCCGGCGAAGGTGAGGCTGCTGTCGATGGAGCCGTTGCCGTCGAGGTCGAGCCGAAGGGTGGCGCCGGTGTAGTTGGGTGCGCCGGCATTGGCGTCCCACCAGCGGGCCGAGGTGCTGCGGTCGAAGCCGTAGAGGATGACGCTGTCGCCGGTGTGGAAGTTGGAGATCGTGTTCCAGGTGATTTGGGCCTGGTCGGCATGGAGCAAGAAGGTGTCGGCGCCGGTGCCGCTGACCAGGAAGCTGGAGCCTTGTTCCATGCTGAGGACGTTGAGACCGCCTTGGAGTTGGACCGCGGTGGCTTGGGCCTGGCTGCTGATCAGCATGCCGTCCTGCTGAGCGACGATCGCGAGGGGCGTGTCGCCGTCGTAGAGGAACTGGGTATTCAGATTGCCGATCGCGCCTTGGTAGAGCTGGACCTCCGAATAGGTGCTGCTGCCGGTGGCGGTGGAGGTCAGGACGGTTTGCGTGGAGATGGGGAAGGAGGTGAGGGTGGGTGGGTGGGCGGCAGCGGCGATGGTCAGGGCTGCCTGAGCGGTCGCGACGCCGCCGGCGCCGTCGTCCAGCGTCAAGCCGATGGTTTCGACGCCGGTGAGGCTCGACGAGGGCGTGAAGAGGAGGGCGCGGGCGGCGGTCTGGACGGTGTCGATTGTGCCGGTGAGCACGTCGTCGCCGGCCACGTTCTGCAGGAGGCCGGGGGCGGAGAGGGTGCCGAGGGCCGGGTTGGATCGGTGGATGGTGAGGGTCTGGCGCTGAGCTAAGTCAGGGTCGGTCAGGGTCAGGGTCTGGAAGGGTAGGACGAGCGTCGAGCTGGTGGCGAATTGGGCCGTGCTGGTGCCGGTGATGGTGGGGGGGGTGTCGACGGCGCCGAGGGTGAGGGTGTTGGCGAGGGTGGTGCTGATGCGGGCGCCGGCATTGTTGGGGTCGGCGGTGGAGACGACGGTGTCGAGGGTGCCTTGGCCGGCGGTGGTGCCGGCGCCGCGGACGGTGACGCGGACGACGATCTGGTCGGCGGGGGTGACGAGGTTGTCGTAGGCGTTGCGGACGGTGCCGAGTTGGATGGAGCCGCCGGGTTGGACGATGACGGGGGCGCTCGGGGTGAGGCGGCTGCCGACGGAGACGATCTGGGTGGAGACGAGCTGGAGCCAGGAGGTGCCGGTCTGGGGCAGGATCTCGTCGATGCGGAAGTCCTGCACGCTGCCTTCGGGGAGGGTGACGGTGATGTCGAAGGCGGCGGTGTTGCCGGCGGTGAGGGTGGCGGCGGGCTGGTCGGGGGCCGAGGTCGCGGAGAAGGTGCTGGTTTGGACCAGCGTGCTGGCCGAGGTCGGGGTGGGGCTGACGATCTGGGCGGTGTTGGTGACGTTGGCGCCGGTGAGGATGATGTTGTTGGTGGCGTAGGCGGTGAAGGTGACGAGGACGACGTTGGCGCCGGAGGTGTCGCTGTAGGCGCCGACGGGGGAGGTTATGGTCATGCCGTCGGTTGGGCTGAACAGGTTGCCGGTGGTGGTGAGCGGGTTGCCGGCGCCGTCGACGACGGTGAGGTCGGAGGCGGCGATGGCGAAGCCGACGGGGAGGGTGTCGCGGATCTTGACGCCGGAGGCGGCGAGGGAGGCGAAATTCTGGAGGGCGATGACGAAGGTAACTTGGTCGCCGGCGTCGACGTCGTAGAGTTGGTCCTGGAAGGGCTCGCTGGCCAGGCCGGCACTGCTGACGACGTCGGAGAACTCGCCGAGGAATGGGTCGAACGCGGCGGGACCGCCAGTGCCGGTAAAGGTACTATTGTCGCCCGATGCCCACAAGCTCGCCGTTTGTATCGTTAGAACTGGCATCTAGGCCTTTTGCCCGGGTGGTCTCCTGCGCAGAGTAGGGGGCGGACATGAATCAAAGATTAAGGGGACGCCATGACAGAGAACCGTCGCATCGTGCTTGCCAGCCGGCCGCAAGGGGCGCCGACGCCGGAGAATTTCCGGCTGGAGACGGCGCCGGTGCCGGAGCCCGGCGAGGGGCAGGTGGTGTTGAAGACGATGTACCTGTCGCTGGACCCGTATATGCGGGGGCGGATGAGCGATGCGGCTTCGTATTCGGCGCCGGTGGGGATCGGGGAGGTGATGACGGGGGAGGTCGTGGGCCGGGTCACGGCGTCACGGGCGGCGGGGTTCGCGGAGGGGGATCTGGTCGCGGGGCGGACGGGTTGGCAGGAGTGGGCGATCGGGGACGCCAAGACGGTGCGGAAGCTGGCCGACACCGGGTCGCCGCCGTCGACGGCGTTGGGGGTGTTGGGGATGCCGGGGATGACCGCTTGGGCCGGGTTGCACAATATCGGGCAGCCGAAGGCGGGGGAGACGGTGGTGGTGGCGGCGGCGAGCGGGCCGGTGGGGTCGCTGGTGGGGCAGATCGCCAAGCTGCGGGGGGCGCGGGCGGTGGGGATCGCGGGCGGGGCGGATAAATGCGCTTACGTTGTCAAAGAGCTGGGGTTCGATGCTTGCGTCGATCACCGGGACCCGGGGTTGGGGGCGGTGTTGGCGGAGGCTTGTCCGAAGGGGATCGACGTGTATTTCGAGAACGTGAACGGGGCGGTTTGGGATGCGGTGTTTCCGTTGCTCAATCCGTTTGCGCGGGTGCCGGTGTGTGGGTTGGTGGCGAACTACAACATGACGGAGTTGCCGGCGGGGCCGGATCGGACGCCGTTGTTGTTTCGGGCGACGCTGACGAAGCGGCTGCGGCTGCAGGGGTTCATCGTTTGGGATTTCGCGGATCAGGAGTCAATGTTCTTGGGGGAGATCGGGCCGCTGGTGAAGAGCGGGGCGATCAAGCATCGGGAGGATGTGACGGAGGGGCTGGAGAAGGCGCCGGGGGCGTTCATCGGGATGTTGAAGGGGGGGAATTTTGGGAAGACTTTGGTGAAGGTGGCGGGGGAGTAGTTTCTTGCGGCGGGACCCTCACCCCGGCCCTCTCCCGGAGGGAGAGGGAGACGTGCGAGGGGGTGGGGGTTAGGTGCCTAGGAGTTGGCCGCCGTCGACGACGATGCTTTGGCCGGTGATCCAGCTGGCGCGGCGGGAGGATAGGAAGAGGATCAACTCGGCGACCTCGTCCGGTTGGCCCATGCGGCCGAAGGGGATCTGGGAAAGGGTGGCGTCGTAGAGGTCGGGGTTGTCGCGCTTGCGCTGGTCCCAGACGCCGCCGGGGAATTCGATGGAGCCGGGGGCGACGGCGTTGGACCGGATGCCGCGGTCGGCGAGGATGCGGGCCTGGCTGGCGGTGTAGGAGTCGATGGCGGCCTTGATGGCGGCGTAGGGCGGGTTGCGCTTGGTGGCGCGTAGGGCGGAGATGGAGGAGACGTTGACGATGGCGGCGTCGCTGGCGCGCTCGAGGTAGGGGAGGGCGGCCTGGCTGGCGCGGACGGTGGCGAGCATGTCGACGTTGAAGCTGGCGGCCCAGCCGGTGTCGTCGTCGGTGGCGGCGAAGCCGGAGGCGTTGTTGACGAGGACGTTGATGCCGCCGAGGGCTTCGGCGGCGGCGGGGATGAAGCGGGCGATGTCGGCGGCGACGGCGAGGTCGACGGGGGCGGCGTAGGCGACG
>CAZZVQ010000198.1:0-6914 GCA_964657565.1 uncultured Acetobacteraceae bacterium
TGCATGCGGTCGAGAACCATCATTTCGAACCGCTCGAACAGCTTTATTGGCGCAACGACACGCTGGATTTCACCAGTGTCGAGACGCTGCTGGCGAGCCTGCAAGCCGCCCCGCCGAAGCCCGGTCTGATCCGCGGGCCGGATGCGGTCGATCTCGAGACGCTCGAGGCGCTCGCGCGCGATCCGGAGGTCCGCGGCCTGGCCGCCGGACGCCGGCGCGTGCGGCTGCTGTGGGAGACGTGCGGCATCCCGGACTTCCGCAAGCTGGCCGACGACACGCACACGAAACTCTGCGCCCGGGTGTTCCAGCATCTCGTCCGCGACGGCGTGCTGCCCGAGGCATGGCTGGAGGCGGGCATCGGGTCGCTGGCCCGCGCCGACGGCGACATCGACACGCTGATGCAACGCCTCTCGGGCGTGCGGGTCTGGGCGTATATCGCGGCCCGGCCGGATTGGGTCCCGGACGCGGCGGGATGGCAGGCGCGGACGCGGCAGGTCGAGGACCTGCTGTCGGATTCGTTGCACGAGAAGCTGACCTCGCGCTTCGTCGACCGGCGGGCGGCGCATCTGCTGCGCCGGCTGGACGAGAGCCCGGAACTACTCTCCGCGGTGACGCAGCGGGGCGAGGTCGTGGTCGAGGGGCATCCGGTCGGGCATGTCAGCGGCTTCGCGTTCCTGCCGGACCCGGCGACCGAGGGTCCGGAGCGGCGGCTCGTGCTGCGGGCGGCCCGGCGGGCATTGCGGGAATGGATGCCGCGCCGGGTCGAGGCGATCGAGGCGGCGGCCGACACCGAGCTGGGCTGGGAGGCGGATCATCGGCTGAGCTGGGCGGGGGTGGCGGTGGCCCGCCTGCGTCCGGGGCCCGGGCTGTTGCGGCCGTCGGTCGAGGTGTTCGACAGCGAGTTCCTCGATGGGCCGCGGCGCGAACGGGTCCGGTTGCGGCTGCAGCGCTTCGTCACCAGCCGGATCGAGGCCGGGTTGGCGCCGCTGTTCGCGGCCGAGGCGAAGGCGGCCGGGAACCCGGCGTTGCGGGGCGCGCTGCACCGGCTCGTCGAGGCCGGCGGCGTGCTGCCGGGCGCGACGGAAACGAGCGTCCCGGCCGGGCTGCGGGCGACGTTGAAGGAGCTGGGGGTCAAGGCGGGACGGTTCGCGCTGTTCATGCCGGCGCTGTTGAAGCCGCGACCCGCGGCGGTGCGGGCGGCCCTGCTGGCACTGCGGGCTGGCGTAACGCTGCCCGCGCTACCGGCGCCGGGCAAGGTCTCCATCCCGGCGCAGGATGGGGTGCCGGGCTGGCCGCCCGGCTTGCTGGGTCTATTGGGCTGGGTCGAGGCCGGGCCGGCGTTCATCCGGCTCGATATCGCGGAGCGGCTCGCGGCCGAATTGGCGTGGGCGGCGCGGCTGCGGCCGGCGGCGGTGCCCGACCCGGTGGCGGCCCGGCTCGCGGTCCCGCGCGAGATGGTGCCGGCGGTGCTGCGCGGCTTGGGCATGCGGCTGCTCCCGGCGGCGGCGCTGCGGGCGGACGAGTACGGGCCGCCGGCGCCGGCGATGATGCAGGCGCGCCGGGCGTCGCGGCCGCCGGGGGCGTCGGTGCCGGCCCCTCCCCGGCCGGACAGCCCGTTCGCCGCCCTGGCACTCATGAGGCGTTGATTGGCCGAGGCAGAGGACCGGGACTGGCAGCGGCTGGACAAATGGCTGTGGTGCGCGCGGTTCATGAAGGCGCGATCCGACTGCGCGCGGCTGGTCGCGGCAGGCTCGGTGCGGATCAATCGCCAGCCGACCGACAAGCCGCATGCGCGGCTGCGGCCCGGCGACGTGGTGACGCTGCCGCACCGCGGGCAGGTGCGGGTGGTCGAGGTGGTGGCGCTGGCGACACGCAGGGGGCCCGCGCCGGAAGCGCAAGGCCTGTATCGCGAGCGCGTGGAATGTGAGCAGCGCGGGTTGCGCGACACGTGAAACGCTTGCATACCGCAGCCAGGTCGTGGCGCGGAATTCGCACGGCCCCATCGGCTGCGCGGGAAGAGGATTGGCGATGACCTACGTGGTCACCGAGAACTGCATCAAGTGCAAGTATATGGACTGCGTAGAAGTCTGCCCGGTGGACTGCTTCTATGTCGGCGAGAACATGCTCGTCATTCACCCCGACGAGTGCATCGATTGCGGCGTGTGCGAGCCGGAATGTCCGGCCGAGGCGATCGTGCCGGATAGCGACGATAAGTCGAACGCCTGGCTCGAGCGCAACCGCAATTTCTCGACCCAGTGGCCGAACATCACGCGCAAGGGCGAACCGCCGGCGGACGCCGACGAGTGGAAGGACAAGCCCGGCAAGGAGGCGCTGTTCTCAGCCGAGCCTGGCGCGCCGTAAGCAAGCCTCGGACTGCAAGCAGCGTCCGGGACAACCCTGGGCTGCGTGACTTGGACGCATTTTCTTGCTATAAGCTCAAGATCAGCGCGCATCTCATCGCCTGACAGCAGTAGTCGCGGCCAGTAATGGCGGCTGCCTGCTATAATCAAGTTGTAGGCGAGGAGACCGTCGGTACCGTGTCGAGCAAGTCCGCAAAGGTTAATCCCGTCCCGCCAGCGCCGACAAGCCCGACCGAGACCATCGCTGACGCCCAGCCAATCAATCCAGTGAAGCCCGTGTCAGATACCGACGCGCCAGACACGGAGATCGTGATGACCGACGACACAGAAACAGCCCTCGCACCAGCACTCGAGACCCCCGTCGAGCCGCCCGCCGCGGACGCCGTGGCGCCCGCCCCCCCGATCGAGCCGCCATTCCGTTCGCCGCCGAAGATGCCGGGGCACATGCCGGCGATGCATGGCCGGCCGCAGATCGTGCCCCGCGCGATGGCGGCCAAGGAGAATTTCGTCGAAGGCGACTACGTCGTCTATCCGACCCACGGCGTCGGCAAGGTCGAGCGGATCGCCACCGAGGAGATCGCCGGACACAAGCTCGAGCTGATCCACATCACGTTCGAGGAAAACCGCATGACACTGCGGGTTCCGGTATCGAAGGCCCGCACGGCCGGGCTGCGCAAGCTGGCCACGCGCAAGGTGTTCGACGAGGCGCTGGCGCTGCTGAAGGGCCGGGCGCGCATCAAGCGCACCATGTGGTCGCGCCGGGCGCAGGAATACGAGCAGAAGATCAATTCGGGCGACCCGATGCAGATCGCCGAGGTCGTGCGCGACCTGCATCGCAACGCGGGGCAGCCGGATCAGAGCTTCAGCGAGCGGCAGATCTACGAGGCGGCGATGGACCGTCTGGCCGCCGAACTGGCGGCGCTGGACCAGATCGACAAGGGCACCGCGCTGACGAAGCTCTCGGAGTACCTCAAGACCATCCAGAAGGGATCGGCGGCAGAAATCGAGCCGATCGAAGAGGACGCCGAGGTCGAGTAGGACGAAAAGGCCCGCTTCGCGCGGGCCTTTTGCTGTCAGCCCGCCCGCTTGATGGCCAGCGGGCCCGGCCCCTGACAGGTCGGCATCATTTCCAGGCGGTTGATATTGACGTGCGGCGGCAGGCCGACCACCCAGGCGACCGCCTCGGCGATGTCTTCGGGGGATAGCGGCGTGGTGCCGGCGTAGACCGCCTTCGCCTTCTCGGCATCGCCGCCGAAGCGGACCGCGCTGAACTCGCTGCCGCCGACCAGCCCGGGCTCCAGATCGGTGATGCGCACGCCGGTGCCGACGAGGTCAGCCTTCAGGTTGGCGCTGAGCTGCGTCACGAAGGCCTTGCTGGCGCCGTAGATGTTGCCGCCCGGATAGGGATAGCGCGCCGCGGTGCTGCTGACGTTGACGATGTGGCCATGGTCGCGCTCGACCATCCCCGGCAGCAGCGCATGCGTCATGCGCATCAGGCCGGTGACGTTGGTGGCGATCATGGTCTCCCAATCCTGCAATACCGCGGATTGCGCCGGCGCGACGCCGAGCGCGAGGCCGGCATTGTTCACCAGCACGTCGACCTCCCGCCACGCAGCAGGCAGGCTCGACGGCAGCAAGGCCACCGCGGCAGCCTCCGTCACGTCGAGTTGAAACGGCAGCAGCGAGGCGCCGAGTTCGGCGCGCAACGCCTCCAGCCGGTCGGCGCGCCGCCCCGTCGCGATGACCCGGTGGCCGTCCCGCACGAACCGGCGCGCGACCGCCTGACCAAAGCCGGCGGTAGCGCCGGTCACCAGTACCGTCTTGACCATTCGGTAATCCTATTCTGGTAGAACGAGCCGGACCGAGACCGGGCAGTGATCGGACAGCCGCTCCTTGGCCTCTTCTCCCTCCCGATACACCAGCACGCGCATCGAGTTCGGCTCCAGCCAGGCGCGGGCGGCGCCGCCGAGCATGATGTGATCGATGAAGCTGTTGCCGCCCCAGCACGGGGTCGAGCGCCCCTCGGTGACGCGCAGCAGCGGCGACGCCTGGTTGAGTGCGGCGATCATCTCGTCGCGGCCATCCATCCGGCGGTTGAAGTCGCCGAGCAGCGCGAACGGCACGCCCTCCTCCCGCCGTTGCGCGATCCAGCCCTGCAGAGGCACCACCTGCCGGCGGAGCGTGTCGCAGACGCGGCCAGGATTGTTGCTGAGCGAGCCGTAGTGGCAGCCGGATTTGAGATGCACGCCCAACAGGCGAAGCCGGGCCGAGGGAAAGTCGAGCGTGATGTCGACGCCGCTGCGCAAATGGAAATGCGCGTTGGGGTAGATGTCGAGGGCGACCAGGTCGGGGTTCTGCTGGACCGCAATGCCACGGCGGACGGCAAAGCCCACGCGCTGGACGACGTCATCATGCGAAAAGAACAGGGCGTAGCGATCCGGGGTGAAGATCTCGGCCGCGACTTCGGGCCCGTCCACTTCCTCGAGCGCCACGACGTCGGCGTCGAGCGTGGCGGCATAGCGACGCAGGAGGGCGCGGTCCTCGGGGCGCTTGGGCGTGACGGTTTCCGGCAGCGCCGGGTCACCGGCGGGCCGAAGGGTGAGCCATTCGAGGTTCCACGTCGCAATTTTGAGCACCCGGGCGGCCGCTGGCTGCGCGACGGCGATCAAGATGGCGGCGAGGAACAGGCGGATCACAACAGGGCGGCCTCCGGCGGCGCGGCCGCATCCTGTTCGGTCCGGCGTCCCGCGTCCAGCGCGGCAACGCCACAAGATTGCAGGTATGCGGCGATGGCGTCGTAGCGCGCCGGGTCGCGCGTGGGGTCCCGGCGGTCGCCGCGTGGAACCCAGATGATGGTGCCATGGCGGGCGCGCGTGAGCAGGACCCGGTAGGCGTTCAGCCGGTTGGCCCGGGCCGATGCAGAGGCACGGGTCCAGACGGTCGCGCGAAAGCGGCGCGCCTCCCATCCCGCGACGCCGCGGACGAGGTCGGCATCCCAGCAGAGCCCGGTGCGATCGAATTCGAGACCTTGGACGGCGAATTCGCTGCCGACGACTTCGAGCGCGTCGCTGCTGCGGATGTCGGGCCAGCGGGACAGGAACCAGTGCGAAACGGCGGCGTCGTCCTGGTGCGGCAGCACGGCGCCGAGCCCTTCCGCCCGCAGGCGGCGGGCGGTGGAGGACGCGATCAGCCCGGCGGTGCGGGTGCCGCGCTGGCGCAGGGCGACGCGGAGCTCGTCGAGCGAGCGGGTCAGGGTGAAGGGAATGCCCTCGGCCGCGATGTGGGCGGCGCGAGCCGGCTCGTCGGCGAGGACGGCGTCGACCCAGGCGGCGGTGGCGGGAGCCCGGACCGAGCGGATCGGGGTCGCGAGATGCAGGGCGTCGCAGCGCGTGGCGGAGAGCCCGGCGGGAAGAAGCTGGCGGGGGTCGGCGGCGCGGTCGGGCGGTGCGTGCACGGTCCAGGCGGGATGGCGCGCGAGGGCGTCGCCCCAGCCGGCGAGACCGCCCTCGCCATCATAGATCTCCTGGCCGCCGCCCAGCAGGCACACGATCGCCGCCCAACCCGGCCGCCGCTCCATGGCGGCCAGCAGGTGCGCCGGCTCGGAATCGTGCAGCTTGGTGGCCCGGTTGCGGGTGGCATGCACCGCGTGGCCGGCGGTCCAGCAGCGTTGGGCTTCGTCGATGATGAGGAGCCGTTCCGGCGGCATCCCGTCGGCGGCATAGTGGTCGCGGAAGCGCGGCAGGGCCTGGATGACGCCGTCGACCCGCCGGCGCGCCGCGCGCGGGTCGAGCCCGCGGGCGCCGGCGTCGCGCACGAGGGCGTCGCGCAGGATGTGGACGAGCGTCGGATTGCCGGTGAGGAACGCGGCGCCGCCGCCCGGCGTGAACGCCAAGTCGAGACCACACAGCGTCTTGCCGGCGCCCGGCGCCCCGGTGACGAAGATGACCGTCTTCGCGTCGGCCGCCTGCGCGGCGTCGATGGCGGCGCGAATGGCGGCCTGGGTCCGCTGGATCGCCGCGGGTCCGGCGCTGGCCAGCCGGAGCGCGGCGACGTCGTGATCGGCGTAGAGGCGGCAGGCGGCGTCGAGCAGGCCGGGCGTCGGAGCATAGGTGGCGCTGCTCCAAGCGTCCGGGTCGCGGCCGAGCGGCGGGAAGCGGGCGATCTGTTGCAAGAGGAATGGCAGCGTGAGCGGTGTCGCCTCGACCACGGGCGCGGCACCGGTCAGCGGCAGCGGGAATTGCGGACGGATCGGCGTGCCGGGCGGGCGGAGCAGGATCGGGATGACCGGCATGCCCCGGCTGCCGGGGTGAAAATCGGCCAGATCGAGCGCGGCGTCTTCGGCGGCGGCGCGCGTGGCGTTCTCGCGCAGGGTGATGGCCAGGATGGCGCGGTCGGTGACGACGACGCAGTCGAGCGCGGTGCCTCGGAGGATGGGGGCAGGTAGGACGCGCCAGGTCGGCGCCGCGAGGGCGGCGTGGATTGCAGACAGCATGGTGTATCATGGCGTGAGAAAGTTGACGGAAAGTTAGAGGAAGATCGGGGCTTTGCCCCGAA
>CAZZVQ010000199.1:0-6820 GCA_964657565.1 uncultured Acetobacteraceae bacterium
TCCGCCTGTGGCCCCACCCTCACCCAACCCTCTCCCGCCAGCGGGAGAGGGCTTCTTCTGGAACTCACCAACGTCACCAAAACCTTCGACACCACCAAGGCCGTCGACGACGTCTCCTTCCGCATCCCCCCCGGCGGCAGCCTCGGCCTCGTGGGCGAGAGCGGCTCCGGCAAGAGCACGCTCTCCCGCCTCATCACCCGCCTCATCGACCCCGATTCCGGCGACATCATCTTCCAAGGCGACGCGATCGGCAGCATCCCCGCCCGCGACTTCCACCGCTCGCCGCAGCGCCGCCAGATCCAGATCGTCTTCCAAGACCCCCACGACAGCCTCAACCCGCGCCACACCGCCTTCGACAGCATCGCCCACCCCCTACGCCGCCTCGAGAACCTCCGAGACGGCGCCACCCTGACCCGGCGCGTGCGCGACAGCGCCAACCGCGCCGGCCTGCCCGACGAGCTGCTCCAACGCTACCCGCACCAACTCTCCGGTGGCCAGAAAGCCCGCATCGGCATCGCCCGCGCCATCGCTCCGGGGCCGCGCCTGCTCGTGCTCGACGAGCCCACCGCCGCGCTCGACGTCTCGATCCAGGCGGTGGTGCTGCAACTGCTCGACCGGCTGCGGCGCGAGGACGGCATCGGCCTGCTGTTCGTCAGCCACGACCTCAACGTCGTCCGCATGCTGTGCGACGATCTCGTGGTGTTAAAGGGCGGCCAGGTCGTCGAGGCCGGCCCGGCGGCGGCGATCTTCGCCGCGCCCCAAGCGGAGTACACGCGCGAATTGCTAGCGGCGATCCCCTATTTCGAGCCCAACCGGGTGCCGGAGCCCGCCCTTTGACCTCGCCTTCTGGGACCTGGCTCGTTGGCACCGACATCGGCGGCACCTTCACCGACATCGTCGCCGTCGAGCCCGGCACCGGCGAGACCCGCCTCGCCAAGGTCCCCTCCCGCCCCGATGCCCCGGTCGATGCGATGCTCGACGCCATCGCCGCCGTAGGCCTGCAGGAATCGGAAATAACCCGCTTCGTGCACGGCACCACCCGCGTCACCAACGCCATCGTGCAGGACCGCCTGCCGCCGATCGCGCTGATCGCGACCGCCGGCTTCGAGGACGTGCTCGAAATCGGCCGCTACCGCCGCCGCGACCTCTACGACCTGAACATCCCGCCAAAAGCCCCGCCGCTGGTGCCGCACGAGCGCTGCTTCGGCCTCGCCGAAAGGCTCGACCACACCGGCGCCGTGATGCTGGCGCCCGACGCCGCCGAACTCGACCGCATGGCCGCCTGGGTCGCCGCATCCGGCGTGCAGTCCGTCGCCGTCAGCCTGCTGCACGCCTACGCCAACCCGGCCCATGAACGCCTGGTCGCCGACCGCCTGCGCGGCATCGTGCCGTACATCTCGCTCAGCCACGAGATCAACCCGGAATCCCGCGAATACGAGCGCACCTCGTCCACCACCATCAACGCCGCCGCCATGCCCATCGCCGCCGGCTACCTGCTGGAATTGGAGGAACGCCTGCCGCTCGGCCCGGGCCTCCAGGTGTTCCACTCCGCCGGCGGCATGGTCTCCACCGCCACGGCCAAGCAACGCCCCATCGTGATGGCCATGTCCGGCCCCGCCGCCGGGGTCGCCGCCTCGGTCCAGATCGCCCGCCTTCTCGCCCTGCCGCGCGTGCTGACCTTCGACATGGGCGGCACCACCACCGACGTCTGCCTCATCGTCGACGGCGACGCCGCCATGACCGACACCAGCCAGAAAGGCGACCGCCCGCTACGGACACCGATGCTCGCCGTCCAGTCGATCGGCGCCGGCGGTGGCTCCATCGTGCATCAGGGCGCCGGCGGCCTCGGCGTCGGCCCGCAGAGCGCCGGCGTCCAGCCCGGCCCGGCCTGCTACGGCAACGGCGGCACGCTGCCGACCATCACCGACGCCAACGGCGTCCTCGGCTACCTCGACCCGGAGGCCCGGCTCGGCAGCGAGATCCGCATCGACGTCGCCGCCGCCCGCACCGCCATCGCGCCGATCGCCGCCACGCTCGGGCTCGATATCGTGCAGACCGCGCTCGGCATCATCCAGATCGCCAACGCGACGATGGCGCGGGCGTTGCGCCGGGTCACGGTGGAGCGCGGCGTCGATGGCCGGGACTGCACCCTGCTCGCCTTCGGCGGCGGCGGCCCGATGCATGCGGCGGGACTCGCGGAGATCTACGGCCTCGACGAGATCATCGTGCCGGCCGCGTCCAGCGCCTTCTCTGCGCTGGGCTGCCTCACCGCCGACCAGAGCTTCCTGCACCAGCAATCCGTCCGCCTGAAGCTCGACGGCCTCGACCCGGCCGCACTCGAGCAACGCTTGGCTGAACTCCGCCGCATCGCCATGGCCCCGCTGCTCGACGCCGGCCTTCCCGAGGCTGATATCGAGCTCAGCTACGTCGCCCTCATGCGCTACGAGGCGCAGAGCGACACCACCGCCATCCCCTTCACCCTCCCCCTCGACACGGCGGTCCTGCGCGCCGACTTCCAGGCCCAACACCATCAGCTCTTCGGCTACGCGACCAACGAACCCACCATCATCGAGGGCGCGCGCGTCCAAGCCCGCGTGCCCTCAACAACGGTGGCAACCCAACCCCGAGCCGGCGGCGCCCGCCCCGCCCGCACCCGCATCTGCAGCTTCCCCGGCGCGATCGACGTGCCGACCGCGATCGTCTCCCGCGACGGCCTCGACCGCATCGTCACCGGCCCGGCCATCGTCGCCGACGCCTGGTCGACCATCGTCGTCCCCCCCGGCTGGCAAGCCGCCCCGGCCGAAGCCGGCCACCTCCGCATGACCCGGATATCTCAATGACCAAGCTCGAAGGACCGCTCCCTCTCCCTCCGGGAGAGGGCCGGGGTGAGGGTCGTCCAAGCGGCACCACCCTCACCCAACCCTCTCCCGGAGGGAGAGGGCTCGTCCCCCTCGACCCCTTCACCGTCGAAGTCATCCGCCACGGCCTCTCCGCCGCCGCCGAGGAGATGAGCCTCGTCCTCATGCGCTCCGCCCGCTCGCCGCTGCTGCGCGAGGCCGGCGACCTCTCCTCCACCATCACCGACGCAAACGGCGACCTGGTCGCCCAGGGCCGCGACATCCCCGTCCACCTCGGCGCCATGGCCTACACGATCCGCGAGCTGCTCAAGGTCCATCCGCTCGAGCGCTTCACCGAGGGCGACGCGCTGATCTACAACATGGGCGCCCTCGGCGGGAACCACCTCAACGACGTCAAGGTCGTCCGCCCCGTCTTCGTCGACGGCACCATCATCGCCTTCGCCCTCAGCCTCGCCCACTGGCCCGATGTCGGCGGCACCTGGCCGATGAGCTACTACGCCGCCGCCACCGACACCTTCCAGGAAGCCATCCGCATCCCGCCCATGCCCGTCGCCACCGCGTCCGGCGTCAACCAGGCCGTGATCGACATGATCAAGGTCAACGTCCGCGACCCCGTCTCCGCCGAGGGCGACCTGCTCGGCCAGATCGCCGCCACCGCGATCGCAGCCCGGCGCCTGCAAGACCTCTGCGCCACCCACGGCACCGACACCTTCCTCCGCACCCTCGACCGCCTGCACGACCTCTCCGAAGCCGAGATGCGCGAGGCCATCACCGCCCTCCCCGACGGCATCTACGAGGGCGAAGACACGCTCGACCCGATCGAGCCCGGCGACCCCCCGCCGCGCATCCACGTCCGCATCACCATCGCCGGCGACCACGCCACCTTCGACCTCTCCGGCTGCTGCGACCGCCTGCCGAACTTCTGCAACACCACCCCCTTCATCGCCGCCTCCGCCATCATCTACGCCGCCCGCCTGCTCGGTGGCCGCGACATGCAGCAGAACGCCGGCGCGCTGCGGCCGCTGACCATCGTCACCCGCCCCGGCTCCGTCTGCGAGCCCGGCTGGGACGCCCCGGTCGCCGCCGGCAACCACGAGACCTCCATGCGCATCGTCGACGCCGTTATCAATGCCATGGAGCAAATCATCCCACACCGCCTCGCCGCGGGCGGCCCCACCACCTCCGGCCTGCTCGCCTTCGCCGAACCGCTGCCCGGCGGCACCTGGCGCCTGCTCTACGAGGTGCATGGGGGCGGGGAGGGCGCCCGCCACAACCGCGACGGCAGCCCGGCCACCCGCGTGCACATGACCAACACCTCCAACACCCCCGCCGAGATGATCGAAAGCACCTACGCCATCACCGTCGAGCGCCAATCCATCCGCCGCGGCACCGGGGGACCTGGACTACACCGCGGCGGCGACGGCCTGGTTCGATCCTACCGCGTGCTGGCGCCGAAGATGCTGCTGACCACCTGCGTCGAGCGCATGCAGGTGCCCCCCTACGGCCTCCAGGGCGGCGAACCCGGCGCCACCTTCCGCATCACGCTCGACCGCGACGGCACCACCACCGCGCTGAACGGCAAGGCCAACCTGCTGCTGCAACAGGGCGATCTCGTCACCATCGAGACCTGCGGCGGCGGCGGTTACGGTCGCGCCGCATGAGTCTCGCCGCCCTAGAAGCTCAGGTCGCCAGCGACCTCGAGCGCATCGACCACCCCACCATGCCCTGGCTCGAGCCCCGCTCCGCGCCGGACGGCACCGAAGCACTCGACGTCCTGATCGTCGGCGGTGGCCAGTCCGGTGTCGCGATCGGCTTCGGCCTGCTGCGCGCCAAGGTCCGCAACATCCTGGTCATCGACGGCGCCCCTCGCGGCCAGGAAGGCCCCTGGCGCAGCTTCGCCCGCATGCACACGCTGCGCAGCCCCAAGGACTACACCGGCCCCGACCTCGACATCCCGAGCCTGACCTACCGCTCCTGGCACGAGGCCAAATTCGGCACCGCCGATTGGGACGCGCTCGGCCTGATCCCGCGCGAATACTGGGCCGATTACTTGCTCTGGGTGCGCGACGTCACCGGCGTGCCCGTCCGCAACGGCGTCCGCATGGTGGGCGTCTCGGCCGCCGCGCCGGGCCTGCTGGCCGTCACGGTCGAGGCGGACGGGCGCCGCTCGGTGCTGCACACCCGCAAGCTCGTGCTCGCGACCGGGCAGGACGGCATGGGGGTCTGGTGGATGCCGGACTGCCTGGAGCGGCTGCCGCCGCATCTGCGCGCCCACGCCGCCGACCCGGTCGATTTCGCCGCCCTGCGCGGCAAGGCCGTGGCCGTCATCGGCCTCGGCGCCTCGGCCTTGGACAACGCCGCCTGCGCCCTCGAAGCCGGCGCCGCCACCGTCCAGGTGTTCTGCCGCCGGGAGCGCCCGCAACTGATCCAGAGCTACCGCTGGCTGACGTTCGCCGGGTTCCTGCGCCATCTCGGCGACCTCGACGATGCCTGGCGCTGGCGCTTCATGTCGGCCGTCCTCGGCCGCCGCGAGGGCTTCCCGCAGCCGACCTGGGACCGCTGCGCCCGCTGGCCGAACTTCAGCCTACACACCGGCTCCCCGATCCAAGACGCGCGACCGTCCGGCAACGGCGTCGAACTCACGATCGCCGGCAAGCCCGTGCAGGTCGATTTCGTCATCGCCGGCACCGGCATGGATATCGACCTCGCCCGCCGCCCCGAACTCGCCGCCCTCGCCCCCCACGTCGCGTCCTGGGCCGACCGCTACACCCCGCCCGACGACCTCCGCGACGACCGCCTCGCCCGCTACCCCTACCTCGCCCCCGACTACAGCTTGACCGAAAAGTTACCCGGCGCCGCGCCCGAGCTAGCCGACGTCCACGTCTTCTCCATCGCCTCCACCATGAGCTTCGGCCCCTCCGGCTCCAGCATCAACGCCATGACCACCGCGGTCCCGAAGCTGGTCAACGGCCTGACGCGCAGCCTCTTCCAGGCCGATCTGGACCGCCATTGGGCCAGTTTCCGCGCCTATGACGTCGAGCAGGCGGTGCTCACGCCTTTCTGTGAACCGTCTCCGATTTCTGCTAACATCGGACATGGCTGAAGTAGAACCGAAGTCGGTCTTCGAGACTCCGCTGGATCAGACGGAAGAGGCACGTCTCGACGCGCGAGCCGAGGCAGAGATTGATGCTGGCGAAGGTGTGCCGCACGAGCGGGTTCGCGAATGGCTGATAAAGCTTAGTCGAGGCGAGAGAGTCCCACCTCCGTCCGCCTGACGATGCAGGTTATCTGGTCGCCGTCCGCCTTGCGCCAGGTCGAGCGTATTTTCGATTATTTAGTAGAGTTCAATCCGCGTGCGGCCGCGGAGGTTGCGAATGGATTGATCGCGGCCGGCGACAGCCTGGCGAGCTTTACGCATCGCGGAAGGCCGGTGCCGAATAGCGATATGCGAGAACTCGTAACGTCCTATCCCTACATCATTAGATATCGTGTCGCGCACGATGCCGTCCGCATTCTGCGCGTCCGCCACACCGCCCGTCGGCCGACCAAACCGTAGGGCAATGGCCGCGCGTTGCGCGCATGTTGAAACTTGTTAACCCGTCACGGGCGCTTTTGGTGGTAATATCCCGCCATGGACGCTCAGACCGCGCACGCCATGGTCAGGTTCGGGCTCGGCCGCCGGGGCGACGAGGCGTTGCCGGCTGATCCGGTCGCGTGGCTGCAGAAGCAGTTGGACGGCGACGACTCTGCCGTGTTCGACACTCGGCTGCCGACGACGGCCGATGGCCTGACAGTCCTGCGGGAGCAGTTCCGGCTGGATTTGCCGCCCGGGGAGTCCCTGGTCAAGCCGCTCTTCCAAGCCGACGCCCTCGCACAGACCCGGCACCTGCTCACCACCGACACCCCCTTCCGCGAGCGCCTGGTCTGGTTCTGGGCCAACCATTTCACCGTCAGCATCCGCC
>CAZZVQ010000200.1:0-6641 GCA_964657565.1 uncultured Acetobacteraceae bacterium
CGGATCCAGGGCGCGCACGGCGGCTGGCCGCTGTTCCATGACGGGGCGTTCAACCTCTCGGCCAGCGTGAAGGCGTATTACGCGCTGCGCTGCATCGGCGACTCGGTCGATGCGCCGCACATGGTGCGGGCGCGGGAGGCCATCCTGCGGGCAGGCGGTGCGGCGCGGTGCAACGTGTTCACCCGGGTGCAGCTGGCGCTGTTCGGCCAGGTGCCGTGGCGGGCGGCGCCGTGCATGCCGGTCGAGATCATGCTGCTGCCCAAGTGGTTCTTCTTCCATTTGTCGAAGATCTCGTATTGGTCGCGGACGGTGCTGGTGCCGCTGCTCGGGCTGATGGCGCTGCGGCCGCAAGCGCGCAACCCGAACAAGGTCGAGATCCCGGAGCTGTTCGTCGAGCCGGCCGACCAGGTGCGGGATTGGATCCGCGGGCCGTACCGGTCGGCGTGGGGCCGGTTCTTCAAGGCGCTCGACGTGGTGGTGCGCCGGGCCGAGCCGTTGTTTCCGACGCGCTCGCGGGCGCGGGCGATCGCGATGGCGGCGTCGTTCGTGCAGGAGCGGCTGAACGGCGAGGACGGGCTGGGGGCGATCTATCCGGCGATGGCCAACACGGTGATGTTCTTCGACGCGCTTGGGTTGGGCCTGGAGCATCCGGACGCGGCGATCGCCTGGGCGGCGGTGCGCAAGCTGTTGGTGCAGACCGAGGACGAGGCGTATTGCCAGCCGTGCCTGTCGCCGATCTGGGACACCAGCCTAGCCGGTCATGCCGTGGCCGAGGCGATGGGGGCGGATCCGAGCACGCAGGCCGCCTGCGACTGGCTGGTGGAGCAGCAAATCACCGAGGTGCGGGGCGATTGGGCGGACATCCGGCCGCATGCACCGCCCGGGGGCTGGGCGTTCCAGTACAACAACGCGCATTATCCGGATGTGGACGACACGGCCGTGGTCGGCATGCTGCTGCACCGCAACGGCGACCCGGCGCATCAGCACAGCATCGAGCGGGCGCGCGACTGGATCCTCGGGATGCAGAGCGCCAATGGCGGCTGGGGCGCGTTCGACGCGGACAACACGCACTATGCATTGAACCACATCCCGTTCGCCGATCACGGCGCGCTGCTGGACCCGCCGACGGCCGACGTCACCGGGCGGTGCGTCTCGTTTTTGGCGCAGATCGGGCTTTCGAGCGACGACGCGGTGATGCAGCGGGCGATCGACTACCTGCGGCGCGAGCAGGAGCCGGATGGCAGCTGGTTCGGCCGTTGGGGCACCAACTATATCTATGGGACGTGGTCGGTGCTGATCGCGCTCAACGCGGCCGGGCTGGATCATGCGGACCCGACGATGCAGCGCGCGGTCGCGTGGCTGCTGTCCAAGCAGCGCGTCGATGGCGGCTGGGGCGAGGATGAGGAGAGCTACGACGCGGCGCCGGCGGGCGAATATAAGAGCAGCACGGCCTCGCAGACGGCGTGGGCGATGCTGGGGCTGATGGCGGCGGGCGAGACCGGGCCGGCGGTGCAGCGGGGTGCGGATTATCTCGCGCGGACGCAGATGGCGGATGGCGAGTGGGAGGAGCGGGCCTATACGGCGGTCGGCTTCCCGAAGGTGTTCTATCTGCGCTATCACGGATACCGATTGTTCTTCCCGCTGATGGCACTGGCGCGGTTCCGCAACCTGCGCCGGGCCAATAATCCAAGGGTGGCGTACGGTTTTTGACGCGCTCGGAGTCGTGGTCGGGCTCGAGGCCGAAGCGCGGATCGCGCGGCGGCTGGGCGGGATCGTCGAGATCGGGGGTGGCGATGCGGAGGGTGCGGCGGCGGCCTGTCAGCGGCTGATCGCCCAGGGCGTTCGCAGCCTGATCAGCTTCGGGCTGGCGGGCGGGCTGCATCCGGCGTTGCAGCCCGGCGCGCTGGTCATTCCGGATGTGGTGCTGTCGCAGGAGGGGCATTGGCCGACGCATCCGCCGTTGGCGGCGCGCCTCGGGCAGATGGGCGGGGCGATGTTCAGCGGCGGTTCCGTGGTGGTGACGGCGGCGGAGAAGGAAGCGCTGTTCGTGCGGACCGGGGCGGCCGCGGTGGATCTCGAGAGTGCGGCGGTGGCGGAGGCGGCGGGGCGGCATGCGCTGCCGTTCGCGGTGTTGCGGGCGATCTGCGACCCGGCGGGCCGCTCGCTGCCGCGGGCCGCCCTCGTGGCGCTCGATTCGGACGGGAAGATCAGCGCGGGGGCGGTGATGCGCGAGGCGATGAAGCGGCCGGCGGAGTTCGCGGCGTTGATCGTGCTGGGGACGGATGCGGCGCGGGCGCGGCGGGTCAGGCAGATCGCCGCCGCATAGCCTCCGCGCTCGGGATCGGCTACACGCCGCGGCATGGATGAGTTGAAGCCGGCCGAGCACTATCCTGCGATGCGGGATCCGCAGAAGCAACCGCGCTACAGCGGTATCCCGACCTTCTTCCGCGCACCGCACACGCAGGATCTCGGTGCCGTCGACATCGGGCTGATCGGCGTTCCGTTCGACGGCGGCGTGACGAACCGGCCGGGGGCGCGGCACGGTCCGCGCGAGGTGCGCAACCAGTCCAGCCTGCTGCGGCCGTACAACGCGGCGACCGGGGCGGCGCCGTTCGACACCGCGCGGGTGCGCGATCTGGGGGATTGCTGGATCGAGCGGCCGTACGAGTTGCAGGGCGCGCTGAGCGAGATCGAGGCGTTCTATCGCAAGGTGGTGGGCGCGGGCGTGGTGCCGGTGACGGTGGGCGGGGACCACTCGATCGCCTGGCCGATCCTGCGCGCGGTGGCGGCGGAGCGGCCGGTGGGGATGATCCATATCGACGCGCATGGCGATACCGGGGACGACTACATGGGGTCGCGTTATCACCATGGGGCGCCGTTCCGGCGGGCGATGGATGACGGGCTGCTGGATCCGCACCGGGTCATCCAGATCGGGCTGCGCGGGACGAGCACGGTGCCGGGCGGCATGTGGGAGTACAGCGAGAAGGCCGGGATGCGGGTGATCCCGATGGAGGAGTTGTACGACAAGGGGTGGCGCTATGCGGTGGAGGAAGCGCGCCGGGTCGTTGGCGATGGTCCGTGTTACATCACGTTCGACATCGATAGCCTCGATCCGGTCTGGGCGCCGGGCACGGGTACGCCTGAAATGGGCGGGATTACGATGATCGAGGCGCAGCGGATCGTGCGGGGGTTGATGGGGTTGGACGTGGTGGGCGCGGATTTGGTGGAGGTCAGTCCGCCGTTCGATGTGGGCGGGATCACGGCGTTCAGCGGGGCAGCGGTGTTGTTCGAGATGCTTTGCGTCGTGGCCGATGCTTGGGGGCGGCGGGTTGGTGGGCTGAAGCCCACCCTACAGCGCATCTAGGCGGCGAGTTCCTGCTCGACGATTTGGGCGAACATGGCGGCGCCGTGGGGGATGGCGGCGTCGTTGAAGGCGTAGCCGGGGTGGTGGGGGCTGAAGCCGGGGCCGTTGCCGATGTTGAAATAGGCGCCGGGCACCTTTTCCAGCATGAAGGCGAAGTCCTCGGACCCCATGACGGGGGGTTTGTCGGTCACGACGTTGGCGGGGCCCTCGAGCGCTTCGGCGGCGCGGCGGACGGCGGCGGCGGGCTCGGCCGAGTTGATGGTGGGGGCGAAGATCAGGCGCCAGTCGACGGATGCGGTGGCGCCGAAGCCGGCGGCGATTCCAGCGGCGAGGCGGCGGACGGTGGCTTCGATCAGGTCGCCGACGGGGCGGGAGAAGAAGCGGGCGGTGCCGGAGAGCACGGCGGTTTGCGGGATGACGTTGTAGGCGTCGCCGCCGGTGATCTTGGTGATGCTGAGGACGGCGGGGTCCTTCGGGTTCACGGTGCGGGAGACGACGGATTGCAGCGCGGTGCCGAGCTGGCAGGCGGTCAGGACCGGGTCGATGCTCTTTTCCGGTTGCGCGCCGTGGGCGCCCTGGCCGGTGATGGTGATGTCGAAGAAGCCGCCGCCGGCCATGGCGACGCCGTCGAGCATGACGACGGTGCCGACGTCCATGCCGGTGCGGTTGTGCAGGCCGAAGATGGTGTCGCAGGGGAAGCGGTCGAACAGGCCGTCCTCGAGCATGGCCAGGGCGCCGCCGCAGCCCTCTTCGCCGGGCTGGAAGATGAAGTGGACGGTGCCGCTGAAGTTGCGGGTCTCGGCCAGGTATTTGGCGGCGCCGAGCAGCATGGTGGTGTGGCCGTCATGGCCGCAGGCGTGCATCTTGCCGGGGATGGTCGAGCGGAACGGGAGGTCCGTCATCTCCTGCATCGGCAGCGCGTCCATGTCGGCGCGCAGGCCGAGGGCGCGGTTGCCGGTGCCGCAGCGGAGCGTGCCGACGACGCCGGTCTTGCCGACGGCGCGGGTGACCTCGAGGCCCCAGCTCTCGAGCTGGCGGGCCACGATGTCGGCGGTGCGGTGTTCCTCGAGGCCGAGCTCGGGGTGGGCGTGCAGGTCATGCCGGATGGACTCCAGCATGGACTGGTCGCGCCGGATCAGATCGACGATGGACATGTCGTTCGGCTCAGATCGGCGCCGTGGCGGGGATCGGGCGGCGCGAGCAGGTGAAGACGAGGGTGCCCGGCGGGGAGGTCAGCGGATCGAAGCCGGAGGGGCACATTTCCTGGGCGCGCTTGTTGCAGTCGAGCTTGGTGTTGAAGGGGCCGCCGCAATCGACTTGGTAGGCGGAGCCGTTGGCCGTGTTGACCACGTGCCCTCCCGAGCAGCCGGCAAGGACGAGTACGAGGGGGAGGAGCGCGCGCATGACGAAACTGTGCGCGAAGCCAGGACGCTCGGCAACCCTGTTTACGGCCGTCCCCACTCTTGGGGGTGTCACGGCAGCCAGATCTCGAGGGTGCCGGGCGGGGTCTTGGCGGTGCCGGCGCGGATGCTCCAGTTGGCGGCCTCGTTGGCGAGTGCGGTGCCCAGGGCGGTGGCGGCCGCCTTATCGGCGGGGTTGTAGTAGTTGATGGTGGGGACGCGGACGGTGGTGACGTTGGGATGGAGCTCGATGCTGCCGCCGTAGCTCTGCAGCAGGGCGGCGACGCGGCGGGCTTCGCCCTCGGAGCCGGGGATGTTGCGGCGATACTGGATGGTGATGTGGATCGGGGTCGGACGGGCGGCGGGGGCGGCGTCGGCCGGGTCGACAGGCGGGGGCGAGACTTCGACGCCGGGGGGCACCGGCACCGGCGAGGTCGGGATCGCCGGGTAGAGGATCGGCGCTTCCGGGGGCGGGGTTGGCGCCGGGGCGGGAGCGGTGGTCGGCGTGGTCGCGGCCGGTGACGGTGACCGTGACGATGACGATGACGGGGCCGGGGCGGCGGCCGGTGCAGCGGGCGGGTCGGGGATGCTGGACGGGTTCAGGAGCAGGGGGGCATCCATGCTGCCGGGCTCGGGCGTGCGATGCAGGATGTGGTCGTCGAGCCAGATGCGGATGCTGCGGGGGTCGAGCATGGTGATGCCGACGGCGGCGACGAAGCCGGCCGGGATGAGCAGCAGCCAGGACCAGTTGCGCGGCTCGCGGCGGCGGTAATTCGGTCGGGGCTCGAAGGCGTCGGGCCAGGGGAGTTCCTTCGGGTGCGGCCGCGGGAGCGGCCTTGGCCTGGGGGGCGGTTCGGGCTCCGGCTCCGGCATCCGGGCGAGCGCGGGCGGCGGCGGCATCGGCGGCGGCGGCTTTTGCTCCGGCGCGGCAGGAACGGGGTAGCCGGCGACGGGACGAGGGGCCGCGCCGGGCGCCGGCACGATGGTGCCGAACAACGAAGCGACGTCGTCGAATTTGCGGCGCGGCGCGGCGGGTTCCTGTCCTGGTTCGACCGTCAAAGCGCCTCAACATCCTGTTTTCAGACGGGTAGTTAGGCACGGAACGGCGCCGTCACCAGGGTCGCGGCCAGATTTCCGTGGCTACGCCGGCTTGATCAGCCCGGCCGCCGTCGGCAGCCAGAGGGCGATTTGCGGGAAGAACGTCACCGCGAGCACCACGGCCAGCATGGCCAGGATGAGCGGCGGCACCTCACGGAAAATCTCGCCGAGCGGCGTGCCAGTCAGGCCGCTCATGACGAACAGCAGCAGGCCGTGCGGCGGCAAGGTGAGGCCGACCATCATGTTGAGCACGACGACGATGCCGAAATGGATCAGGTCGATGTCGAGGCTTTGGGCGATGGGGATGAGCAGCGGCACGACGACGAGCAGGATGGTGACCTCGTCGAGGAAGATCGCCAGCATGAGCATCAGCGCGTTGGTGCAGAGCAGGAAGCCGGTGGGCGAGAGGTGCCAGGAGAGCAGGACGTCGCGGATGAGCTGCGGCACGTTCTCGTTGGCGACGGCGTAGTTGAAGACGAAGGCGCCGGCCATGATGGTGGCGATCATGGTGGTGGCGCGGACGGTGGCGACGATGACGGGGAAGAGCTGGGCCAGCCGCATGGTGCGGTAGACGGCGAAGGCGAGCAGGAGGGCGTAGGCGGCGGCGATGGCGGCGGCCTCGGTGGGGGTAGTGATTCCGGAGTAGATGAGGCCGAGCAGGATGACCGGGAGGCAGAGCGGCAGGATGGCGCGGCCGAGGATGGCCGGCAGGTCGGCGAGCGGGGTGCGGATTTCGCGGGGGAAGCGGCGGCGGACGGAGATGATGGCGACGGCGGCCA
>CAZZVQ010000201.1:0-6590 GCA_964657565.1 uncultured Acetobacteraceae bacterium
TTGTTCGTCTCGCTTGGCGCGCCCTGGTCCGTCCGCGGCGGCGCCGGCCTGCTGGAAACGCTGCGGGCGCAGGGTGTCCGCACCGCGCTGCTGCTGCACGACCTCATCCCGGTCCGCCGCCCCGAATGGTTCCCGCCCGCCCGCGTCGCGCGCTTCCGCACCTGGCTCGAGGGCAGCCTGCCGCACACCGACCATCTGCTGTCGATCTCGCATTTCACCGCCGCCGACGTCGCCGACTACGCCGCACGGCGCCGCCTCACCCTGCCGGCCCAGCACGTCCTGCCGCCCGGTGCCAGCACGCTCGCGCCGGGTCCGGAGCGGCCGCCCGGCCTGCCCGTCAGCGGGAGCTACGTCCTGTTCGTCTCCACGCTCGAGGCCCGCAAGAACCACGCCCTGGTGGTCAAGGTCTGGCATCGGCTGGTGGCCGAGGTGCGCGCCGGGTCGCGGCCGGCCGCGAGCGTGCCGCAACTCGTCTTCGCCGGCCGCATCGGCATCGGCGTCGCCGACCTGCTGCAGCAGCTCGACAACAGCCGCTGGCTGAATGGCCGCATCCGCCTGATCCGCGAGCCCGGCGATGCCGAGATCCACGCGCTGTACCAGGGTTGCCTGTTCACCATCCTGCCGTCGCTGTTCGAGGGCTACGGCCTGCCGCTGGGGGAGAGCCTCGCGCTGGGCAAGCCGTGCCTGGCCGCCACCGGGACCGCCCTGCCGGAAGCCGGCGGCGACCTGTGCCGCTACTTCGACCCCGAAGACGTCGGCGACACCCACCGCAAGATCGCCACCTTGCTCGACACGCCGGGCGCGATCGGCGCGTGGCAAGCCGAGATCCGCGCCCGCTACGCGCCGAGCGACTGGTCCGGCGCCGCTGCCGCCATCCTGGACTTGGCGGCGTGACCATCTGGTTCGACGTCGAGGACCTGGTGCATTACTTCCGTAGTGGCAACAAACGCATCAGCGGCATCCAGCGCCTGAGCTTCGAGATCTTTCGCGCCGCCAAGTCGCTGGAGGGGGAGGGGACCCCGATCGGCTTCGTCCGCCACGGCGTCAGGGCGCCATCGCTGCTGCCGGTGGCCTGGGCCGATCTGCTGGCCGATTTCGGCGGCGACGGCCCCGCTGCGCCGCCGCGCCCGCTGCCGGAGTTGGATCCGCCGCCGCCGCCGCCCGCCGAAGCGCCGCGTCGGGTGCCGCACTCGCTGCCGCGGCGCCTGGCCCGCCAGATGGCCGATCGCCTGCCGCCGGAGGTGCGGCGCCCGCTGGTGCTCGCCGCGGTGATGCAGCTCCAGGTGTTCGGTTCGCTGGCCCGCCTGGGGGCGGCGTTGGCATTGTATCCGCCCCGGCGGGTCGTGGCCGGCTCCCGCCGCCTCGCGCTCGAGCTGGCCGACCGCTCCCGCACCCCGGCCGCGCTGAAGAGCCCGGCGCCGGGCTCGTTCGACAGCCTCGCCCAGCCCGGCGACACCCTCCTCGTCCTCGGCGCCCCCTGGAACCGCGAGCGCTACAGCGATACCGCCCGCTGGCTGCGCGACGAGCGCCGCATCCGCTTCGGCGTCCTCGTCCACGACCTCGTGCCGGTCCGCCATCCCGAATGGTGCCATCGCGGCGTGCCCCGCATGTTTCGCGAATGGTATGCCGACGTGTTGCCGTTCTGCGACGTGGTGTTCGCCAATTCGCGCCACACCGCCGCCGACGTCGAGGCCTGGGCGCAGGAGAGCGGCATGGTGCTCAACGGTCGCGTCCAGCCGCTTCCGGTCGGCAGCGGCTTCGGCGATCCGGTCCCCGCGGCGCCGCACGCCGGGCTGCCGTCGCCGGGCAGCTACGTGCTGTTCGTCTCCACGATGGAGGCGCGCAAGAACCACGCGCTGCTGGTCCGCGTCTGGACCAAGCTGCTCGACGCCGTGGCCGACGGAACCCGGGCCGCCGACAGCGTGCCCGACCTGGTGTTCGCCGGCCGCATCGGCTGGCTGGTCGCCGACCTGCTGGCCCAGCTCGACAACACCAAATGGCTGGGCGGCCGCATCCGCTTCGTGCCCGACCCGACCGACGCCGAGCTCCGCGCGCTCTATGCCGGCTGCCTGTTCACGGTGTTTCCGTCGCTGCACGAAGGATGGGGCCTGCCCGTCACCGAGAGCCTGGCGCTGGGAAAGCCATGCCTGACCTCGAACGCCGCCTCCCTGCCCGAAGCCGGCGGCGCGCTCTGCCGCTACTTCGACCCGGACAGCCTGGCCTCCGCCTACGCCGCGATCGCGGCCACGCTCGATGACCGGCCAGGCCTGGCGGCCTGGGAGGCGCAGGTCCGGACCGGGTTCCGCCCCACTCCCTGGACCGTCACGGCGCAAGCCCTTATGCAAGCCATCGCGGAGCTCGACCGGGAAGCGGTCTAGTCATGTCAACGGAGGAGCCAGGATGAATTTCGTTAAGTCGACGGTGGTGACGAGCATTCTGACGGTTTCGGCGCTGATCGGGGCCCATCCGGCGAGCGCGGCCCCGAGCGCCTCGGACCAGGACAAGGCGTTCGTCGCGAAGGTCTCGCAGGGCGGGATGTACGAGGTCGAACTCGCGAAGGTCGCCGAAACCAAAGGGTCGACCCAGGACATCCGCGACCAGGCCAACACCGAGGCGCACGACCACGACCTGGTGGGCCAGGCGCTCAAGACCGCTGCCGACAGCGCCGGCCTGAGCTTCCCGGCCGAGTTGAACGCCGAGTTCAAGGCGCGCCTGGCCAAGATCAACGCCGCGTCCGGCATCGCCTTCGACCGGGCTTATGTCGACGACATGAAGAAGATCCACGCCGCCGACGGCGCCGCGTTCCTGCAGGAGTCGAAGATCGGGACCAACCCGGCGCTCAAAGAGTTCGCGGCCTCGACCTACAACATCGTCCAGCGCCATATCGGCGAGCTCAACGCCAAGACGACGACGCTGAAGTAACCGCTGGATTAGAGCACCCCATACCCCTGCAGCGTCTCGGCCAGGCGATCGGCCGAGACGTATTGGTGCGCCCTGAGGCCGGCGCGGATCGCACCGTCGACGTTCTCCTGCAGGTCGTCGAAGAACACCGTTTCCGCCGACGATGCGCCCAGCGCGTCCAGACAGCGCAGGAAACAGGCCGTATCCGGTTTGGCCGCCCTGAGACCCGCCGACGCATAGAGCCTGCCGTCGAACACGCTCCGGAGTCCGGGCACGATCCGGTCGACGTGGTCGACCACCAGCATCGAGTTGTTGGTCAGCACCGCCGACCGCACGGTCAGACGGCGCACCATGTCGAGCACCTCCGGCCGCGCCCGCGTCCCCGCCCGGCGCGCCTCGATCCATTCATCCAGGGTCAGCGCATGACCGATGCGGCGCCCGAACTCCGCCAGGTAAGCATCCGCATCGAGCGACCCTGCATCCCCCTCCGCCTCGAAACCCGACCTGAAGATGGCGGCGTAGACGTGCTCCGCCGAGCAGCCTGCTAGCCGCGCCAGGTGCGCCACCCGGGCGTCGCGGCTGTAGTCGCAGAGCACGTCGTCCATGTCGAACAGGACGAGCGAGACCGGCGCTACGGCAGCCACTTCGCCAGCCGCGCCGCCCGGCCGCCGCTCTCCTGCTCGATCATCAGGAACTGGTCGACGAAGTGCTGCAGCGGCATGTCCTGCGGCATCATGAACGCCAGCTCGGAGGTGTCGAACGGCTGGTCCGGATGCACCGCGCAGAGCTCCGGGTGCAGCTTCTGCTGCAGCCGGGTCTCGACCGCGTCGGTCATCATCACGTCGGCATGCCCGGCCACGATCTCCTCGAAGATCGTGGCGTTGTTCGGGAACATGACGATCTCCGCCTGATGCACCCGTGCCTTGGCGAAGCGCTCGTTGGTGCCGCCCGGGTTGACGATCACCTTCACGCCGGGCTTGTCGATCTGCTCGAGCGTGTCGAACCTGCCCTTGTCGGTGCAGCGCGCGATCGGGGTCTTGCCGCTGCGCATCACCGGGGCCGAGAAATACGCCGTCTTGGCGCGGTCGAGCGTGATGGTGATGCCGCCCATCGCCACGTCGAATTTACGCGCCAGCAGGTCCGGCATCAGCGTCGGCCATGCCGTCGGGACGATCTCCAGCGTGACGCCCATGCCCTTGGCCAGCGCCGCCGCCTCGTCGACGTCCAGCCCGGTGAAGCTGCCGTCCGCATCCTTGATCGAGAACGGCCGGTAGTCGCCGGTCAGCCCCACCCGCAGCGTGCCGCGCGACAGGATCTCGCTGAGCACCGATTGCGCCCGCGCCGGCGCCGCGGCCAGCAGCAACAGGCAGAGCAGCAGCCGCACCATCACCATCACTCCTTCAACACCGCTTCGACCGCCGCCGCGATGGCGAACAGCCGATGATCCCCTAACGTCTCGCCCGTCAGCATGAACCCGGCCGGCGCCTCGCCCGCGCGCTGCATCGGTAGGCTGATCGCGCAGCGATCGAGGAAATTGCCCAGCGACGGATTGCGCAGCGCCAAGTTGTTCACCCGGGTGAAATCCGCGTCGTCGGCCAGGCTGTCGATCGTCGGCGGGGCGATCGGCGTGGTCGGCATCGCTACCGCGTCGAACGGCGCCGTGGCCGCGTCCATGTCGGCGATGATCGCGCGCCGGGCTGCGAGCAGCCCGATCATGTCGCCGGCGCTCATGCCGGCGCCGCGCTCGATCCGTGTCCGCACCCGCTGGTCGTACACCTCCGCCTGGTCGGCCAGATAGGCGTGGTGCCAGGCATGCGCCTCCGCCGCCGCGAAGCCGCCGGTCTTGTTCGCCGCCGCAATGCGTTCGAATTGCGGGAAATTCAGGTGCGTGATCCGCACGCCCAGATTGCTCAGCCGGTTCAGCGCCCGGTTGAACGGCTCGGCCACCGCCGGCTCCATGCCGTCCAGCACCATGTTGCCCGGCACCGCCAGCCGCAGCCCGCGCAGCTCGAGCGGTTTGACCGCCGGTAGCGCCTCGCCGGCCAGCACCGCGTCGATCGCGGCACAGCAGGCCACCGAGTTGGCCAGCGGCCCCACGCTGTCCAGCGATGGCGAGAGCGGCAGCACGCCCTCGATCGACACCCGCCGGGCCGTCGGCTTATAGCCGACCACGCCGCAGAACGCCGCCGGGACCCGGCAGGAGCCGCCGGTATCCGTCCCCAGCGCGGCCAGCGCCATGCCGTCGGCCACCGAGACCGCCGCGCCGGACGAGCTGCCGCCCGGAACATGGCCGGCGGCGCGCTGCCACGGTCCTTTCGGCGTGCCGAAATGTGGATTGATCCCGATCCCCGAGAAGGCGAACTCGGTCATGTTCGTGCGCCCGACCGGGATCAGCCCGGCCGCCAGGCAGCGCGCGATCACGACCGCGTGCCGCGTCGCCGGCTTGGCTTCCGCCAGCACCCGGCTGCCGGCCGCGGTCCGCTCGCCGGCGACGTCGAACAGATCCTTGATGCTGATCGGGATTCCGGCCAGCGGACCCGGCGCCCGGCCGACCCGGCGCAAGCCATCCATGGCTTCCGCGCTCGCCCGCGCCGCGTCCTCGTAGACGCGCACGAACACCCGGCTGCCTTCGCCGTCCGGCGCCGCGATCCGCTCCAGGCATGTCTCGACGAGCTGCCGCGCGGTGGTCTGTCCGGAGTCGAGCGCTTTCTGGGCTTGGGCGATGCTTTGCATGGCGCGACCCTGCCGCCCCCTTGCGCCCAGGGCAACCCTGGCCTTTACCCTTTCGAGCTCAGCCAGTCGGGCGCCGCCGTTAAGGCCAATTCGTCACCCCCGGGCTTGACCCGGGGGTCCACGGTGCCGCCGGGGCAGTGCTCGACGGCCCTGGATTGCCGGGTCGAGCCCGGCAATGACGGGTTGGAGCGCCGTCTCGTCCATCGAAAGGTCCATTTTGAGCATCGTCACGATAGATTGCGCCATCATCGGCGGCGGCCCGGCCGGGCTGATGGCGGCCGAACGCCTGGCCGCGACGGGACGGCAGGTCGTGATCTTCGACCAGATGCGCTCGCTCGGTCGCAAATTCCTGCTCGCCGGCCGCGGTGGGCTCAACATCACGCATTCCGAACCGCTCGACCGCTTCCTCGCGCGCTACGGCGCCGCGGCCTCGGCGCTCGCCCCGGCCCTCGACGGCTTCGGCCCCGACGCGATGCGCGCATGGTGCGACGGGCTGGGCCAACCCACCTTCGTCGGCACGTCCGGCCGCGTCTTCCCGCAGGCCTTCAAGGCGACGCCGCTGCTCCGCGCCTGGCTCCGCCGCCTCGATGCATCGGGCGTGCAGTTTCGCCCGGGTCACCGCTGGCTCGGATGGACCGACTCCGGCGCCCTCCGCTTCGCCACGGCCGACGGCCCGGCCGAGATCACCGCCCGCGCCACGCTGCTGGCGCTCGGCGGCGCCTCCTGGCCGCGCCTCGGCTCCGACGGCGCGTGGACCGCCATCCTGCGCGATGCCGGCATCCCGGTCACCCCGCTGCGCCCGGCCAATTGCGGGGTCCGCGTTGCCTGGTCCGACATCTTCCGCGACCGCTTCGCCGGCGCGCCGCTCAAGCGCATCGCGGCCAGCATCGGCGAGCACCGCGGCCGCGGCGAAGCCATCATCACGGCGGACGGCCTGGAAGGCGGCGTGATCTACG
>CAZZVQ010000202.1:0-6416 GCA_964657565.1 uncultured Acetobacteraceae bacterium
AGCAGCGGGATGGCGGCAATTTCGGGCGGCTCGAGCAGCATCTGGGCGGCAGTCGGGTCCGCCATGCCGCGCAGGATCGCCGGGTCGAGCAGCCCGGCGGTGCGGAAGGCGACGATCGGCCCCGCCGGCGCGATGGGCCGTCGCAACAGGGCAGCGGCGCGGACCGGCGCCAGCAGCAGGCACGGCGGCCCCGCGGCGAGGCCGGCGAGCTCCGTCAAGCCGCGCGCGCCCGCCGTCTCCGCCGGCAACACGACGACGGGCGACGCGCCGAGCAGCAGTACCGGCGTGCCGCGGCGAAGGTCGGCGATGGCACGGTGGACGCTCCGCACGCGCAGTATCGCGGGGTCGGCGTCGGTGGTGGAGACGGTCGGTCCTAGCTCGGAGGGCATTGCCGCGGTTATGCAGGAGGGCATGGATTGGCGCAAAGCACGGAAGGTGATCTCATGGTGCTACGGTCGCTCGCGAATATGTGAGCGACCTGACTTCGGTCGAGCTGAGTTGAAGTCGCATGCGTCGCGTTTAAAGACCCGAGACTTATCACGTTTAAAAGTTGTTCACACGATTGTGTGGTAGGTGTAGGGGCAGGGCCCGATGCGGCTTCACGAGAGAGAGTTCGTATGGCAGGTGAGCGGCCGGTACTAATAGTCGACGACGACGCCACGTTGCGCGAGACGTTGGTCGAGCAACTGGAACTCGATGGGGAGTTCGCGCCGACGCAGGCATCCTCCATCAGCGAGGCAGAGGCCCTGGTGACGACCCGGGATGCGCGTTTCGACGCGGTCATCCTGGACGTCGGCTTACCGGATGGCGATGGGCGGGATCTTTGTGCCAGCTTGCGCAAGCAAGGGCTGCGCATGCCGATCATCATGCTGACCGGGTCGGATGACGAGGCGGATGTGGTGCGCGGGCTCGATGCGGGCGCGAACGACTACATCGCCAAGCCCTTCCGCCTGGCCGAGCTGCTGGCGCGGTTGCGGGCGCAGATGCGCATCTTCGAGAACAGCGAAGACGCGGTGTTCACCATCGGGCCCTACACCTTCCGCCCCAGCGCGAAGCTGCTGCAGGAACCGGTCAAGAACCGGCGCATCCGGCTGACGGAGAAGGAGGCCGCGATCCTGAAATTCCTCTACCGGGCCGGCACCAGGCCTGTCGCCCGGCAGGTCCTGCTGAACGAGGTGTGGGGCTACAACGCCAACGTCACCACCCACACGCTCGAGACGCACATCTACCGGCTGCGGCAGAAGATCGAGCCCGACCCGGGCAATGCGCGCCTGCTCGTGACCGAAGGCGGCGGCTATCGGCTCGATCCGCTCGGAGTCGTCGCGGCAGCCTAGGGATGACCGACTCGGACATCCTCGTCATCGGCGGCGGCACCGCCGGCTGCATCATGGCCGCGCGGCTGTCCGAGAATCCGTCGGTCCGGGTTACCTTGCTGGAGGCGGGTCCGGAGGATCGTGATCCATGGATCCATATCCCGGCCGGCTATGCGCGACTGTTCGCGTCGGGGCGTTACGATTGGAAATTCGCGACGGAGCCGGAGCCCGAGTTGGGTGGGCGCAGCGTGAATTGGCCGCGGGGACGGGTGCTCGGCGGGTCCGGCAGCATCAACGGGCTGGTGTTCCTGCGCGGCTCGCCGCACGATTACGACCGCTGGGCACAGGCGGGCGCGCGGGGCTGGTCGTATCAGGACGTGCTGCCGACCTTCCGCAAGATCGAGAACTGGACGGGAACGCCGAGCGAGAGCCGCGGCGTCGGCGGCCCGATCACGGTCAGCGAACCCAAGACGTTGTCGCCCGGTGCGGCGGCGTTCATCGAGGCGGCGATCGCCTGCGGCATCCCGCTGCATCGCGACATCAACGCCGACTCGATCGAGGGCGTGGCCCCGATCCAGATGAACGTGCGCGGCGGCTTCCGGCGTAGCACGGCGCGCGCCTATCTGGCGCCGGCCCGCAAGCGGGCGAATCTGCGGGTGCTGACGGGGGTTACCGTCCTGCGATTGCTCGTCGAGGGCGGTCGTGTCGTCGGCTGTGCCGCGCGCCGGGCGGACGGGACGGCGGTCGAGTTCCGCGCGAGCCGCGAGGTGGTGCTGTCGGCCGGCTCGATCATGAGCCCGAAACTGCTGATGCTGTCGGGCATCGGCGACGGAGCGGCGCTGCAGGAACTGGGCATCCCGGTGGTGCACGCGCTGAACGGCGTCGGTCAGAACCTGCAGGATCATCTGATCGTGCGGTTCGGCTTCCGGACCCGGCCGGCGCAGACGCTGAACGAGCTGACCGCGACGCGGCTGCGGATGGCGGCGATGGCGCTGGGCTACGCGGTGCGGCGGAGCGGCCCGATGGCGGTGGGTGCGACGGAGGCGACGCTGTTCGCCCGGGTGACGCCCGGCGCCGAAGAGGCGGAGGTGCAGTTCCAGTTCATCAATTTCAGCCTCACGCCGGGCCGCGGCTACGAGCTGCCGAAGCATCCGGGCTTCATGTTCAATTTCGGCCAGTGCCGGCCGGACAGCCGCGGCACGCTGGCGCTGCGGAGCCCCGACCCCGACGAAAAGCCGATCATCCGGGCAAATTACCTGTCGCATCCGAACGACCAGCACGTGATGCTGGAAAGCAGCCGGCTGGCGCGGCGGTTGGGGCGCACTGCGCCGTTCGCCGATTTCGTGGTCGAGGAAATGCAGCCGGCGCCCGATGTCGAGGGCGACGAGGCGATGCTGGCCTACATCCGCGAGACCGGGACCACGGTGTATCACCCCTGCGGCACGTGCCGGATGGGCACCGACGAGGGCGCTGTGGTGGACCCCACGCTGCGGGTGCACGGGATGACCGGGCTGCGGATCGCGGATGCCTCGGTGATGCCGCTGGTGCCGACCTCGAACATCCAGCCGGCGGTGATGATGATCGCGGAGCGGGCGGCGGCGATGATGAAAGCGTCGGCCTAGACGATCGTGTTCTGAATGGCGTGGCTCTGGCCGTTGTTGGCGGCGCCCTTCGTGGGCAGCCTGCTCGGGGTATTGATCCGGCGGCTTCCCACCGGGCGACCGGTCGCGATGGCACGCTCGTGCTGCGAAGCGTGCGGCGTGACGCTGGGCGCGCGCGACCTGGTGCCGTTGTGGAGCTATGCGGCGCTGCGCGGGCGCTGCCGGCGCTGCGGGGCCGCAATCGCGCCGTTCCATTGGCGTGTCGAGGCGGCGGCGGTGCTGGTGCCGCTCTCGGCGATGGCGGCCGGGCTACAGGGCGACGTACTCTGGGCGGTGAGCGGGGCGGGCTGGGTGCTGCTGGGGCTGGCGTGGATCGATGCGGAATGGATGATCCTTCCCGACGTGCTCACGCTCCCGTTGCTGCTGGCCGGGCTGGCGGCGGTGTGGTGGCTCGACGGGGAGGAGTTGGCCGATCGCGCTGCTGCGGCCGGGCTGGGCTGGCTGGCGTTGTGGGTGGTGGCGACCGTGTATCGCCGGGTGCGCGGGCGGGACGGGCTGGGCGAGGGCGACGCTAAGTTGCTCGGCGCGATCGGGGCGTGGGTGGGGCTGGCCGGGGTGGCGGATGTGCTGCTGGGGGCCGCGCTGGCCGGGTTGGCGTGGGCCGGGGTGCTGCGGCTGCGGGGCCGGACGATGTCGGCGACGACGGCGCTGCCGTTCGGGCCGTTCCTGGCGCTGGCGGGGTGGGGGGTGATGTTGGTGGCGTGGGGGTGATGCGTCTTCGCGCCGGAGCGCATGCGCATGGTAAGTGAGGGACCGAATGAAGAGGCAGATCGCATGGATCGGCATCTGGACCCCGTCATCCCCGGGCTTGACCGGGAGAGCAAGGACGGCAAATCCGCGCTAGCCCGTCCGTGGGCAACGTTTGTTGGCTCGGCCGCCTTTCTCCTCTCTGCATTGATGGGCGCACCCCTCGCCTGCGCGGCGCGACCGGTGCCGGAGGATTTTGCCTGGCAGCCGCATCCGGGCGGAGCGGTGCCGCTGGATCTGCGGTTTACCGACACCGATGGGCGCAACGTCTCGCTGCGGTCCTTGACCGGCGTGCCGATCGTGCTCGCGCTGGGGTATTTCCACTGTCCGACCCTGTGTGGGCCGGTGCGGGACGACGTCATCGCCGCGCTGACCGGGAGCGGGCTGGTCGGCGGCCAGGACTACCGGCTGGTCGTGCTGTCGATCGACCCGGCGGAAACGGTGCAGGACGCGGCGGAGGCGAAGGCAGCCGACCTCAAGCGGCCCGGCGCGGACGGGCGCGGATGGGACTACCTCGCCGGCGATGCCGCGCCGATCGCCGCGGCGGTGGGATTTCCGTTCCGCTGGGACCCCGCCATCGTGCAGTTCGCGCATCCCGCCGGCGTCGTCGTGCTGACGCCGACGGGGCGGATCGCGTCGTATCTGGAGGGCGTCGGCTATTCCGGCGCGGCGCTACGGCAGGCGGTGACGCAGGCGGCCGAGGACCAGGTCGCGGCGGCCCCCTCCCCTATCCTGCTGCTATGCTTCCACTACGACGCGACGACCGGGAAATACACGCTCGAGATCTACAAGGTGCTGCGGGTGATGGCGGTGATGACGCTCGTGGGAATCGGCGGACTGCTCCTGCTGCTGCATCGCAAGCGGCGCGGTCAGCGGGTCACGTAATCCACCATCGTCATGGCGAGCAGGACCGTCAGCCAGCAGAAGCCGAGCAGCGCGTAGAATTTGAGCAGCGAGGCCTCTTCGCGGACTTCCATCGAGAACAGCAGCACCGTCAGGATCATGCAGAGCGTCAGCCCGGCCTCGACGAACGATGCGGTGCGGCCCGGCACGACATAGCCGAGGCCGACGATCGCGGCGAGAAAGACCAGCAGCGCGGCGAAGGCGAAGACCGGGACGCGCATGGCCGCCCAGATCTTGCGCTTCTCGTCGTCGGTCATGCTCGGGCTCATCGGCCGACCACGTAGAGCACGGGGAACACCACGATCCAGATCAGGTCGATGAAATGCCAGTAGAGCCCGTAGATCTCGATGCGGTTCTGGTGCTTGACCAGGAAGCCGGGCCGGCTGGCCATCCAGGTCAGCCCGAGCAGCAGGGCGACGCCGGTGGTCAGGTGCAGGCCGTGCAGGGCGGTGGTGACGAAATACAGGTTCACGAACAGGCGTGATTGCGGGTCGCCCTCCAGCGCGTAGGGGCCGGGCAGGAACGGCGTCATGTGTTCCTGCCAGTCGGCGAACCACTCGTATCCCTTCAGCACCAGGAACAGGCTCCCGAGCGCGGCGGTGGCGAGCATGCAGCGCACCATCCAGCGCTGGCCGCCGAGGCGGGACAGCATGATGGCGCCGGACATGGTCAGCGACGAGCAGATCAGGATCACGGTGTTGGTCGCGCCGATCCAGAATTTCAGATGGTGGACGGCGGCTTTGACGCTGTCGGGATATTGGTAGCGGAGCACCAGCGCGATCAGGAACAGACCGCCGAACAGCAGCAGCTCGGTCAGCAACCAGGCCCACATGCCGAGTTCGCCGGCGCGTTTCTGTTGCGCCGGGTTGCTGAACTGCTCCTGGGTCTCGATGCCGACCCGGGCGCCGATAACTTCAGCGGGCATCGCCCGGGGTCTCGATCGGGTAGTCGTAGGGCTCGAAATCGACGGTGGGCGGGGTGACGAAGTTGTGCGCCGGGGGTGGCGAGCTGGTGGTCCACTCCAGGCCCTTGGCGTCCCACGGATTGGCCGGGGCGCGCTTGCCGAACCAGAGCGACCAGACGAGGTAGACCATCGGGAAGATGTAGCCGGCCGCCAGCACGGTGGCGCCGACCGAGGACAAGACGTTGAGAAGCTGGAACTCCGGCGGGTAGTCGTGATAGCGCCGCGGCATGCCGAGATAGCCCAGCAGGAATTGCGGGAAGAAGGTCGCGTTGAAGCCGATGAAGATGAAGATGGCCGAGACCAGACCCCAGCCCTCCGGATACATGCGCCCGGTGAATTTCGGCCACCAGAAATGCAGCCCGCCGAGGAAGGCGAGCACGGTGCCGCCGACCATGATGTAGTGGAAATGCGCGACCACGAAGTAGGTGCCGTGGACGTGCTCGTTGATCGACAGCGTGGCCAGGAACAGCCCGGTCAGCCCGCCGATGACGAACAGGCCGATATAGCCCATCGCGTAGATCATCGGCGTCTTCAGCCGGATCGAGCCCTTGTAGATCGTTGCGGTCCAGTTATAGACCTTGACGGCCGACGGCACCGCCACGGCGAAGGAGAGCACCGAGAACACCAGCGCGGCGGTATCGCTCTCGCCGTTGACGAACATGTGGTGGCCCCACACGAAGAACGTCAGCGAGGCCAGCGCGATCGACGCATAGGCGATGAAGCGGTAGCCAAAAATCTTCTTCTGGGCGAAGGCGGGGACGATCTCGCTGATCACGCCCATGCCGGGCAGCACCATGATGTAGACGGCCGGGTGCGAGTAGAACCAGA
>CAZZVQ010000203.1:0-6320 GCA_964657565.1 uncultured Acetobacteraceae bacterium
CTCTCCCTCCGGGAGAGGGCCGGGGTGAGGGTATTGCAAGCGGAGCGACCCTCACCCAACCCTCTCCCGGAGGGAGAGGGCTTTGGACGGCCGCGGGTAGATGATCCGCCTCGCCGTAGCCATCGTCCTGCAACGCCTGCTCACCGCCATCCCCATGGTGCTGCTCGTCTCGCTCGTCGTCTTCGTCATCCTCCGCGCCATCCCCGCCGACCCGATCGCCATGCTCATCCCGCCCGGCGCCTCGGCGGCCGACGTCGCCGCCCTGCGCGCCGCCTTCGGGCTCGACCTGCCGATCCCCCAGCAATACTGGGTCTGGCTCAGCCACGCGCTCCAGGGCGATCTCGGCCAATCCATCATCTTCCGCGTCCCCGTCACCAGCCTGCTCGCCGCCGCCCTGCCCGCCACGGCAGAACTATGCCTCGTCAGCCTAGCCCTAGCTTTGCTCTTCAGCATCCCCGGCGGCCTCGCCGCCTACAGCCAGCGCACCCGCATCGGCCAGACCCTCGCCGATTTCGGCATCGTGGTCACCATGTCGATCCCGTCCTTCCTCTGGGCCATCCTGTTCATCCTGGTCGTCGGCGTCGCCTTCCCGATCCTGCCCTTCACCGGCCGGGTCGGCGGCGACACCGTGCTGCCGCACCTGACCGGCTTCCTCCTCATCGATTTCCTGCTGCTCGGCCGCTGGCGCGACTGGGGCGACGCCGCCTTGCACCTCGTGCTGCCCTCACTCTCGCTCGCCCTCAGCTTCGCCCCCTCCGTCGTGCGCGTGCTGCGCTCCAGCCTGATCGACGCCGCGCAGGACGAGTATGTCACCTACGCCCGCCAGCGCGGCGTGCCGGAGCGGCGCGTGCTGCTGCGGCACATGACCCGCAACGCCGCGCTGCCGACCGTCACCCTGATCGGCGTCCAATTCGGCTTCCTGTTCGGCGGCACCTTGCTGGTCGAACTCATCTTTTCCTTCCCCGGCCTCGGCAACCTGATCGTCCAGGCCGTGCGCAACCACGACCTGCCGGTCATCCAGGGCGCCGCACTCACCTTCTGCATCGCCGTGCTGGTCATCAACGCCGCCGTCGACGCGATCTACGTGCTGCTCAACCCACGCCTGGCGCGGCCCGCATGAAGCTCGGCCTCGGCTTGGTCCTCCTGACCGCGCTCGTCCTGGCCGCCCTGTTCGCGCCGATGCTCGCCCCGCACGACCCCCAGGCACAGGACATCCTCAACGCCTTATCGCCGCCCGCTTGGGATGCCGACGGTTCGACCACCTACCCGCTCGGCACCGACAGCCTCGGCCGCGACATCGTCTCGCAGATCCTCTACGGCAGCCGCACCGCCCTCATCGTCGCGATCTCCGCCGCCTGGGGCAGCATGATCCTCGGCGGCATCCTCGCAATCATCGCCGGCTATTTCGGCGGCCGGATCGACTGGACCATCACCCGCATGGTCGACCTCTGGATGTCGTTCCCGCCCGTGGTCTTCTCGCTCCTCCTGATGGTCGGCCTAGGCACCGGCGTGTTCCACGTCGTGCTCGCGATCGTGCTCGTGGACTGGACCCGGTTCTGCCGCGTCGTCCGCTCCGAGGTGATCGTGGTGCGCCGCCGCGATTACGTCGTCGCCGCGCGGCTCCTGGGCTTCTCGCACCTGCGCATCATCCTGCGCGAAGTCCTGCCGGCCACCATGCCGCTGCTGGTCACTCTGTTCAGCCTCGAAATGGGCGTCGCCGTCATCGTCGAAGCCACCCTCAGCTTCGTGGGCCTCAGCGTGGGCGCCGACGTGCCGGCCTGGGGCACCATGATCGCCGACGGCCGCGGCGCGGTGCACCAAGCCCCCTGGGCCCTGATCGCCCCGATGGTCGCGATCTTCACCGCCATCCTCGCCTTCAACCTCGTCGGCGACGGCCTCCGCACCGCCCTCGACCCCCGCCTGCGGGCGCGCTGATGGACATCCTCTCCCTCGAAGCCCTGACCCTCGCCGCCGGACCGATCCAGCTCCTCCGCGAGATCAGCCTGAGCGTCCGTCCCGGCCAGACCGTCGGCCTCGTCGGCGAGTCCGGCGCCGGCAAGAGCATGATCGGCCGCCTCGTCTCCGGCCTGGTGCCACCGGGCTTCGCCATCACCGCCGGCCGCCTCCGCTTCGAGGGCGCCGACCTCACCCACCAACCGCCCCACCAACGCCGCGCCCTCCTCGGCCGCCGCATCGCCTTCATCCCGCAGGAGCCGCTCTCCGCCCTCAACCCGGTCCTCAGCATCGGCCGCCAATTCGGCGAGCACCTCGCCCGCCTCGCCATCCCCGCCCGCGACCGCGCCACCACGGCCGCCCGATGGCTCGACGCCGTCCATCTCCCCGACCCCGCCGCCATGCTGAAGCGCTACCCCCACGAACTCTCCGGCGGCCAGTGCCAGCGCGTCCTGATCGCCATGGCCTTCAGCAGCGACCCGGCCCTCATCGTCGCCGACGAGCCCACCACCGCCCTCGACGTCCTCACCCAAGGCCGCATCCTCCGCCTCCTCAAGGAACAGCAGGACCGCCACGGCGCCGCCGTCCTGCTGATCACGCACGACCTGCAGATGGCCGCCCGCGTGTGCGACGAGGTTGCCGTGCTCTACGGCGGCGACATGATCGAGCGCGGCCCGGCCGAGTCCGTCCTGCTGCGCCCCGTCCACCCCTACACGATCAGCCTCCGCAACAGCGCCCCCTCCCTCGAGGGCCCCCGCACCATCCTGCCCAATTTGCCAGACCAGATGCCGAGCCTGACCGCCCTGGCCGGCCTGCCCGGCTGTCGCTTCGCCCCCCGCTGCCCCACCCGCGGCTGCGCCGGCACGCTGCCGCCGTGGCGCGATCTCGGCGGCGGCCACGCGGTCCGCTGTGCCGTCTCCTGCGCCGGGACCGCCGCCCCCGTCGATCCCGACACGCCGGCGCCGGGTCGCCCGGCCTCTGCCGGGATCGTGCTCGAACTCGCGGACGTCTCGTTGCAATACCCGGGGCGGCGCTCCCTGTTCGGCCGCGCCGGCCCCCCGATCGACGCCGTCCGCAACGTCAGCCTGCGTGTCGCGCCCGGCGAGTTCGTCGGCATCGTCGGCGAGAGCGGCAGCGGCAAGAGCTCGATCGCCCGCCTCGTGATGGGGCTGGAGCAGCCGACCACCGGCTCGATAGCCCGCCCGGACGGCGACCAGGTCCAGATCGTCTTCCAGGACCCGCAATCCGCGCTCAACCCCCGCCGCACCGTGCTGTCGCTGGTCACCCAGGCGCTGGAGGCCGCGCACCAACGCGTCCCGCCGCCGCAACGCCTCGCCACCGCGCGGCGCCTGCTCGACGAGACCGGCCTCCCCGAAGCCTGCCTCCCCCGCGTCCCGTCGCAGCTCTCCGGCGGCCAGCGCCAGCGCGTCAACATCGCCCGCGCCCTCTGCGTGCTGCCCAACCTGCTGGTCGCCGACGAGATCGTCTCCGGCCTCGACGTCTCGGTCCAGGCCCAGGTGCTCAACCTGCTGCTGCGCCTCGGCCGCGAGCACGGCACCAGCCTACTCTTCATCTCGCACGACCTCGCCGTCGTGCGGTACCTGTGCTCGCGCGTCGCCGTCATGCACCGCGGCGAGATCGTCGAGACCGGCGCGACCGAGACGGTGTTCCGCCACCCGGTGCACCCCTACACCCGCGCCCTGCTCGACGCCGTCCGCCCCGCCCCGATCGAGGAGACGCACGCTGCCGTCTAAACCGCTCGACCGCACCTCCCACCTCGCCCACGACCCGGCCGGCGTCGTCGTCACCGAGTTCGAGTTCGCCGTCTGGCGCTTCTCCGCCGCCTTCGTGCGCTGGCAGGGCGACTGCATGTCGTGCGCCACCTCGAGCGGCCTCAGCGGTCAGGACGCGGCGATCCTGCACATCATCCGCATGCGCGACATGCCGAAGACCCTGTCGGAGATCGGCCGCCTGCTGAACCGCGACGACGTCGCCAACATCCAGTATAGCCTGAAGAAGTTGCTTGCCGCCGGGCTGATCGAAAAGGCACAAGCCGCATCCAAGAAACAAACCAGCTACATCGTGTCCAAAGCGGGCGCCGCCGTCACCGCCGCCTACAGCGAGCACCGCCGCAACATCCTGCTCGCCATGATCGACCAAGTGCACGACAAAGTCCCCGACATCGCCGAAGCGACCCGGACCCTCGACCTGCTGATCGGCATCTACGACCAAGCGAGCCGCATCGCAGCAACCTACCGTCTGCCGGATGGATGAAACATCGTAACCTCGTAGGGTGGGTGCAGCGCAGCGTAACCCACCACGCCTCACCAACCGAGTTTGCTTGACTTCGCGCGACCGCGACCAATACGCTAAATTACAGCTTAAATTCAAAGGAACGTCCCGATGGCCGGCTCATCGACCTCCATCCAAGCGCCTGACGGCAGCTTCGGCGCCTATCTCGCGATCCCCGAGGCGGGCCATGGTCCCGGCATCGTGCTCCTGCAGGAGATCTTCGGCGTCAACGCCAACATGCGCGCCGTCGCCGACCTCTACGCCGAAGAGGGTTACGTCGTGCTGGTGCCCGACCTGTTCTGGCGCATCGCGCCGGGCATCGAGCTCGGCTGGTCCGACGCCGACATGCAGACGGCGTTCGGCCTCTACCAGAAGTTCGACGTCGCCAAGGCGCTTCCCGACATCGCCGCCACCGTCCAGGCCTTGAAGTCGCATCCGGCCTGCACCGGCCAGGTCGGCGCGCTCGGCTTCTGCCTCGGCGGCTTGCTCGCGAGCCTGGCGGCCGCGCAATGCGGCGTCGATTGCGCCGTCGGCTATTACGGGGTCGGCCTCGAGAAGCACCTCGACGCATTGGCCGCGATCACCGTGCCGCTGACCCTGCATTTCGGCACCGAGGACAGCCACGTACCCCCCGAGGCGCTAACCGCCATCCGTGCCGGCCTCTCCGGCCCCAACATCGAGATCTTCACCTATCCCGGCGCCGGCCACGGCTTCGCCGCCCACGGCCGCGCCAGTTTCGACAAGGCCGCCACCCTGATGGCCCATTCGCGCTCCATCGCGCTGTTCCGCCGCGTCATGGGCCCGCACTACGACCTCAGCGCCCTGTGGGACAAGCATTGCGAATACGAGTTCGGCCACCGCGACGTCGCCAAGACCATGGGCACCATGGTCGCGGAGCCCTACGTCAACCACATCCCGACCATGACCGGCGGCGTCGGCTATCGCGAATTGTATCGTTTCTACAAATACCATTTCGTCGACTCGAACCCGGACGACACCAAGCTGGTGCCGATCTCGCGCACCATCGGCGCCGACCGGGTCGTGGACGAGATGATGTTCAGCTTCACCCATGACCGCGAGATCGACTGGATCCTGCCGGGCGTGAAACCGACCGGCAAATTCGTCGAGGTGCCGCTGCTGGCGGTGATCTGCTTCCGCGGCGACAAGCTCTACAACGAGCACATCTACTGGGATCAGGCCTCGGTGCTGGTGCAGATCGGCCTGCTCGACGAGAAGCTCTATCCGGTCGCCGGCCGCGCCCAGGCGCAGAAGCTGCTCGACCCGGCGCTGCCGTCCAACACCCTGAACCCTCGCTGGTCCGACAGCGAGCCGAAGGAGCTAGCAGCCGAATAATGCCCGGCTGGATCCGCGCCCGCATCGCGGCGGGCGAGTCGCTGGGATGTCTGTGGCTCTCGCTGGGCTCCCCGGCGGTGGCCGAGATCGCCGCCGAGGCGGCGCCCGACGCCATCATCTTCGACCAACAACACGGGTTGTGGGAGCGGGGCACGCTCGAGAGTGCCATCGGTCTCGTCCGGCACCGCACCTCGCCGCTGGTCCGGGTCGCGCGCAACGGGGCGCTCGAGATCGGCAGCGCGCTCGATGCCGGCGCCGTCGGCGTCATCGTCCCGCTGGTCGAGACCGCCGAGCAGGCGGCGCAGGCCGTCGCCGCGGCCCGGTTTCCGCCGCAGGGCGCGCGCTCCGGCGGCGGCGTCCGCCCGCTGCAGCGCTTCGCGCCCTACGTCGCCGAGGCGGTCGAAAGCACCTTCGTCGCCGCCATGATCGAGACCGCCGACGGCCTGGCCAACGCCATCGCCATCGCCGACACCCCCGGCCTGGACATGGTGTTCATCGGCACCGGCGACATCTCGCTCTCGCTCGGCTGCTTCCCCGCCGGCGGCCCGCCGCTCGAAGCCGCCATCGACACCATCGCCGCCGCCTGCCGCGCCGCCGGCATCGCCTGCGGCATCTTCACCCCCTACGCGAGCATGGCCCGCGAACGCCGCCGCCAAGGCTTCACCCTCACCGTGCTCGGCGACGACGCCATCCTGCTCGGCGGCGCGCTACGCACCGCCGTC
>CAZZVQ010000204.1:0-3821 GCA_964657565.1 uncultured Acetobacteraceae bacterium
CGCCCGCGCGCCGGGCATCCCGCCCACCGTCGCCCGCACCTGCTGGATGACGTTGCGCCGATACTCGTACTGCTCCAGCAGCCGCGGATGCTGCAGCGCACCGGTATCGTCGTAGGCGAGCGGGCGGACCGCCGCGAGCTGCGCCTCGGCCACCAGGCTCCGCGCCTCGACCTCGCTCATCGTGGGCGCGCCGGAATCCACGATGCCGTGCACCCCGAGCCTGCGGATCAGCAGCCCCAGCGTCGATCCCTGCCCGAGTACGGTGACGAGGATCACGACGAAGGTCGCGAGCAAGATGAACGGGCGCCCCGGGAAAGTCTCCGGCAGCGCCAACGCGATTGCCAGGCTGACCACGCCGCGCATGCCGGCCCAGCCCATGACCACCAGCACGCGCGCAGGCGCCGGCGGGCGTCGCCGTAAGCCCAGCCATCGCTGACCGTAGCTCGTCGCGAACAGCCAGACGAACCGGCTCAGCACCACGGCGGCCACGATGGCTGCGATGCTCGGCGCGAGCGAGACGAACGTGTAGTCGTGGCCGAGCAGAACGTCCCGCAACGACAGCCCGATCAGCACGAACACCAGCGATTCCAGCACGAATTCCACGGCCCCCCAGACCGCACCGGCGCTGGTCCGCGCGGCCGCGCTCAGGAATTCATGCTGCCGCCACCCCAGGATTAGGCCGCAAGCGACGGTGGAGAGCACGCCCGACCCGCCCAGCCGCTCGGCCACGATATACGACGCCCAAGCCATCAACAGCGAGCCGACGACCAGGATCGCGCTCTCGCGCAACCGCGCCAACAGAATGGTGCCAACCCAACCGATGACGCACCCGATAGCGATGCCCCCGACCGAAAGCACCGCGAACGACGTCACGGCGTCGGCCACGCTGAACGTGCCGGTCAGCGCGGCGGCCACCGCGAGACGGAACAGCACCAGGCCGGACGCGTCGTTGACCAGACTCTCGCCCTCCAGCAGGACCAGCATGCGGGGCGGCAGCACGACCCGCTGCAGCACGGCCTTGGCGGCGAGCGCATCGGGCGGCGAGACGATGGCGCCGAGCGTGAAGCATACCGCCCAGGGCAGACCCGGCATGACCAGATGGGCGACGATGCCGACCGCCGCCGTGGTGAACGCGACCGCGCCCACCGCCAGCGCGGCGATAAGGCCGAGATTGGTGCGGAAGTCGCGCCAGACCGTGAGGAACGCGCTCGACATCAGCAGCGGCGGGAGGAACAGCACCAGGATCAGGTCCGGGTCGAGCTGGACCCGGTGTTCGAGCGGGATGAACGCCAACCCCATGCCGGCGAGGATCTGCGCCGCGGCCGGCGGCAGATGTAGGCGCCGCGCGACGAGTTCGAGCGGGATGACGATCGCCAGCAGCAGCAGGACGAGTTCGAACAGCGCAACGGAAGAGAGTGGCTCGGCAGACATCCGCTAGGCGGGCGAGCGATGGCCGATGGTGATCACCGCCGCACGGCTCGCCGGCCCGAGCAACAGCTCGTCGGCGCGCTCGAGCCGGACCGCATCGAGCCAGCCGAGCGGCCCGCTCGCGCCGACCGTCACCTCGCCTTCCAGCACCACCACGACGCAGACCATGCTCCCGCCCGGGTCGACCCGGTCGGAGCGGTCCACAATCGCCACGCTGTGCCGATACCGCGTCCGATCCGTCATCACATTCAACACCCGCGACGGCCCCGCGATCCGGCAGTGTGTCGACGCTCCGCCATCAAAGGCGGTCGGCATGAACCTGGCCAGCACTGGCAGCGGCCGCCCTTCGACGTGCAGCGTGCAGCCGGGTCCCTCGACCAGGGTGAGCGTCCGGTCCAGCCCGGGCAGCAGCGAGAATGGCGCATCGGCATCGAGCCAGGCGAACCCGGTCATCCAGCCTTCGCCGGTGACGACATCCGCCTTCCGCCCGGCGCCGTTCGGCCACCGCGTCAGCGGTAGATCGGCGTTGCGGAACACCTGCATCAGCGCGCGTCCCGGACTTGCGTCCGGCCCAATACCGACAACGCCACCGCCTCGGCCGCCCGGATGCCGTCGACGCCGGCCGACAGGATGCCACCCGCATAGCCCGCGCCCTCGCCGGCAGGAAACAGGCCGGCGGTGTTCAGGCTGTGCCCGTCCGCGCCGCGCGGGATGCGCACCGGCGACGACGTCCGTGTCTCGACTCCGGTCATCACCGCGTCCTCCATCGCAAACCCGCGTATCCGCCGCTCGAAGGCCGGCAGCGCCTCGCGGATCGCGGCGACGGCGAAATCCGGCAGACAGGTCGATAGGTCGGTCGGCCGCACGCCGGGCTTGTAGGACGGGACGACGCTGCCGAGCGAGGTCGAGGCGCGACCGGCCAGGAAGTCGCCCACGCGCTGCGCCGGGGCGTGATAGTCGCCGCCGCCGGCCGCGAACGCCCGCTCCTCCCAATGCCGCTGGAACGCGATCCCCGCCAGCGGCCCGGTGCCGCCATACGGCACGAAATCGTCCTCCTTCAGCCCGACCACGATGCCCGCATTGGCGTTCCGCTCGGCCCGCGAATACTGGCTCATCCCGTTCGTCACCAGCCGCCCCGGCTCCGACGCCGCCGCCACCACGGTCCCGCCGGGGCACATGCAGAAGCTGTAGACCGAGCGCCCCGCCGCCGAACCGGCCATGTCGCAATGGTGCACCAGCTTGTAATCCGCCGCCCCGAGCCGCGCGTGCCCGGCGCTGTCGCCGAAGCGCGAGCGGTCGATCAGCCCCTGCGGATGCTCGATCCGCACCCCGATGGACAGCGGCTTGGCATCCATCCGCACCCCGCGCCCGTCCAGCATCGCCATGGTGTCGCGCGCGCTATGCCCGATCGCGAGCACCACATGATCCGCCTCGATCCGCTCGCCGTCGGCCAGCACCACCGCCCGGACCTGCCCGTCCACGAGATCGAGATCGTCCACCCGCGCGCCGAACCGGTATTCGCCGCCGAGCGACTCGATCGTCGCCCGCAGCCCTTCGACCACCGTCACCAGCCGGAACGTCCCGATATGCGGCTTGCTGCTCCAGAGGATCTCCTCCGGCGCGCCGCACCGGACGAATTCCTCCAGCACCTTGCGGCCCTGGAACAGCTTATCGCTGATCCCGCTCCATAACTTGCCGTCCGAGAACGTGCCGGCGCCGCCCTCGCCGAACTGCACGTTGCTCTCCGGCTCCAGCCGGGCGCGGCGCCAGAACCCCCACGTGTCGCGCGTGCGCTCGCGCACCACCTTGCCGCGGTCCAGCACGATCGGCCGGAACCCCATCTGCGCCAGCGTCAGCGCCGCCAGCAATCCGCACGGCCCGGCCCCGATCACCACCGGCCGCAGCCGCAGCCCGGCCGGCGCCCGCCCGACGAAGCGGTAGCGCGTGTCCGGAGTCGGCCCGACGCCGCCATCGGGCGGGTGCCGCCGCAACACCGCCGACTCGTCGGCGACATCGGCATCGATGGTATAGATGAGCGAGATGTCCGACCGCCGGCGCGCATCGTGGCCGCGCCGGGCCACGCTGATCCGGCTCAGCGCCGATGCCTCCACATCCAGCCGCCGCAGCACGGCGTCGCGCAGCTCGGCGTCCGAATGGTCCAGCCGCATCTTGAGTTCGGTGATCCGGAGCATCGACGGCAGGCCCGGCGGTTAGCGCTTGCCTTTGACCTTGCGGTCGGTGCCGGTCTCGTCGTTGGCCACCTTGATCGGCGTGCGGCTGAGCGACTTGACGCTGCTCCGCGGCCGCCCCGAGGCGGCGCCGATCTCGCGATCCTGCGCCTCGATGATCCCGCGGGCCGGCTCGTCGCCGTCCAACCCGTCCAGCGCCGTCGC
>CAZZVQ010000204.1:3921-6185 GCA_964657565.1 uncultured Acetobacteraceae bacterium
CGCTGATGATTGTAGTTCGGCTTTGAAGGCATGGTGATCGTCCCGACAGTGGCGGTCAGTATGACGGTTTTCGCGCGCGATTGCGACAGCCGCCTCTGCGTGACGGCGGCAAGCCCTAGCCGAACAGCCCGAACAGGCCCCGCAAAAAGCCCGGCGCGAGCAGGCTCAATGGGTTGACGCTCACGCCAGAATTCGCCGTCGGCCCGGTGACGGTGAAATTCGCCGCGATCAAGCCGCCACCGCGTTCCGCGCTGAACAAGCGGCCGATCCCCGGGATGCCCCCGAGCGCCGCGTTGAGCGCATAGGCCGGCACGATCGTGCCCTCGAGCTCGATGAGCTTGCGGTTGAAATCCACCCAGCCCTTGGCGGTGATCCCCAGCGACGAGCTGAACGCCCGGCTCTGCCCCAGCCGGAGCACGTTCTGGCACAGGCAGAACGGCACCTGCATGTCGGCGAAATACACGCCCTTGTCCCGCAGCGCGTCGGCGATCCCATACACCGTCACCGCCTGCAGCAGCTTGCCGAGCACGACCTGGTCACGCACGGCGAAGTTGCCGAGCTGCAGCTTGCCCTCCAGCGGCGGGTCCGCCTGCCGGTCGTCGTACTGCGCATCGACCGAAAGGACCCCGCCGTCGATCGTGTTGGTCAGGTCCATCCCCTTCAGCAACGCGCCGAGATCGGCCGCCTGCACCAGCAGCCGCCGGCCGTTCGGCGCCGGCGTGATCGACGCGCGCAGGCGCTCCTTGCCGCCCGTCGTCACCTGCAGCGATTGCAGCCGCCCGTTGGTGCGCTCGACATGCGCGGCGACCTCGCTCAGCGCGCGGCCCTGGCCCAGCAGCACCCGGCCAAACCGAACGTCGGCGATGAAGGGCTGGCCGCTGCCGCCCGATGTTCCGCCGGACTCGGCACCCGTCAGGCTGCTGACCTGCTCGGACAGATCGACCACCGGCCCCGTCGCCCGCACGCGGATCGGCCCGGACGGATCGGCCGGAAACACGATGTCGCCGGCCAGCCGCGTCGGCCCCAGCACGATCTCGTCGATCCGCAGCGCCCGCGCTTGGCCACCGGCCAGCTCCGCCCGCGCCACCACGCGCAAGCCCGGCCCGCTCGCCGACAGCTGCGGCACGCCCGTCAGCCGGCCATGCGTCAGCAACACCGTCGCCGACGCCCGGGCCGCCGGTCCCGGCGCCTTGTGCCAGCCGGCGACCGACAACCCCGCCGGCCCCAGATCGGCCTTGACCTCCACCTGCGAATGGCCGTCGCGCTGCTCGGCATAGCCGACGTCGAGGGTTGCCGCCCCGGCCGTCAGTATCCCGCCAGCATCGATCCCATGCGCCTTCAGCTCCGCCGCCCCGACCCGGCCCACGAGCCGCGCCCGCTGCACCACATCGCTCGGGGCCCCCGCCTTGAAGTTCATCGACACCTCGGCCGGTCCAGCGATCCCGGCCACCGTCGCCGTCCCGGACGCCTTCATCCCGTCCTGCGTCACGTCATAGGTGATGTCGCCATGATCGAGGTCGCGCCCGGCCACCAATCCGCCCAGGCGCAGGCCGGTCAGGTGCCCTTGCGACCCGATCGAGACCTGCTCGAACGTCACATGGTGCTCCAGCGGCAGATCGACCGACAGCCGCCCCGACACCTTGCCCGCCGACCCGGTGATGGGGATCGGGTGCGCGGAAAGCAATTTAAGCCGGGGCTCGCGCACCAGCTTGATCAGGTCCGGCACACCGCCCTGCACCGTCGCCGTCAGCCCCAGGAACTGATCCTTGTGCGACAGTCCGGTGAACCGCATCAGCCCATCCTTCAGCGCGATCGGCCCCTGCGTGCCGCGCGATATCGCGATCTGCAGATCGTCCGGCCCGGTGACGGTCAGCAACGCCTGCGCGTGCTCGATCGGCGGCACCGGGCGCAGCCAGTGGATCACCACCTCGTCGGCCTTCATCGTCCCGCCGGCCGCCACCACGCTGGCCTGGCCTGGATGGGCCAGCGGGATGGCGATGGTCGCCGTGATCGCGGCATCATGCGCCAGCCCGGCCGTCACGTTCTCGGTCAGCCACGGCCGCACGTGCCCGCCCCACGCGACCGGCCAGAGCGCGGGCAGATCGGCGAACGATGCCTCGTCCAATCCGAGCGTGGCCTTGGCCTCGTACTGCGCCTCCTGTCGTGTCGCATCCATGGTGATCCGCACCGTGCTCTTGCGGGTCCCACCCGCCACGAGCACGGCCTCGGCCGGGTCGATGGTCACGGTCTTGGGGCGCCACGAC
>CAZZVQ010000205.1:0-1607 GCA_964657565.1 uncultured Acetobacteraceae bacterium
GAATGTTCGGCGCCCCCTTCCCCATCGGCTGGCCGGATACGGCGGCGGAGTGGGCAGGGCCGGAGGCGATGATGCGGCGGATCGATTGGACGTACGGGTTCGCGGGGCGGCCGGAGTTGGCGGAGCCGGCGGCGTTGGCGGAGGTAGCGCTGGGTCCGCTGCTGACACCGGGCACGGCGGAGGCGATGCGGCGGGCCGGGTCGCGGCGGGACGCGATCACGCTGCTATTGGCTTCACCTGAATTCCAGAGGCGCTGAGCATGATCGGGATGCTTTCTCGGAGAACTACGCTGTTGGGGTTGGGGGCGGCGGTGTCGCTGGGGCGGGTGTCGCTGGCGATGGCGGCGGCGCCCACGGACAAGCGGTTCGTCGTGGTGCTGCTGCGCGGCGCGCTGGACGGGCTCGCGGCAGTGACCCCGTATGGCGACCCGGCGTTTGCGGAGCTGCGCGGGGCGGCGTCGCCGGCGAACGGGTTGCTCGATCTGGGCGGGTTCTTCGGGCTGCATCCGGCGCTGACCGGGCTGCACGACATGTATGGGCAGGGCGAGTTGCTGCCGGTGCATGCGGTGGCCGGGCCGGTGCGGACGCGGAGCCATTTCGAGGCGCAGGACCTGATGGAGAGCGGGGCCGGGCAGCGGATGAGCAGCGGCTGGCTGAACCGCGCGGTGCAGGGCATGGCCCCGACGGGGCCGAACGGGCTGCCGCTGTCGGTCGGTGTGTCGCTGCCGCTGCTGCTGCGGGGGCCCAGCCGGGTGGGGGCGTTCGCGCCACCGAGCTTCCAGCAGCCGCAGGCGGATTTGTACGCGCGGCTGGTGGCGCTGCACGAGCACGACCCGGTGACGGGGCCGGCGATCCGGGAGGGGCTGCAGGAGCGCGGCTTCGCCGGGTCGACGTTAGGGGGGCCGGACAAGACGCCGGAGCGGAACGCGTTCCCCGCGCTGGCGGCGGCGGCGGGGCGGTTGCTGGCGGCGGCGGACGGGCCGCGGATCGCGGCGATGGAGCTGGGCGGCTGGGATACGCATGCGGCGCAGGGGCAACGACTGGTGGGACCGTTGCGGCAGTTGGATGCCGGGTTGGTCGCGCTGAAGGCGGCGCTGGGCGACGCGTGGACGCAGACGGCGGTGCTGGTGATCACCGAGTTCGGACGGACCGTGCATTTGAACGGGACCGGCGGGACGGATCACGGGACCGGGGCCGCGGCGTTCGTGGCGGGTGGCGCGGTGGCGGGCGGCCGGGTGCGGGCGGACTGGCCGGGTCTGGCGCCGGGTCGGCTGTTCGAGGCGCGCGACCTGCAGCCGACGATGGACGTGCGGGCGCTGGCGAAGGGGCTGCTGGCGTCGCATCTGCGGCTGCCGGCGGCGGCGGTGGCGCGGGCGTTTCCGGGGAGCGAGGGGGTGGAGGCGGCGCGGGGGTTGTTGCGGGGGTAAGGGGGCGACCGCAGCCGTCGATTTGCTGGATCGAGCCGAATGCCGCATCGTACTCTGCCGACGGAGTGACGACGCTGCTCGACTTGTTGACCCGGACCTTCGACGACCGCGCGGTCAGCCTGCGAAGCCGGCTGATCGGCATCTACGGCGTGCTGATCGCCCTGAACGTGGCCGTCTGGAT
>CAZZVQ010000205.1:1617-6125 GCA_964657565.1 uncultured Acetobacteraceae bacterium
TATGGGCGTTCGTGATCTTCCAGAACCAGCCGTTGTTCCTCGGCACGGCGCTGCTCGCCTATGGCTTCGGGCTGCGGCATGCGGTCGATGCGGACCACATCGCGGCGATCGACAACGTGACGCGCAAGCTGATGCAGGAGGGCAAGCGGCCGCTCACCGTCGGGTTCTTCTTTGCACTGGGGCACTCGACCGTCGTCATCGTGGCGGCGGTGGGGGTGGCGGCGACGGCCACGGTGCTGAGCAGCCGTTTCGAGCAGTTCAAGAGCGTCGGCGGGGTCATCAGCACCTCGGTCTCGGCGCTATTCCTGTTCGTCATCGCGACGGCGAACCTGCTGATCTTCCGGGCGGTATGGCAGACCTGGCGGCATGTGCGGGCCGGGGGACGTTATGTCGAGGAGGATTTCGACCTCCTGCTCAACAACCGCGGCCTGCTCGCGCGGCTGTTCCGGCCGCTGTTCCGGATGGTGACCCACAGCTGGCACATGTTCCCGCTCGGCTTCCTGTTCGGGCTCGGGTTCGATACGGCGACAGAGGTCGCGCTGCTCGGAATCTCGGCCACTCAGGCCGCGCAGGGCATCTCGATGTGGTCGATCATGGTGTTCCCGGCGCTATTCGCGGCGGGCATGTCGCTGATCGACACGACGGACGGCGTGTTGATGGTGGGAGCGTATAACTGGGCGTACATCAGGCCGATCCGGAAGCTGTACTATAACCTGACCATCACGCTGGTGTCGGCGGTGGTCGCTTTGCTGGTCGGCGGGATCGAGGCGCTGGGGCTGATCGGGACCAAGCTCAGCCTGTCGGGCTGGTTCTGGGACGGGATCGGCGCGCTGAACGAGAATTTCAACAGTCTCGGCTTCGTCATCATCGGCGTGTTCATCGCGGCGTGGATCGGGTCGGTCGTCATTTACCGCTACCGGGATCTGGACAATATCGACGTGACGGGCGCGCGGTAGAGCGCCCAGGTGGGGCGAGGATGGCGATCGATAGCCTGCTGAGCGAGTTGGATGCGCGGGCGGCGGCGGGCGATGCGCTGTGCGGGCGGGCGGCGCAGGCGCTGCGATGCGCGGCGCCCGATTCTGCACCGGATGCGATGGCGGCGGCGGTGGATCGGCTGGTGCACCTGGTGCGGGAGCAGGAGGCGCAAATCCGGGCGTTGCGGGCGATGGTCGAGACCGCATTGTGAGTTGGACGGTCGCGCTGCCGGAGGGGGCGGAGGCCGGGTTGCGGGCGCTGGTGGCGGGGCGGACGGTCGTGCCGATGGAGCAGGCCGATGTCGTGCTGTGGCCGCCGACCCGGCGCGGGGCGATGCCGGTGGGGGCCGGGCTCAACGTGCTCGATCTCCGGCTTGTGGGTCCGGCCGATGGGATCGACATTGCCGGGGCCGGGTTGCTGCTGGTGGGGTCGGCGGCGGCGTTCGGGGCCTGGGCGCGGCACGATGTGCCGATCGGGGTGGTGCCGGCCGTGGCCGATGTCGCGGCGGCGGCATCGGAGCGGTTCGAGGCGCTGCATCTGCTGGTGGGCCCGGGCGAGGTCGAGGCGGCGGAGCGGGCGGCCGACTGGGCGGAGGCGCGGGGGATGGCGTGCGGGGTGGCGGAAGGGGCGCTCGACGTGGTGGCCCAGATCGGGCCGGCACCGGTGATGGGGCCGGGCGCGGTGGTGCTCGATCTGAGGACCGGGGCGGGGCGGATCGATGCGTCGCCGGCGCTGCTGGGGCTGCTCGCGGCAGGCGCGCCGGTCTTGTTCGGGGAGGATACGCCGCTGCGCTCGACGCTGGAGGGCGTGGGGGCGGGCTGGCGGTTCGAGACGGTCGAGGCCGGGTTGGAGCATGTGGCCGGCTTGGGAGCGGCGGCGTTTGCGCGCGCATCGGGCGCGGCGCTGGCGTTCGTCGGGGCGCGGTTCGGGGCGGCGGGGGCGCGGGCGGCGTTCGAGCGGGCGGTCGAGGCGGCATTGGCGCGCGCGCGGGCGCGGGCGGCGGCGTGGGCGACGCTGGGGCCGGGCGGCCATGTGCTGGTGTTGTCGGACGAGGGGCCGAATTTGCGCCACGTACGGGTGCATCTTCCGTTCGACGCCCTGGTGCGGCGGGGAGCGATCGCGGGCTACAGCGTGCTGCACCGCGGGGATTTCGTGTTCTCCGCGCCACCGGCGACGGCCGAGACGCGGTTTACCGCGATCTGGGTGCAGCGGAGCGTGGATCCGCTCGTGCAACTGTTCCTGCGCGTGCTGGACCGGGCCTTCGTCTATGATCTGGACGACAACCTGCTGGTATCGCCGTCGTATCGGCCCAGCTTTGCGGCGGAGGCGCTCGAGACGGCGGCCGGGCTGGTGCGGGACTGCGCGGTGCTAGCCTGCGCGACCCGGCGGCTGGCGGAGTCGATACCGGGCCCGAAGGCGATCGTGACGCCGAACCTGGCGTTCGGCGCGGCGCGGCGCGTGGCGGGGCGGGCGCGCGCGGTGGTGTGGGCGTCGAGCGATGCGCCGGCGCTGGCGGGGTCGCGGGTCGAGATCGAGCGGGCGGTGCGGGATTTCTGCCGGGCGCATGGATTGCCGGTGCTGTGTATCGGGGCGCCGCCGCCGCCGGTGTTCGAGGTGGCGGGGATCGTGCTCGAGGCGGTCGGGCTGCTGGCGTATCCGGCCTACATGGCGCGGCTGCGGGCGGCGGCGCCGGGGATCCTGGTGGCGCCGCTGGAGATCGGTGGCGATCCGGCGACGCAGGCGTTCGTCGACGCGAAGAGCGACATCAAGGTGATCGAGGCTGGGCTCGCCGGGCTGCAGGGGGTTTTCAGCCGGGCGGCGCCGTATGCGGACAGCGACCTGGGGCCGGAGATCCTGTGCGAGAACACCTACGCGGGGTGGATCGAGGGGCTGGAGCGGGCGCGGCTGGCGTGCGAGCGGCCGGGCGAGGCGGCGGCCTGGCCGTGGCGGCGGGACGCGGACGGGGTGGGGCCGATGCCATGGGCGGAGGCGCTGCGGCGGGCACGGGTGGACGTGTCGGGGCGCGAGGTGATGGCGGCGCTGCGGTTCGTGGCGGCGCAGGCGGAGACGTTGGTGGGGGCGCCGGACGCGTTCGACGAGGCGGATTACCTGCGGCGGCATGCGGATGTAGCCGACGCGGTGGCCGCGGGGGTGGTGGCGTCGGGGTACCGGCATTTCGTGCAGTCGGGCTTGCGCGAGGGGCGGGCGGCGCGGCGGGTGGCGAGCGCGGCGGCCGAGGCGTCGTTCTGGTGGACGCGGCTGCTGCACGAGGTGAGCGGGCTGGAGGAGGATGTCGCGGCGCGGGGGCGGGAGATCGCCGGGTTGCGGGACCGGCTGGCGGTGCGGCGGCTGTTGCCGGACGTGCCGGCGGCGCGGGCGGAGCCGCGCGTGGCCGATGAGGGGGGGGTGCGGTGGATGGAGGGGGAGCGAAGGCCCCTGCCCTGCCCGGTTTGCGCGGCGGCGGAGCCGCATGCCGTGGTGGTGCAGGCGGGTGCGCATGTGTTGGTGCGCTGCGAGCGGTGCGGGACGTGCTTCTATGAAGACCGGGCGGAGCATGGTTACCAGACCGACCCTGCCGCGGGCGTGATGCTGCAATTCGCGCTCGAGCAGAATGCCGGCATCCATCACCAGACGCGGTTGCTGTTCGGGCGGGAGGGCGCGCGGAGCGTGCTGGACGTGGGGTGCGGGTTCGGGTTTGCGGTGGATTTGGCGGACAAGGTGCTGGGGTGGCGGGCGGTGGGGGTCGATCCATCGTGGGCCGCGGCGGCGGGCCGGGCGCAGCTCGGGGCGGAAATCCGGCAGGAGTATCTGACCGAGGCGCTGGCGCTGGGGGATGGGTTCGACCGGGTGATCGCGTCGGAGGTGATCGAGCACGTCGCCGATCCGTATGCGATGCTGTCTCTGCTGCGGGGGCGGTTGGCGCCGGGGGGCGTGCTGGCGCTGACCACGCCCAACGCGGCGGCGATCGAGCGCGGGGCGGATCGGGGGCGGCTGATCGGGATCCTGGCGCCGGGGGTGCATCTGACGCTGTTCACCGAGAGCTCGCTGGCGCTGGCCCTGCGGCAGGCCGGATTCGGGCATGTGGCGGTGCAGGCGACCGCGGATACGCTGGTGGCGGAGGCGTCGGATTGGACGCTGCCCGCGAGCGCGGAGGGGGAGCACGCGGGGGCCTATCGAGCGTATCTGGAGGGGTTGATGCGGCGGGCGGCGCCGGGGTCGGCGTTGTGGAACGGGGCGGCGGGGCGGCTGCTGGCGCTGCTGGTGCCGACGGCGGAGCCGGGGGTGCTGCGGGCGCTGTTCGACGAGATCGCGGCCGCGTGGCGGGAGCGGTTCGGCCTCGATCTCGAGCAGTTGCCGCCGGCGTTGACCGAGGCGGAGCTGCGCACGATCGGGGCGGCCGCGCTGGGAGAGCGGCGGCCGTTCAATCTGGCGGGTGTCTTGTTCAACCGGGCGCTGATGGAGCAGCGGGCGCCGGGGCGGCGGGCGGAGGCGGTGATGGGGTTTGCGGAGCCGGCGTATCGGATCGCGGTGGA
>CAZZVQ010000206.1:0-6028 GCA_964657565.1 uncultured Acetobacteraceae bacterium
CGACCGGATCGTACAGTCTGCCCAGCGCGGCAGCCGCGGCCGCATCACCCCGATCGGCGGCAGCCTCGAGCAGGAGCAATCCATCGTCGTGCCGGTTGCCGTCCAGCCGACGCTGCCCCTCGGCGGTTATGGCGGCGGCGTTCGGCGCTTTGGCCAGCACGTCCGCCACCGACATGTCGCCCAGTGACGGCGTCGGTGTCGGTGTCGGTGCCGGCACGGCGGCCTCGGGAGGCGTGACGGCTGGCGGAGGCACGATAGGGGGTGCGACGGCCGGTGGCGCGACGGCAGGCGGAGTAGCCTCCGGCGTTGCAGGCGTGGCGGCTGGCGTCGGGGTCTTCCACGGCTGCCAGACCGCAAGGCCGGCCGCGGCGGCAGCCAACACGAGCAGCACGCCGATCAGCAGGGGCATGCGGCTCTTGCCGGCAATTTGCGGCTCCAGTGGCGGTGGCGGCGCAGGCGGCTGCGTCGGCGCAGTGCCAGCATCGGGGGCCAGCGGCGGCGCCGGGCTGAACACATCGCGCGACCCGGCGTGCTCCGGCTGAATGTGCGGCCACTGCATCGCCGCGCCGGCGATCCCGCCGGCCGGGAGCGACAGCGTATACATGCCCGACTCGAGATGCCGGCAGACAGCCCAGCCGACATGCAGCACGAGGTCGGCACCGACGGCCTCGGCCCGGTCGGGGGATAGCTCGGCGTCACTGGTCTGCCAGCCATTCGGGCCGAGCTTGTCCTCGCCCCAATCCTCGTCCCGCCGGATGGCGAAACCCGGTCGCTTCGACGCGGCGGCGGCCGCGGGAACATGGATCAGCGCATGCCCGGCGCGCGATGCCGGTTCGACCCGGATGCTCATGCTGCTTCGAGCCGTTTCAGCATGGCGCCGAGCGCCTCGTTGGCCGGGATGTCGAGACCCGATGCAGCCGGGTCCTGCACGTTGTCCTCGAACAGGCGGGCAGCGGCGACGATCCAGTCGACGTGGAACTCGTAATCATAGGCGGTCGCCGTCTCGCCGAGCACCGGCGGCCCGCTGAGCGGCGCCCGTGGGGTGAAGACGGCACGGTCGCTGCCCTTCGGGCGAGGGCGTTGCTCGAGCGGGACGCGGTCGAACCCGAGCATGTGGACGAAACCATTGATACCGGCTTCGACCAGCATGATCGGCTTCTGCGCAGCGGCCGGGCTACGGTGCTGGAAGCTGGCGCGGGCCCGCAGATCGTTGGCGATGCGGTCGCGCAAATCGAGGCGCCGGGCCGCGGTCATGATCTCGTTGACCAGCATCGCCGCCCGGGCGCTTGGCATCTGGAACACGGTGGGCGTCGCCGGATCTTCGGCCAGGGCCACCAATTGCCGGTTCCACTCGGCCAGCGATTGGTCGGCAAAACGGTCGAACCGGTCATGCACCTCCGGAGCAGGCTCGCTCGTCTGCTCGTCCTCGTCGTCGAACAAGGCGCCGAGCGCCTTGCGGTAGTCGCGGCCCGACGCAACCGTGCCGATCGGGACAGGGGCGGCGTCCGGCTTGGATTGCAGCTCCCAGTAGACGGAGCCGATCAGGTCGTCGGTGACCTGCAGCTGCCGCAGCAAGGGGCCGAACATCTGGGCTTCGGCGCAGGCCAACAGCGCGCGGGCGACGCTGCCGGCTTCCTTGCGGGCGCGCAGGAGTTCGGCTGCCTTGTCGTCGGTGCGATGATAGGGGCGCAGGCGTTGGCCCATGGCGGCCGCCAACTCGTCGATGCGGCCGGCGACCTGGTCCGCCTTCGTGCTGACATCGCAGACGAGAGCGAGCTTCTCAGCCAAGTGGACGATGCCGCCATCGTTGGGGGCGAGCCCGGCCGACCAGGCATGAGCCGGGTCGGCGAAATGGCGCTGCACCAGCGGGTTGGCGAGGAAGGCGCGGCGACGTTTCTCGACCATCGCCTCCGCACGGGGACTGACGCCCCGCTCGCGCGCGCCATCGTAATCCATGACCGCAGCAAAGCCGATGGCGGTGCTCCGCAACCAGAAGACGTTGTCGAACGCGCGACCCGGCGTCCACTTCGTCGGCCAGTCATGCGCCTTGCCGAAGAAATCGAGCAGCGATGCCTTGAGCCGGGTCGTCCAGCGCTGTTCGTCCTCGATGTTCTCACCGGCCTTGGTCTCGAATTCCCCGTCGAATTTGGTCAGCACGAAGAACAGGCTGTTGCGCTGCTTGGCGCGGGCCTCGGGGGTCTGGCCCATGGTTTGACCGATCCACTGGTCGATCATGTTCGGCAGCGTCTGCACGTCCTGGTTCGACGGGCCGACGCAGAGCAGCATGGCGCTGATCTCCTGCTCGGCGTTGTAGCGCTGGAACAGGTAAGCGACCTTGCCGCGCAGGAACACGCGGCCGAGGCGGCCGGGTTGCGCGAGGAAACTCTCCGGGTCGGTGATTTCCTCGCGCGTGCGGGCGCCCGGGAAGTCGAGCAGGTCGGTATGCTGGAAGAACGGCCACGGCGCGACTTCGAGCGGGACGGTGATCTCCGCGATCAGCGCGGCGACCGTCGCGCGATCGATCGAGGCGGCCAGCCCGGTGCCGGAGACGACGCGGATCGTCCCGTGCCGCGGTGCTTCACCGAGTTCGAACACCATCTCGGCGTCCAAGACGCTGGTGTCGCGCGGCTGCAGCGCATCGAGGCCGCAGAAGGCGACGTCGGGAAAGCCGAGCGCATCCAGCGCCGCGGTCATTTTCTGGGCGACCCGGGTGAAGGCATCGATGCCGTTCCAGAGCGGCGCGTAGGCTTCGTGCCGCAGCGATGGCGGGAGGCGCGGGACGATGTCGGCGGCGCGGTTCCAGTAAGCCGGACCCAGGCTCCGCAGCAGCGGGTGTGCGCCGAGTTCACGGTCGAAATACTCCCGCAGCTCCTCCATGTCGTCCACCGTCATGCCGCCCGTCGGCGCGCTGCCGGCCAGCGGGGCGAGGCGATCGAACAGGGCGCGGATCGCGGCGTCGCTGGGCGGAGCGAGATCGCGGATCTTGAAATCCTCGAGAAACGCATTGGCCAGGATCTTCACGACGTCGGTCTGCGACATCAGCCGCAGCGGCACGGGCGCGGCCGATGGCGCGGTGACGGGCCCGGCGGTGAACCGGGAGACGAGGCCGGTGCTCTCCTTGCCGCCCTGCGGGTTCAGATCGGAGAGGAAGTTGAGGCGCTGGCCACCATAGACCGCCATCAACGCCTCGCCGGGCCGGGTCGCCAGCGACGAGACGAGGTAGCTCTTGCCCGCCTGCGACGCGCCGAACACGGCGACGCACATGGGCCGTCCGGCCGCAACCTGCAGCCGGGCCGCCCGCCGGCCAAAGCGGCGGAAATCCTGCGCCAGGACGGACGGATCCTCCTTCAACCGGGCGCGGTTGGCCTCGAGCCAGGCCGCGCCGCTGCGGGCGATCTCGGCCAGTTCCGCAGCCCGGTAGGACAGGGAGGTGCTCATGGCAGCTTCAAACGACCAGTATCGCGCCAGTAGCCGTCCTGGTCGTCGATCGTCTGCAGGCGGAGGCGCACGCCGTCGTTGCGCTGGGTCGCACCCGACGCGTCTTGCACTTCGTCGACGACGAAGGTCTCGCGTTCCTTCTCTGCATCGGCCTCGTCGGGGTCGATCGAGCGGCGCGACACCGTGACCGTCAGCGGCAGCTCCATCCGCTGCGCGTCGTCCGGGTTGGCGAACTCCATCACGTAGAGCGGCGTCGCCGTCCAGCGCGCGATCGGCAGTTGGCGGAAGCCGAGATGGGTCACGGTGCGGAACGGCACCTTGAAGCCGATATCGTCGGCCGGAGGCCCGTCGAGATCGAGATTGCTGAGCAGGACGTTCTCCGTTCGGATCTGGCCGCTATTGTCCATCTTGCCGATGTAGCGCGCCGTCGAGCGCATCGACAGCTTGCCGGTCTGCATCATGAAGTTGCGCAACCGTCCCTCCGCCTGGACGCACAACGCGGCGCCGACCGCCACCGTGGTCTTGGGATCGTCGATGCGGTTGGCGGCGTCTCGGAACGGGTATTTCTCGCCGACCCGGTAGCGGTGCATGCCGATGATCCGATGCGGCGGCACCGGCGCCTTGGCCAGCACGATGTCGCCCACCGCCCGCAACCGCGAGGGCCGCCCGGAGAGCAGCAGCACGTCGCAATCATAAGACCACACCACCTCGCACAGGTCGGCCAGCACCTGGCCGAGCACGCTGGCGACCGCTGGCTCGACCTGCTGCGTCGTGATCGCAAGCCTGACATCGGCCACCTTGAACGCGGAGCCACCCGCAGCCGCAGCCGCCTGTTCGAGATAGTCGGTCGCCGTGCCGGCCTCGCGCAGTTGATCGCCGAGCACGGTCGCGACGGTGCCGCCGAGGATCTCGCCCGTCGCCCGGCCCTCGATCGCCTCGTAACCGCGCAGGACCGCGATCCCAAGCGGCTCCAGCACCATCGAGACGAACAGGCGCCGACGGTGCCGCTCGGGCTCCGACTGGCCGCCCTGGTCCTGGCCCAACGTGCGGTTCAGCAGCGCGCGGGGATCGGTTACCCCGGCCGTGCGCAGCGTCTCGGCGAAAGCCGGCAACACGAGCGTGCTGATCACCCGTTCCAACACGTCGTCGCCGGCGATCTTGAAACTCTCGCGGAAATCCTGCCGCGGCACGATCGCCTCGCCACCCTGCACGACGTAGGTCGAGACGGTGAGGTCCGTGGTGCCGCCGCCGATGTCGATGCTGGCGATGCGCAGGCTCGGCGTGGCCGCGACCTCCGGCCGGACACGCCCCATCAGGTCCACCAGCGCGTCGGCGTCGCCCTGCAGCCGTTCGGTGACCTCGTTGTGGAGCCAGACGATCTGCGTTGCGGTCGCCTCGTCCAGATTGGCGATGACGCGCGGCGCGATCACGCTTCCGGTCCAGCCCATCATGTCCCAAGCGAGCAGAACGGCGCCCTGCGCGCGCGTGCGCAGGATGTGCTGCTCGGCGACCGGCATGCCCGGCGGCATCGTCAGCAACAGCGAGCGCAAATGCCGCGGCTTGTCGGCGTCGCGCCGCCGCGCGCGGTTGCCGGGTGCGTTTACCTGGCTCAAGGCCTGCAGCAGGATCTCGGTCACCATGAGCGTGAAGACGTTGGAGCGGCTGTATCGCGCGCGCATGGCCGGTTGTCCGCGACGCTGGCGAATGACGCTGCCATCCTCGGAGACGAACTTGGTGAAGGCGCCGCGGACGGGCTCGTCGGTCGTCATCTCGGCGTCGCCGCCGGCATTGAAGCGCCAGCCCTGGCTGGCCGGCCGCGTGTCCCACAAATAGCGTTTCGGCGACGATATGCCGGTGATGCTCTCATTGCCGCGGCGGGCGCCGGAAAGCCGGGTCGCCTCGGGGCCGACGCGGACGGGGCTGGGCCAGTTGAACGCCGCCTCGCGGCCGGATTGGCGGCTCACGGCGTCGCGGCCGAAGCGGGCGCGCGCGAACTCGACCCGGCTGTCGAACGGGCGCTCGTACAAGCACTCGGGGCGCGAGAAATCGCGGAGTGCGAGCGGATAGCTGTCGGACAGGTTCAACCCCTGCCCCGGATGCTCCTCGATCAGGATGCCGCAGGTACGGGCGTTACCGAGATCGAGCACGAGGTCGACCTCCACGGGGAGATGGCCGGCCGTGAGGCTCATCAGCTCCACGCGCGGCAGCACCTCGGCCGTATCGAGCATGCCGAGCATGACCTGGTAGCGGGCATAGTGCTCGCAGCCGCGGGACAGATCGGACTCGCGCAGCGGGCGGCCGCCGCGGGCCGCGGTCAGCATTTCGACCAACATCTCGCGCAGCCAATCGCCGACCCATGCTTCGCTCAGGAACCACGCGTTGGCGACGGGGTCGGCCACGAAGACGAACTCCTGGGCCCGGTTGCTGTCGTCGAGCGATGGCGCGACGTAGGGGCCGCTACCCTGTTCGAGCAGCCCGGTGTCGAACGCCAGCGTCAGCCGGTGGGTGCGGGTCGCACCAGGATTCGAATGCGGCACGATCCGGGCGCGCACCCAGTTGCTGGGTCCGCGCTCATGCTTCTCGGCGCCGG
>CAZZVQ010000207.1:0-2138 GCA_964657565.1 uncultured Acetobacteraceae bacterium
ATACGTCGACGGCGTGCGCTGCGGCGGGGTTGAAGTAGGCGGGGGCGAGCGATGAGCGTGCGGGTGGCGATCTACTATGCGCCGGAGCTGGATGATCCGCTCTGGGCGGCGGGATGCGCGTGGTTGGGGCGGGATCCGGAGCGGGGGGTGGCGGTGCGGCAGCCCGAGATCGAGGGGATCGCGGCGGTGACGGCGGAGGCGCGGGGGTATGGGTTCCACTGCACGCTGAAGCCGCCGATGCGGTTGGCGACGTCGTATGGGGCGTTCCGGGACGATGTGGCGGCGATGGTGCAGTCGCTGCGGCCGTTCGAGATGCCGGGGCTGGCGGTGGCGGATTTGTCGGGGTTTCTGGCGGTGCGGGAGACGGCGCCGTGTCCGGCGTTGCAGGCGTTGGCGGATGCGTGCGTGGCGTGGCCGGACCGGCATCGGTTGCCGCCGGATACGTCGGAGCTGCAGCGGCGGCGAGGCACGGGGTTGGCGCCGGATGCGGACCAGTTGCTGCTGCGGTGGGGGTATCCGGGGGTGTTCGGGCGGTGGCGGTTCCACATGACGCTGACGCGGCGCTTCGGCGGGGCGGAACAGGCGGGGTGGCGGGCGGCGGCGGAGGGGCATTTCGCGGAGGCGCTGCGGCGGCCGCGGCTTGTGGAGTCGATCTGCTTATTTACGCAGGCGGCGGCGGGGGCGCCGTTTTTGTTGGCCGAGCGGGTTCAGCTTCCAAGTAGCGGGTAGTTGGCGATGTCCGGGTGGGGGCCTTCATGGGCGGGGTGTTGGGGATGGGGTGGTGGGCCGGAGCAGCCTTTTGCGTTTCCGGCAGTCGGTCAGGCCGTGAGCGAGGTCGAGGTGCTCGCGGATAGGTTCTGCGTCTTGGCGTAGGCGATCAGCGAGGAGGCCAGGTCCTGGAAGGGATTGGTCTTCGTTGCGGCCGACGTGGTCGGGGACGTAGAGGTCGAGGTCGAGGTGTCGGAGGTGGCAGTCTGGCTGTCATCGTCCGGCGGAGTGGTCGGCGGCGGCCCCGAAGGGTGGTGGCCGTGGTGACCGGAGGTCTTGAGGTCCTTGAACACCGTTTGCAGATCGTCGGCGACGGTGCTGGTCGGATCGGTCGAGGTATCGGCCGAGGTGGACGCGGTCGACGTCGATGTCGATGTCGATGCGGCTGTGGTGGGCGTGGTGCTCGCGGCCGAGGATAGGCTGGCCTGGAGGTCGACGAACAGTTTTTGCAGGGCCGCGCTGAAGCTCGATCCGCTGCTGCTGGTCGAGTTCACTGCGCCGGTCGTGCTGGCGGTGCTCGACGACGACGGGTCGGTCGCGTTGAGGTCGGTACTGCTGCTGGTGGTGGCGGTGCTGTTGCTACTCCCCGATACACTTTTGTAGAGATCGTAGAGCTGCGAAGCGCCTGCCGAGACTAGGCTGGCATACATGGTCTTCTCCTGCACGGGATTGTGCGGGAGAGACAATGCAAGGGCGGGGCCGTTGCTGGAGTTCCATGAAATCAATGGGCTGGTCTGGCCGTTGGGCGGCATAAAGTGCCGGGCGGCAGTTCATGCCGGAGCGGAGGCGGTGCGGGTGGGGCGGCCTTCGATGGGGTAGGCCGGGTCGTTGAAGCCGGGGACGGCGTGGTGGCCGGGGGCGATGCGGGCGTCGACGAAGGCCTCGTCGGCGGCGGTGAAGGGGGCGTCGAGGGCGGCGAGGTAGTCGGTCCACTGGGCCTCGGTGCGGGGGCCGGCGATGATGCCGGTGACGAAGCGGTTGTTGAGGACCCAGCCGACGGCGAAGGCGGTGGGGGTGCGGCCGGTGCTCTCGGCGTAGGTGGCGATCTCGCGGGCGAGGCGGAGGGAGTGGGGGTCCATCTCGGTCTGGGCGATGCGCTTGTCGCCGCGGGAGGCGCGGGTTTCGGCGGGGGGCGGGGCGCCCGGGTCGTATTTGCCGGTGAGGATACCGCGGCCGAGGGGGGAGTAGGTGACGACACCGAGGCCGTAGAAGTCGCAAGCGGGGAGATGTTCGGTCTCGGGGGTGCGGTTGAGGGCGTGGTAGTAGGGCTGGCTGACGATGGGGCGGTCGATGCCCATCTGGTCGCAGAGGGCGCAGATCTCGGCGACGCGCCAGGCGCGGTAGTTGGAGACGCCGAAGTAGCGGATCTT
>CAZZVQ010000207.1:2148-2602 GCA_964657565.1 uncultured Acetobacteraceae bacterium
GGTCTCGGCCAGCGGCGTCGCGTGGTCCTCCTTGTGGAGGTAGTAGATGTCGATGTGGTCGGTGGCGAGGCGCTGCAGGCTGCGCTCGACGGCGCGCATGATCCATTGGCGGGAGGTGCCTTGGCCGTTGGGGTCGTCGGCGCCTTTGTTGGCGAGTTTGGTGGCGACGATCCAGGCGTCGCGGTTCGGGGCGATGGCGCGGCCGACGATCTCTTCGGAGCGGCCGCCGGTATAGGCGTCGGCGGTGTCGATGAAGTTCACGCCGGCGTCGCGGGCCTGGGCGATGATGGTGGTGGCGGTGGGTTCGTCGGTGGGGCCGCCGAAATTCATGGTGCCGAGGCAGAGGGGGGAGATGCGCAGGCCGCTGCGGCCGAGGTTTTTGTGGAGCATGGGGGGAGGGTCGGCTTTGGGTGTTGTTCTGACAAGGGTGGGGGTTCGGCTGATGGCGGGGGCC
>CAZZVQ010000207.1:2612-5945 GCA_964657565.1 uncultured Acetobacteraceae bacterium
TCTCGGAGGGAGAGGGAGCAGGAAGCGGGGGATCGGGTTATAGTGGGGTATGGTTGATGTGCGCCCTACCCTCTCGGCTCCGGATGAGGATCCGTATCTCTGGCTCGAGGAGGTCGAGGGGGAGCGGGCGGTCGCTTGGGTGGATGCGCAGACAGAGCGGACGCGGGAGCGGATCGCGGATGAGCGCTGGGCGGCGGATCGGGATGCGCTGGCGGCGCTGCTGGATCGGCCGGACAACCTGCCGATCCCGACCCGGCGCGGGGGGTTGCTCTATAACTACTGGACGGATGCGGCGCAGCCACGGGGGGTGTGGCGGCGGACGACGATGGAGTCGTTCCTGACGGGGGCGCCGACGTGGGAGGTGCTGCTGGATCTGGACGCGCTTGCGGCGGCGGAGGGGGTCGAGTGGGTCTGGCATGGGGCGACGACGCTCGCGCCGGGTCATGAGCGGGCGGTGATCAGCTTGTCGCGGGGCGGGAGCGATGCGGCGGAGCTGCGGGAGTTCGATCTCGGAGCGCGGTCGTTCGTGGCGGGCGGATTCCGGCTGGAGGCGTCGAAGGGGGGCGCGGATTGGGTGGATCGGGATACGCTGCTGCTGTCGAGCGCGCTGGGGGGCGAGACGGCGTCGGGGTATCCGAGCACGATTCGGCTGTGGCGGCGGGGCGGGGCGCCGCTCGAGGGCGAGGCGCTGTTTGCGATCGAGAAGACGCATATGGGAGTTTGGGGCGGGGTGGACCGGGTCGGCGGACGGCTGGTGTTCAGCGACAAGCCGGGGTTCTTCGATACGGTGGTTTGGCTGGGGGACGCGGCGGGCGGGCGGCAGAAGCTCGATGTGCCGTCGGACGCTTGGGCGAGTTGGGAGGGCGATTGGCTGGCGGTGCGGACGCGGACGGCTTGGACGGTCGCGGGCCGGGTGTTGGCGCCGGATACGGTGGTGGTGACGTCGTTGGCCGGGTTCCTGCGGGGGGAGCGGGAGCTGGCGGTGGTGTTCGAGCCGGGGGAGCGGCGGGCGCTGCAGAGCTTCTTCTGGTCGGCGGGGCGGCTGATCCTGCATGTGCTGGACGAGATGCGGCCGGTGTTCATCACGCATGCGGCGCCGGAGTGGGCGCCGGTGGCGATAGGGGGATTGCCGGGGCTGGGGACGGTGAACGTCTGGCCGCTGGACCGGGAGGAGGACGAGGCGGACGGGACGTTGCTGGCGAACGTGCAGGACCCGGTGACGCCGTCGACGCTCATGCTGATCCCGCCACTCGGAGCGCCGACGGTGCTGCGGCGGGTGCCGGCGGGGTTCGACGCGACCGGGCTGGTGGTGACGCGGCACGAGGCGGTGTCGTCGGATGGGGAGCGGATCCCGTATGTGCAGACGGGGCCGGAAGGGCTGACGGGCGAGGCGCCGGTGCATCTCGGGGGGTATGGCGGGTTCGGGATCTCGCGGCTGCCGGGGTATGGGCTGGGGATCGGCAAGCTGTGGCTGGAGCGGGGCGGGACGAGCGTGGTCGCCAACATACGGGGCGGCGGGGAGTTCGGGACGCGGTGGCACGAGGCGGGGCGGCTGGCGGGCAAGCGGCTGAGCCATGACGATTTCGCGGCGGTGGCGGCGGATCTGGTGCGGCGGGGAGTGACGCGGCCGGGCCGGATCGCGGCGGAGGGCGGGTCGAACGGGGGGCTGCTGATCGCGAACATGCTGACGCGGTATCCGGAGCGGTTCGGGGCGCTGTTCTGCACGATCCCGCTGATCGACATGCGTCGGTATCACCGGCTGCTGGCGGGGGCGAGCTGGATGGCGGAGTACGGGGATCCCGGGACGGGGGATTGGGCGGCGTTCCTGGGGGCGATGTCGGCGTATCACGTGGCGGAGCCGGGCCGGGCGTATCCGCCGATCCTGCTGGCGACGACGCGGCGGGACGACCGGGTGCATCCCGGGCACGCGCGCAAGATGGCGGCCAAGCTGCAGGCGCTCGGGTATGACGCGCTGTTTTATGAGCCGGCGGCGGGCGGGCATGGGTTTGGGACGACCCATGCGGAGGTCGCTGGATTCGCGGCGCTGGGGTATGCGTTTCTGCGGCGGGCGATCGGGTGGGAGAGCGCGTGATTCAATCCTGGAGATCGGTGCAAGGGTTGGTTGGATGGCCTCGGAAGCAATTTCGGCGGATACACAGCCTCCAAAGTTGAACAGAACCACGCGCGCGCGTTGAATTTCTGTCGACATCTACGCCCATGACGAGCTACCCCGAAAGCAGTTCGCATAGAGGTCAAGATGATCCTCGACGTTTTCCCCCGGCGGCTCGACGCCCTACTCTGCGCTTGGATCGTGGAGGTCATCGCGGTCAGCATGGGGCTGACCCTTGCCGTGTTCGCCGGGATCGAGGGCAGCGACGACGGGCTCTTGGCGGTTCTGGTCGCGATGCTCCCGTTCGCCATGCTCTCGGCCATCGAGCTCACGAAAATCCCCCTGGTCGCGCTGCTGTTCGGTGTCGACCGGCCGGGCTGGCGTCTCCTCGCCCTGTTCGGCCTTGCCTGCGTGACCGCCGCCACGTTCGAAAACTTCGTGTTCGGCTTCGAACGCGGGTTCAACGAGCGCATCCGGGCCGTGCAGACCGCCGAGCAGGTCACGCTCAACAACCAGCGCAGCCTGGACCTGGCCCGCGACCACGTCGCCGTGCTCGTGGCGCGTCAGGCCGAGATCAACAACCGCCTGGCCGTGCTCGCCGCCGAAACCGACGCCATCCGTCAGCAATCGTTCGCCGCCATCCGCGACGCCCGCGGCAGCAACACGACCGCCTCGTTGACCGCGGAACTCGCGCAGGTCGACCAGGCCTCGCGCGCGGTCGACGCCCGCGAATCGGCTGACCTGGACCGCGAGGGCATCCGTTGCCATCGCATGGCCGTGCCGTGCCGCACGTGGGCGATCCACCAGAGCTTCCGCCAGCAGCGGGATACCTTGAACCGGCAATACGCCACCCTCACCGAGCAGCTCAAGAGCCAGCAGAGCGATTCCAGCCTCACCATCTCCGCCACCCAATCGCGCCGCGATCTCGATCTCGCGCTGCGGGACCGCGAGCACCAGGCGCTCGAAAGCGGACTGACGCAGCTGCGTAGCGAGCTTGCCGCCGGGCAGGCCAAAGTCATCCAGGACGGCCAAGCCCTCGCCGCCGCGCAGCGTCTGCGCGACGCCCGCGTGGACCGCTCCCAGCTGCACCGCCTGGCCGGCATCCTGTTCGGCGATCAATCCCCCGCCACGGTCGAGCGCACCAAGAGGCTCTTCGTGGTCTCCCTGGCCGCCATCGTCGCAGTGATCGGCTCGGTCATCGCCGCCATGCACTTCGCCGCCCA
>CAZZVQ010000208.1:0-5878 GCA_964657565.1 uncultured Acetobacteraceae bacterium
TGAAGCTTCCGGCTTCCGCGACCGCGTGGAACACCCGAAGCTTATCCCAATCCATCCCGTTCCCGATCTCGCTGGCCCGGCCCGCGACTCGCCACCGGTTAACCTGTCTACCCTAGCAAGCAAACCGGGCCTGGGAAGCCTATTCAGTCGCCAACCGCCATCGCCGGCGTCAACTGCGTCTCCACCAACTCGGCGAATCGGCCGCCCAAGCTGACCAGCTCCTGGAAGCTGCCCCGCTCCACGATGCGCCCCTGGTCGAACACCAGGATCATATCCGCATCCCGGATCGTGCTCAGCCGGTGCGCGATGATGAACGTCGTCCGCCCCTTCATCAGCGTCGACATCGCCCGCGACACCCGCGCCTCCGTCGCCGCATCCAGCGCGCTCGTCGCCTCGTCCAGGATCAGGATCGGCGGATTCTTCAGCAGCGCCCGCGCGATCGCCAACCGCTGCCGCTGCCCGCCCGACAGCGTCGAGCCACGCTCCCCCACGATCGTGTCATACCCGCGCGGCTGCCGGATGATGAACTCGTGCGCGTCCGCCAACCGGCACGCCCGCTCGATCTCCTCGTCCGTCGCCTCCGGCCGCCCGATCCGCAGATTCTCCCGGATCGGCCGGTTGAACAGCATGCTCTCCTGGAACACCACCCCGATCGAGGCGCGCAGGCTCTCCATGCTCACATCGCGCAGGTCCTGCCCGTCGATCGAAATCCCGCCATCGACCGGATCCCATAGCCGCTGCAGCAGGTTCATCGCCGTCGACTTGCCCGCACCCGTCTGCCCGACCAGCGCCACCGACGTCCCCGGCGTCGCCGTGAACGTCACGTTGCTGAGGATGTTCGGCCCGCCCGGATACGCGAAGCTCACGTTGTTGAAGCTCACCTCGCCATGCGGCGCATCCAGCGCCGCCGCGCTCGCCCTCTCCGGCACCGAGGATTTCGCGTCCAGCACGCTGAAGAAATCCTCCAGGATCGGCATCTGCAGGAACACCCGCGACGTGAACTGCACCCCCGATTCCAGCCGCCCGATCAGCAGCGTCGCGAACCCCATGAAGCTGACGATCTCGCCCACGCTCGCCTGGCCCTGCAGATGCAGCAGCGTCCCGATCACAACGATCGCGATCACCGCCAGCGTGCTCGCGCCCCGCGTCAGCACGTTGACCACCGCCCACCAGTTCAACACCGGGAATTGATGCCGGATCAGGTCGTCGGCGATCTGCCCGAAGATCCGGCTCTCCGCCGCCAGCCGCGTGAAGCTCTGCACCACCATCACGTTCGACAGCGCATCCTGCGCCGTGCCCGCCAGGTTCGAGTGATACCGCTCGACCTGGCGCTGCCGCCCCTCCGTCTTGCGCACGACATACACCGTGATCGCGATGAACAGCACCACCAGCGCCAGCAGCGTCAGCGCCAGCCGCCAATTCATGAAGAACGTCAGCGGCAGCAGCACCGCCACGGCCACATACGTCGAGAACTGCTCGCGGAAGAAGCTCAGCCACACCCCGAACAGCGCGTCCGACCCCCCGAGCATCACCTTCATCAGCCGGCCCGAGTGGATGTCGCCGTGAAACGACAGCGGCAGCGACAGCACGTGGCTGAAATACCGGCTCATGATCGACAGCCGGTTGCGGTGCGACATCCGCTCCGAATGGATCGCCACCGCCACGTTCGCGATGATCGCCGCCACGCCCACCGCCAGCCACACCCCCAGCAGCTGCGCCGCCTCGGCCCACACCTGGCCGGGCGCCATCTGGTCCGAATTGGCCAGCATCCCGATGACCCGGCCAAACAGCACCGGGTCGAGGAATTGCAGCGCCGCCACGATGATGTTGGCGCCGACCAGCATGGCCGCCAGCCGCTTGTCGCTGCCGAGCGACGATAGAACCCGGCGATAGATGTTCAGGAACCGCATTGTGGCCACCAGATGAGTGACGCTAGACAACAGGGTAATCGCGGCAGGAACAGGGCAGGTTTGCCCCAGTCTGCTAATATTTGCGGGCCTCGAACACTCGTGCGGGCGACACCAGCGAGTCCTGCGCCTCGACGAGCGACAAATCCCGCCCGCCCTGCGCCGCCGTCACCGTCAAAACCGCATGAACGGCCGCCGCCGCCGCCACCATCGCCGCCCCCGCCCGCCCGGTCCGCAGCAGGTGGAACAGGAACAGCGCCGCCATCATGTCCCCCGCCCCGCTCGCCGCCACCGCAAGCGCCGGAACCCGAACGGCCTGCATCCCATGATCGTCCGCCGCCACGATCTCCAACATCCCCGCCGGCGTCTCCCCCGTCACCACGCTCGTCAACAGCACCGCCCGCGGACCCGGTCGCATCCGCCCCCGCACCACCCCGATCGCCCGCCGCACCGCCCCCGCATCCGAGCACGCGATCCCGCTCAACCGCTCCAACTCGAACTGATTCGGCGTCAGCACGTCCGCCGCCGGCACCGCCCGCTCGGCGATCAGCCCCGGGATCCCCTCCCGCACATAAACCCGCCCCCCATCCCCCATCACCGGATCACAGCAATACAGCGCCCCCGGATTGGCCGCCCTGACCCGCCCCACCGCATCCAGCACCGCCTCCCCCACCGACGCCTCGCCCAGATACCCCGACAGCACCGCGTCGCACTGCCCGAACACCCCCCGCCGCTCGATCCCTTCGACCAGCGCCGTCGCCTCCGCCCCCGTCCCGACCCGGCCCGTCCAATCCCCATGCCCCGGATGATTGCTGAACTGCACGGTATTGACCGCCCAAACCTCCGCCCCCAGCCGCTGCAGCGCAAACACCGCCGCCGCATTCCCGACATGCCCATAGGCGACCCACGACTGGATCGACAGGATGTTCACCTCACCGCTCCCCATCCAACGCCAGCGTCGCCAACGCCTGCGCCATGATCTCCCGCACCCGCTCCTCCGCCGCCACCCTCTCCACCGCACCCTGCCGCTCGATCGCCGCGCGCAAGAGGCCCACCTCCGCCCGCAACGCCACGATCTCGTCCTGCAGCTGCCCCACGAAAAACATCCGCACCCGCCGCGCCACCGGCCTCACCACCGGCCGCACCAGCCCATACGCCCACCACTTGAGCGAGCGCGGCAGTGGAGCAGGGGAGGGGGACTGCGGCATGCACGAGACCCTAACGTTCGGTGCCCGCCCGTGGCTATGGTCTGCAAGGTCGCGGCTTTTGGTTGACAGCTCATTCGTGGAGCGGTGACATTGTGGCGACGCGAGCCGGGAGGCTGCGCGGGGCGTTTGGCCAAAAAAGGTCCAGTCCAATGATGACGCGCGCGTGGCTTGCGGTGAAGATTTCTATGGTCATCGCCGCGCTCATGCCCGGGCCGAGCGGATGGGCCGCACCGCTATACTCGTTCGTCACGTTCGACGTGCCGGGATCGGTCGGGTTCACGACGCCAGCGGCGATCAACGACGCCGGAGAAGTCGTCGGCGACTATTTCGTGGCCTCCGGTCCGGCGAGCGGACAGTTCCTTGCCTTCTCGCGCAAGCCGGACGGCAGTTTCATGTCGCTGAACTTCGGCGGGCCGGGCGGTGACACCGATGTCGGCGACTTGAACGACCTTGGGCAGATCGTCGGCTTCTATCGGACTGCCTCGAGCCCGGCCGCGCGAGCGTTCCTGCTCGGGCCAGACGGCAGCTACACCGCTATAGACGTGCCGGTGTCGTTTGATGCGCGCGGGACGACCTATGCCGACAGCATCGACGATGCCGGGCAGATCATCGGCGCCTACGGTTCCGGCGGGACCTATTACCTGCGGGAAGCCAACGGCACCTACAGCGACATCACGCCGGTGTTCTCGGGCATGCCGAACACGGTCGCCATCGATTACACCGACCCGATCCTGGGAGACTATTCCAACGGGGTCGCCTATTGCCGGGGCTTCTCGCAATACACCAGCTATCAAGGCTTCGTCAGGCAGCCGGACGGCACCTACGTCGACGTGAACATCCCCGGGGCGAATTTCGGCGCGATTCCGCTCGGCATCAACAAGCAAAACGCGATCGTCGGACGGGACTACACGTTCAACAGCAGCACTTGCGTCGAAACGATCAGTGGCTTCGTTCTCGAGCCCGACGGGACTAGCTTCGTGTTGAACGTGCCGGGGGCGGTTCCCGGCGTCACGATACCCTACGACATCAACGATCTCGGTCAGATCACCGGAACCTATGAAGACGCGACCGGGACACACGGCTTCATCGCCACGCCTTCGTCCGCCGCCGTGCCGGAGCCCGGGGGATTGGCGCTGCTCGCGGTGGGCCTGGTCGGCCTGGCCGCACTGCAGCGCCGTGAACGCGACGCCGGCCGGCGTGCGACCCACGGATCCGCCTGAGGCTGTCGCCCCGATAAAAATCCCCCCCAAAAACCCCTTGCCCCACCCCAACAAGCGTAGCCCGCATTCGCGAAGCGAATGCGGGACCTAACTGTCCGCATGAGCAAGCGCTCATACGGGCTACACCGACTGACAGCCCTCTCCCGCTGGCGGGCTGAGGCCGCAACGCGGACGAAGGCAGGGTGAGGGTGGGGCCGCGTGCACCGTGTCGATTACAAAAGCAAGCGTAGGGCGGAAAAGCGCAGCGCATTCCGCCACCTTCGCTCAACGCCGCTCGCCCGCCTCCGCCGGCTCAACGACGCCACCAACCCACCCTGCCGGGTATAATCCTGCCGCTACACACCGGCGAAACGATGAATACGGCCACTCCGCCGCCTGCGAAACATACCCCTGCTTGACCGGGTTGAAGTGCGTGTAATCCATATGGACCGCGTAATCACGCGCGTCGCGGATCGTATGCTCCCAATATCGGCGCTGCCAAATCCCACGCTCGCCCCGCCGAAGCATGACGTCGCTCGGCACCCCCGAGTCCGGCACGGCCTTCGAGAACGCCGTTTTGACGGCCCGCCAACGCCCTGAATAATCCGCATCGCCCGTCGGCATCGTCCACAGGCAGTGCATGTGGTCCGGCAAAACGACCCAAGCATCAATCGTGAATGGCGCCCGTGATCGCACCCGACGCACGGCGTCGCGCAAAACATCCACATGGGTGACGAGAAGGTCCGACCGCCGATCCAACAGGTTCACAGTGAAGAAAAAACACCCGCCCGTAACGAGATTTCGGCGGTAATCCGGCATACCACACCCATAGCGCGTTACTCTCGACGGCGGAATGCGCGTCGCTTTTCCGCCCTACGGCGGCCGATAAAGACAAGTCCGCTATATCAAATTGCCGCCCTGAAGCAGACTTTCCGCACACCACCCAAACCCTACCACCCCCCAAAGAAACCCCTTGCCCCCACCCTTATGAAAATATACCTACTCACCCCAGCAATGAACGCCATCTCCCGCCCCCTCGCCGAACCACCCGCCGACCGACGCGACCGCCAGCTCGACTACTTCCGCCGCGCCGCCGACAAAGCCATGCGCGCCATCGACATCGCCAGCGACCAACTCGAAGCCGCCCACGCCACCGGCGAACCCGGCGCCACCGCATCCCCAACCCTCGACCTCGCCCGCGCCACCCGCGCCCTCGTCCTCGCCGTCAACGCCGAGAACCGCGTCGTCGCCGGCATCGCCGCCCCCCGCGCGCCTGCCAACGACACCCGCCGCCCCCTCCTGCGCGAAGCGCTCCACAAGGCCGCCGACGCCGAGCCCAACCCCAAGCTCCGCAACGCGCTGCACCGCGAAATCGACGACCGCATCGAGGAGACCCTCCTCACCGACCCGGAGTCCGACATCAGCCTCTCCGACCACCTCTGCGCCCTCGCCGACGAGTTCAACCTCCACCTCGACGTCACCAAGCTCTCCGACGAGCTCCTCGGCATGCCCCCCCGCATCTACGACCGACCCGGTTCCGCCGACACCGGCGACCCCCACCACA
>CAZZVQ010000209.1:0-5833 GCA_964657565.1 uncultured Acetobacteraceae bacterium
CATGCACGAGCGCTTCGAACTCAGCAACAACGGCCGCAAGCCGGTCAACTTCAACCTCGAACTCGCGCTCCGCAGCGACTTCTCCGACATCTTCGAAGTCAAATCCGGCCGCATGTTCCGCCGCGGCCGCATCAGCACCATCTGGTCCGAAGAGCGCGGCGAACTCACCACCGCCTACCACAACGGCGAATTCTCCCGCGCCGTGGCGATCCGCGTCAAATCCCCGTTCCCGGCCATGTACGCCAACGGCCGCCTCAGCTTCACCCTAAAGCTCGCCCCAGGCGAGACCTGGACCGGCTCCCTCCTCTACGATCTCATCGACGGTGAACGCCGCTTCGACGCCCCCGAAACCTGCGAGTTCGAGGCGAACTCGCCGCAGGGCCGCTCCCTGCGCGAATGGCGCGATGACTGCCTGCAGATCGAGACGACGGTCCCCGGCTTCCGCCAATTGTTCGACCAAGCCGTCGAAGACATGGCCGCCCTGCGCCTGCCCGTCGAACTCGGCGACACCGTCGCCTACGTGCCGGCCGCCGGACTGCCCTGGTTCGTCGCCTTGTTCGGCCGCGACCCCCTGATCGTCAGCCTGCAGACCATCATCCTCAATCCGGATTTCGCCCGCGCCACCTTGACCGTGCTCGGCGCCTGGCAGGCCCACGAGGTCGACGCCTACCGCGACGCCGAACCCGGCAAGATCATGCACGAGCTGCGCCGCGGCGAACTCGCCGCCCTCGAGCTCATCCCGCACACCCCCTATTACGGCACCGCTGACGCGACGCCGCTCTTCCTGGTCGCCTTGCACGCGCTATGGCGCGCCACCGGCGACAGCGCCGAGATCAAGACCCACATGCCCACCGCCGAGGGCTGCCTCTCCTGGATCGACGACTTCGGCGACCGCGACAAGGACGGCTTCCAGGAATACGGCACCCGCTCCGGCGACGGCTACGAGAACGTCGGCTGGAAGGATTCCGGCGAAGCCGTCGTCGACGTCGACGGCAGCAATGTCTCCCGGCCCAAGGCGCTCTGCGAGTTGCAGGGCTACGTCTATGCCGCCTGGCGCGGCATGGCCGAACTCTACGCTGCCCTGGGCGACGACGCCCGCGCCGCCCGCCTGACCGCCAAGGCCGACGCCCTCTTCACCCGCTTCAACGCCGTCTTCTGGAACGAGGCCGAAGGCTTCTACGCCTATTGCCTCGACGGCAACAAAAAGCCGATCTGGACCATCGCCTCCAACCCCGGGCACCTCCTCTGGTCCGGCATCGTCCCCCCGGACCGCGCCGCCCGCGTCGTCGACCGCCTCCTCCAACCCGACATGTGGAGCGGCTGGGGCATCCGCACCCTGACCCAGAAGAACCCCACCTACAATCCGTACTCCTACCAGAACGGCAGCGTCTGGCCGCACGATAACAGCCTGATCGCGCTAGGTTTCAAACGCTACGGCTTCAGCGACGAAGCCAACCGCGTCGCCGGCGACATCGCCCAAGCCGCCAGCTACTTCACCCAGCGCCAATTGCCCGAGCTGTATTCCGGCATGCACCGCGAGGCCACCAGCTTCCCGGTCCAATACCTCGGCGCCAACGTCCCGCAAGCCTGGGCCGCCGGCGCCGTCTTCGCCCTCCTGCAGGCCATGCTCGGCATCGACATCGACGCCCCCAGCGGTGTCCTCACCCTCGACCCGGACCTTCCCCCCTGGTTGCCCGACGTCACCCTCCGCGGCCTCCGCATGGGCAGCGAGGTCTTCGACATCGCCTTCGAGCGCCGCGCCGACAGCACGACCTACACCGTCGTGCGCGGCAACGCCGCCCGCGTCAGGCCCAAACCCGCCACGAAACCCGGCGCCGTCGCCGCCTGATCAGCGCCAAGCCAACGCTCACGCCGCGCTCGTATCGGGAGACCCCATCAACTCGATCTGCCACCCCATCTCGTCCCTCGACAGCGGGAACCCGCCTTCGCTGGTCGGATGGATCAGAGTGTCCGGACCGAATTGACACAGGCTCCTCTGGATCTCGGTGGCCAACCCCATGCTGAAGCCGCTTCGCCACACCAGGCTGACCAACGCCTTCGCGCTGCGCAACTCCAGGACGCGGTCGATCATCCGCAAGCTGACGCCGCTGCTCACCGCAAGCAGCGCCAGGAGCAAGCGGCTGTCGCCGTCCGTGAGCGCATCCTGCAACCTTGCTTCGGTCAGCTGGCTCTCGGTCTGCAGGTGCCGTGCCGTGGCGAGCAGCGCCTCATCACCGTCACTCGACAGGGCGGCAAGCCGCTGGCTGAGCATCTCGAGCTGCGTCGGTTCGAGATCGACCCGCCCGGCCAGAATGCGCAACAGGTCCGACGCGATGAAACCCGACAGGGCGCTCACCGCATGCGCACTCAGGCTCGGACGCCGCACCAGCGGCGCGTGCCAGTCGAGATGGTGGGGCGCGCGTCCCACCAGAGCATCGAGGGTCGTCTCGCGGATGCACGCGGACTGGTTGCTCAGAAGCGCCCGGATCGTCGCCGCATCGGCCTGCTGCACGATCGCGTCGGCCACCACGGAACTCAGCGTCTTGCGGCTGGCGATCGACCCCGCAGTCTGCGGCGAGCTCGGCGTGGCCAGCAGCGCCAGCAGATCGGTGTCGCGCAACACCGGCGACAGCCGGATGACCTGATCGCTGACCTCGCCCGCGAGATCCCGCGCCAGATGCAGCACCAACGCCCGCGGCGCCGCCTCCATCGTCGCGACCTCATCGGCGATAGCCGCACGAACGCGCGTGGCATGATCCGTCGCCAGCATCGTCAACGTCGCGTGGACATGTCGTGCCGCATCGCATTGCTCCTCGGGATCCAGATCCGGCAGCAAACGGGCGATCCGGCCGCCCAGCAGCGCCCGGATCCGCTCGTCCCCGTCCGCGGCCAGGATGGCGTCCACCCCAGGGTCGCAACTCTTGTTCAGAGCCACCGTCGCGCGGACGATGATCTCTGGATCGTGCGCCAGCTCCCGCAGCGCCGCGATGGAGCAATCCGCCCTGGCCGCGCGCCGGACGCGCTCGACAGGCTCGGTCTCCGGGCTGGTGCAGCGCGACAGGTCTGGCAAAGGATGCGTCTCGATCAGGGAGGTCGCGCCATCGGGCCAGGCGCTCATGCGATGCGCTCGGGATTGGACACCCGCCAATGACCGCCGCCATTACGCTTGACCTCATACATCGCCAGGTCGGCGCGCTGGATGATGTCGTCGAGTTCTTCCCCCTCACCGGGCTGCCGGCACGCGATCCCGATCGACATCGTCAACCCTTGCTGACCCGGCAGCGCGAACTCCGCCGCCTCCCGCGGGAAAGTCAGGCGCAGATGCTCGGCCCGCTCCGCCGCCGTCAGCCCGTCGAACCCATCGAGCCACAACGCGAACTCATCCCCCCCAAGCCGCGCGACCAGATCCGCCGGCCGCACCATCCGGCGCAGGACCGTGCTGGTCAGGATCAGCGCCGCATCTCCAGCCTCGTGCCCAAGCTGATCGTTGAGCGGCTTCAACCGATCCAGATCGACGAACATCAGCGTTCCCGGCAGTCCCTCGCGTTCCAGCCGGTCGATCCGTCGCTGCGCCTCGTCGACGAAGGCCCGGCGGTTGAGCAAGCCCGTCAACGGATCGGTGCGTGCCTGCCGCGCCAGTTCCCGCTGGATCGTCTCATGCTCCAGCACGACCCGCACCAGCGTCGTGACCGAGCCGAGCAGCTTGTGGTCGTCACTGTCCCAAGCCCGCTCCCGAGTCGGCCGCCAGACGATCAGCGCCGAGACGAGGCCAAACCGCGTCGAGTTGCGGCACACCAGTACCGACACCCCACCCTCCAGCGTGAGCTGGTGGGGGATCGTCCGGCTCGAGGCACGCAATACCGGTATCAATCCCGCAAGCAGACCAGCGCACGGCGCCCCCGAATCGTGCAGGATCGGGTCGCTATCCGCCGCCTCGCTCAAATCCAGCACGGCGGCGCCATGCCCGCCCAACGCCCGGACACACGTCGCGAGCATCGACGACATGATCCGCGGCGCCAGCGTCTCCAGCCGCATCTGATCGAGGATATGGTCCAGCACCTCCGCACGCCGCACCGAGGCCGCCGCGGAGATCTCCTTCTGCTCACGCACCGTCACATCCGACGCGACCGCCCGCGCGCCGATACATCGGCCCGCCTCATCGAGGATCGGCGCCGAAGAGAGCGACAGGCACACCTTCCCCCGATCCGCCGCATCGATCCAGCTCCGTCGTTGCCGGATGACGATGTTGAGCAGGAACGGATCCGGCATCCCATTGTCATGCGGGAAGAAGATCGACGCCGCCCGCTGGCCCAGCAGGCTGTCGGCCGACCGCCCGAGCACATCGTCGGGCGCGATGAAGCTCAGCAAACCGTCAGCATCCACCTCGAACGCGATATCGGCCGCCAAGGCGCCAAAATCCCGCCACCGGCGGCGGCTCTCCAGGAGAACCTGACTCAACTGATCGGCCTCATCGGCCGGCGGGTCCGTCGTCAGCATCATGTGCCATTCCTTAATCCCTTCATCTTATGCCGCAGTGATGAACGGATGGTTACCGGCCGGCCGTCGGCGCGCCGCGTTGACAGTCCGGCTACCGTGTCTGCATGGTCCCTGCGCAACGAGCCAGGACTGAGAATGCACGATCACCCGCTTCGCCCCGCCATCGAGCGGCTCTGGGAGGAGCGTCAAAGCCTCGATTCGTCGACCAAGGGAGAAGCCCGTGACCATGTCGACGCCGTGCTCGATGCCCTCGACGACGGCAAGCTCCGGGTCGCAGCACCCAGCCCGGACGGCTGGATCGTCCACGAATGGCTCAAGAAAGCCGTGCTGCTCTCCTTCCGACTCAACGACTCCGTTCCCATGGAAGGCGGCGGCGCGCCGGTATTCGACAAAGTACGTCTGAAGACAGAGGGTTGGGGCGCGAATCGGTTCGCCCAAGCCGGGTTCCGCGCCGTCCCCGGCGCCGTCGTCCGCCGCAGCGCCTACATCGCGCCCGGCGTCATCCTGATGCCCAGCTTCGTCAACGTCGGCGCCTATGTCGGCGAGGGTACCATGGTCGACACCTGGGCCACCGTCGGCAGCTGCGCCCAAGTCGGCAAGAACTGCCATCTGAGCGGCGGCGTCGGCCTCGGCGGCGTGCTCGAACCCCTCCAAGCCAACCCCACCATCATCGAGGACGACTGCTTCATCGGCGCCCGCTCCGAGGTCGTCGAAGGCGTCGTCGTCGAGCGTGGATCGGTCCTCGCCATGGGCGTCTTCATCAGCGGCTCCACCAAGATCGTCGACCGCACCACCGGCGAGATCATCACCGGCCGCGTCCCCGCCTACTCCGTCGTCGTGCCCGGCACCCTGCCCGGCAAGCCGCTCCCCGACGGCTCGCCCGGCCCAGCCCTGGCCTGCGCCGTCATCGTCAAGCGCGTCGACGCCCAAACCCGCTCCAAAACCGCCATCAACGAGTTGCTGCGCGATTGACGTGAATCCGCTTCCGCTCGCCCAAGCCCTGATCCGCTGCCGCTCCGTCACCCCCGCCGATGACGGCGCACAGGGCGTTCTCGACACCACCCTGCGCGGCCTCGGCTTCACCGTGCACCACCTTCCGTTCGGCGGCACCCCCAACCTCTACGCCCGCCTCGGCACCGCCGCCCCCCATTTCTGCTTCGCCGGCCACACCGATGTCGTCCCGCCCGGCACCACCGGCTGGACCGCCGACCCCTTCGCCGGCGACGTGGTAGACGGCCAACTGATCGGCCGCGGCGCCTGCGACATGAAGGGCGGCATCGCCGCCTTCGTCGCCGCCGCGGCCACCCCCGCCCCCGTCCTCAAGGGCTCGATCAGC
>CAZZVQ010000210.1:0-5754 GCA_964657565.1 uncultured Acetobacteraceae bacterium
CGCTGCGGCAGGCCACTTACCCACAGCTGCTACACCACCACCTGGGACACGGCCGACCAGCGCCGGACAGCGGCATAGTGCTCCCCCAGCTTCTGATAGGCGTCGAACTCCTCCGGCCGGGCCAGTTTCTCGGCTTCGGCAACGCTCGCGCAGAACCGCTCCCAGTCGATCACCTTTGCAATGGAGCCAAACGCGAGACCACGTTCGGCCATTTCATCTCGCTCGAATATCTCGGCAATCGCGATATCGAGGCGTTCCGGCAACTCGATGGCGGCGCCGGGTCGACCATCATGGCGCTCAACCGCCGGATCACCTCGGCCATCGGCGATGCCGCCTATGTGGCCCGCTTCGGCCCGCCGCGGGAGCGCTTCGCCGCCTCGTTCATCGTCTGCCTGCTGGGCAAGTCGGAATATTTCTTCCTGCAGAACGCCCTGTTCGCGACCGGGCGCGGGGCGCGGGACATCGAGTTCATCTATGTCTCCAACAGCCCCGAGCTGGCGGAAAACGCTGCAGCCGCGACGAACGTAAACATCCAGCCGACCCGGTCGCCGAGAACTTAGCAACTTGGGGCGATATCAGCTCGCAGAGCATCCAATGAGCAATGCTGGTAGCATATTGTCCTACGGCAAGAATTCTGAATCGACTCTTCCGGGCGGCTCGCGCGGCGTGATATCGCGCCAAGCGAGCGCTGCACTCGGATGCGTTCCCGGCCAGCGCCGGGTCGGCCGGTTTGGCGTCCTGAACCCGGCTTCAGCCGCTGACGGGGGTTGGAACCAGTAAGGCGACCGCCAGGAGGATCACGAACAACGCGACGAAGATGAAGAACAGGATCTTGGCGATGCCGCCGGCCGCGGCAGAAATACCGGTAAAGCCGAATAGACCAGCGACGATCGAGATGACGAAGAAGAACAGCGCCCATTTCAACATGCGAGAACTCCACGAGACGATACGTTGGGAACGCTCTCGTTGGCGTGAAGTTCAAGGGTTACGCGGTATTTTAAGCGTCGCCGCTGATCGTCAATACCGTGCCACTGTATAGGCGGAGCGGGGCTGGCTTTACCCTAAGCATACAGGAAGGTGGTCCAAACGCCAGATAGGGTACAATCAGTCCTCAATTTTAAACTGAGACCTTACCGTAAGAGACTGCTGCGTTGTATACCTTCCTTAACTTGATTAGACATCTATCTTGGAGTCTGGTGTCCCAAGAGGAGGTAAACTGCTTTCATCCACCATTTAGCCGTATCGTTAAGCTTTGACTTTCGCAGATAGCCATTGACCTCCGTTTCTGAGGCAAGCCTGCGTTGGTCAGGGCTTGGCTTAAAGCGTGATGTTAATTATCCGTCTCGTAAGCTGTCGTCCGAGGAAGAGAACGCATGAGTGGATCAGTACCGCCGCGCCGGGTGGCGCTCGTGACCGGCGGAGCTGGGGGCATCGGCGGCGGGATCGTTCTGGCGCTAACGCAGCGCAGCTTCGATGTGGTCGTGAGCGACCGTGCCATTGACCCAACGGCGGCGGACGACCTGAAATCTCGCGCAGCGGCCGAGACGCGGCTTGCCTTCGTCGAGGGCGACTTGACGAATTTGGACGATCTTCCTCGCCTCGTCGATGAGGCTTTCGCGGCGTTTGGCCGAATCGATTGCCTCGTTAACAATGCCGGCGTTTCGGCGAAGGTGCGTGGCGACCTGTTCGAAATTTCGCACGAGAGCTACGACCTGAATTTCGCAGTCAACACGCGCGGCGCTTTCTTTCTGACCCAAGCGGTCTGCAAGCGGATGCTTGCGGCCCAGCCGGTAGGGCCGGAAAGCGCGCGCTCGGTTATCTTTATTTCGTCCTCGAACGCGGCAATTGCCGCGCCGGAGCGCGGCGAGTATGCGATGTCGAAAGCGGCCGTGGCGATGATGGCCAAACTGTTCGCGGTGCGCCTCGCCCCGACCGGCATCGTGGTCTACGAGGTGCGACCAGGTCTCATCAAAACTCCCATGACAGGCGTAGCGCAGGATCGTTTCGAGAAGTTGCTCGCGGAAGGGTTCACGCCCATCAACCGCTGGGGCACGCCTGAGGATGTTGGGCGAGCGGTCGCCACTATGGCGGCCGGAGACCTACCCTTCACGACCGGAGCCGCCATTCAGGTCGATGGTGGGATGCATATCCATTACTATTGAATGCAAGAACTATGATCGCCAACGGCGAGTGCTAAATTCTTGAGTCACAGCGGCAGAACGACGGTATCGTCATCTTCGGCGGCCACCCATCCCGATTGGCCGTCCGCGGCACGGCACAGGGCGCAGAGTAGGCCAAGCGTGCAGCTGGCATTCGTCTGGTCGTTCAGGACGAGGTGCCGCAGGAGGGGCAGGGCGCCGGTGCCGTCGTCCAGCAGACGCAAGGCAACGCCGGTCCAGCTCACCCCAGGCCGGTCCATCGCGTCGGCGAGAGGCTGGACGCGTATGACGACCGCGCCGAGTTGACGGGCGAGGGTCTCCAACTCTGTCAGTGACACCGGATGCATGCAGCGGCCGGCCTCGGCCGGACCAGGCAGCGTCGCGCCCGCTGCCACATCAAGGACGACGGCCGGGGCAAAGGAGTGCAAGCACTAAAGCCATCTACACATCCGATCCGACCACAGCGCCTCGACGCTGATCGCCGGCGGCGCCCCATCTTCCACTGAGCCGATAGAAACCGTCGCAAAAAAGTAATCAAACGCCGCTTGCGACCGGCATACACACCAGCGAACGAAAGGAACATCACCGTGAGACACACCCGCTTCGGCGCGTACGCCCTCCTCGCCTGCCTCGCGCTCACGCCGCAGGTCCAGGCACAACCAGCCGCTGGCCCAGCCGGCCAGATGCTTGTCGCCGCCGACTCGTCGTCGGGAACCTACAAGGAGATGCTGGGCCAGATCGCGCAGTTCTGCCAGACGCCCCAACTCAGCATCCAACAGGTCGACAGCCACGGAGGGGCGGTCGGCAACCTTGAGGCCCTCGTAAACAACAAGGCCCAAGCCGCGTTCATGCACTCGGACGTCCTGCAGGCCTCGTCGATCTTCGATAAGAAGTACAACGACTACAAGACGCTGCTCGCACTCTACCCCGAAGACATCCACATCCTGGTGCTGCGGCAAAGCCTCACGCAGACGGGCGGCGTAAACCTGGGTCTCGGGCGGGTCGGAACGCAGACCAAGGAGTTCAACAGCCTGTCTGACCTGGACGGGTACGACGTGGGCGCCTCGGGCGGCGGGGTGAAGACGATGCAGATCCTGAAGGGCCAAGGCGGCGCCGGGTTCAACGCAATCGCATTCGACAACGGCGGCGACGTGCTGCCGGCGCTGAAGGCCGGCAAGATCCAGGCCGCCATCTTCGTCGGCGGCGCCCCGCTATCCAACATCAGCGCGCTCCGGTGGGAGGAGTACAAGCTCATCTCAGTCGGAGACGCCCTATCGTCACGCCTGAAGGACGTCTACCGTCCCACGCAGCTGACCTATACCAACCTGCGCGCCGCCCAGGTGGCGACGCTGGCGCCTGTGGCGACGCTGGTCACGCGCCAGTATAAAACCCCTAAGTTCGTCGCGATGCAAAAGGCATTCCGGGCGTGCTTCTACGACCATCTCGACGAGATGAAGGAGACGCCGAACCTGCACCCGAAATGGCAGGAGGTGCAGGCCTGGGACCGTGGCGTATGGAACTGGCTCTCGCTGCCGGGCGACCAGGACCCGTCCAAGCAGTGACACTCCCAGCCGCGCGCCGACATCCCGGCGCGCGCCGACCGAAAAGCAACGACCCGGCAAGGAACCACCATGGCCACGCTCCCGACCAAGCAACCCCGTGAGCAAATCGCGATCGCGCCGGCATCGGTCGCGTGGCTCCGCCTCGGCGTCGCAGGCGGCGCGCTGATCGCACTCTACCTGGTCGTGCAGCTGATATGGCTCGCCCTCAGCGCCGCCCTCGGCGTCGCCGCCCTGGCGGCGATCGGCGTCGCAGCTATCGCGCTATTCCAAACCTTGCCGCTCCTCGCCCAGAAATGGGAGAACAGGCTGCTCGCGCTTCGCAAGGCAGAGGCCCGGGCCAACCCGATCGAGCAGCTGCTAAACTACTTAGCGGCAAAGACGCAGCAGGTTGACACCTTCCGCAAGGCGGTCAGCATCATCGGCACGCAGATCAAGGCCTTGTCCGACATGGTAGAGGACCGCCGTCGCACCGGGCGCGACGTGTCCAAGCAGGAGGCCTCGATCGCGCAGATGAAGACCGCGCACCAGGCGCTGCTCGCGAAATACCAAGCCGCCGCGAACGCGCTGGTACAGCTGCGCGAGACCATCGACGACAAGAAGTTCGAGTTCGCCTTCGCCCAGCAGGGCCAGGCCGCCATGGCGACGCTGAACGCCACCAGCGGCAAGGACATCCTCGACGCCATGCTGGCCGACGAGGCATTCTCGGCAGTACGCGACAACTTCAACCAAGTGTTCTCGGACCTCGAGACCGAAGCGGCGAGGTTGAACGCGACCAGGCAGATGGAGTACGGCGGCGTCAGGATCGACATCTCGGCGATGCCGCAGATACCAGAGGCAGTGGGCGCGCCATGATGGAACAAGACAACCCCAAACCCGACAGCGACTGCCAAGCCCGCCAGGCGTCTGCGGAAAGGATATCCCTGGCGGGTCTTAACGTTATGAGCAATGTTCTTCACGGCCCCCGTTCGTACTCGCGGGGATCTACTTTTTCATCAAAGCACCTAGGCTCCTAGCCATCCGTCACCCGATCCCGCTCATGATCGCCTGCGAAGCGCTCAGGGATCGCAATGTCGGTCATGCCGCGATAGCCGACGGCGGAGCACGAGAAGGAGCAACGACCGGCTCGGGATGGCAGCGTTTCTTCCGGGGCTAGATGAAGTGAAACTCAACGAAGAGATTGAAATAGGCGATAAGGCCATGTTCTGGAAAGTAATCCGCTGGGGCGGCACTGCCCTCGTCATCATCATGGTCGCGATCGCGCTGGCATCTGCTCCGAACCCAGGAGGCTCCGGCAGCAGCAGGTCCACGGGCGAGCAGGGGCTACGGATCCGATGAACCGCGGCAGGAAGCCGTGGCCGAAGCCAAAGGAGAAAACGACGGAGCAAGCTGCCGCAGCCGCTCTACGAGGAGTTCGTCGACTTCCACGGCGACCTGATGCAGATGGCCGGAAACTTCGACCACCCGATCGTCATCGGATCGCTTGGAACCGTCGTGCCGGGATCGATGACGGTGTTCACGTACGCCACTCAGGGGCCGAAGTCGCACGTCGACAGGGTGTTTGACGACACGCTGACGAGAGCGACAAAATGCATCAGTGTCGGTCCAAGATCGTGTTGAGTCCTGGGGGTCGTTTGTGATTCGATAGCGGGGCGGGAGGCCCAACCGGACGGAAACGTACGGTAGATGTATTGGACGCAATGTTGAGGGTCGGGTTAGCGGCGGCCTGATCGTTGCTTCGCCTGATGAAGCATAAGCGGCGCTGCTGGTATTTGTAGCGGCTTGCACTCATCCGCGGGCTGGCTCGCGCTTATCGGCCTGATCCGGCTCACGGTCGGCGAGATTATCGCGCGCGTCTGGCTCACGCTCTGTGTGGGATTGGGGATTGAGGTTGCCCCGTTCTCGTGGACAGTTTGCAGGCTTGCGGGCTACGGCTCGGTTAACGCGGCCTCCCTGTCGGCTTCGTAGGTCATCGGCGACTTATAGCCCAGGCCGGAGTGCAGCCGTATCGGATTATACCAGCCCTCGATGTAGCT
>CAZZVQ010000211.1:0-5740 GCA_964657565.1 uncultured Acetobacteraceae bacterium
ATCTCGGGGCACAAGACGCTGCCGGCGGTGATGAACGCGACGCGGGCGGGGAAGGGCTGCGGGTCGTGCAAGGGGCTGGTCGGCGAGGTGATCGCCTGGTTCGCGGGGGGCGCGATCGAGGAGGATCCGTCGGTGCATTACTATGTGCCGTGCATTCCGATGAAGAAGCAGGAGCTGGTGGCGGCGATCAAGGCGCAGGGGCTGCGGTCGGTCTCGTCGGTGTTCGCGGCGCTGGCGGGCGGGGTCGAGGATCCCACCAGCAAGATCCCGCTGGCGTCGCTGCTGAACATCGTCTGGCCCGGGGAGTACGACGATCAGCGCGATGCGCGGTTCATCAACGACCGGGTGCATGGGAATATCCAGAAGGATGGGACGTTCTCGGTGGTGCCGGAGATGGCGGGCGGGATCTGCACGCCGGCGGAGCTGATGCGGATCGCCACGGCGGCGGTGAAGTACGACGTGCCGCTGGTGAAGCTGACGGGCGGGCAGCGGATCGACCTGGTGGGGGTGAAGAAAGAGGACCTGCCGGGGATCTGGGCGGATATCGGGATGCCGGCGGGGCATGCGTGGGGCAAGAGCTACCGGACGTGCAAGAGCTGCATCGGGATCGATCATTGCCGGTTCGGGCTGGGCGACAGCATGGGGCTGGCAGTGAAGATCGAGAAGACGTTCCGGTCGCTGTCGGACAGCCCGGGCAAGATGAAGCTGGCGACCACGGGGTGCCCGCGCAACTGCTCGGAGGCGCTGATCAAGGATCTCGGCGCGGTGGCGATCGGGGACGGCAAGTGGGAGATCTATGTCGGCGGGGCCGGCGGGAGCCACGTGCGCAAGGGCGATCTGCTGTGCACGGTCGATGGCGAGGACGCGGTGATGCATGTCGCGGGGCGGTTCATGCAGTTCTACCGCGAGGACGCAAAGTATAAGGAGCGGACGTATACCTGGATCGAGCGCGTCGGCGTGGAGCGGGTGCGAGCGGTGGTGGTGGATGATTGCGAGGGGTGGGGGGATCGGTTCGATGCCGAGATCCAGGCCGCGATCGCGGCGTATCGGGATCCGTGGAAGGACGGCGCGGAGCCGAAGACGGAGAACCAGTTCCGTTCGCTCATTCCGGTGGAGGCCTGAGCCATGCCGAACGAGATGTTCTCGCGCCAGCAGGAGTATGCGATCGGCCCGGTGGAGCAGATCCCGCTCGGCGAGGGGCGGGAGTTCGCGGTGATGGGGCTCCATGTGGCGGTGTTCCGGACGCGGGCGGACCTGGTCTATGCGACGCAAGCGGCGTGTCCGCACAAGGAGGGGCCGCTGGCGGATGGGATGCTGGGGGGGAGCACGATCATGTGTCCGTTGCACGATCGGAGCTATGATTTGACTTCCGGGAAGGAGATCGGTGGGGGCTGCGACCTGACGGTGTATCCGGTGCGGCGGGGGGCGGATGGGACGCTGATGCTGACGCTGCCGGCGCCGTATAGCCCGGCTTAGAGGACGCTGGGTAAGACATCTAAGCTTCGGCGTGCGGTTCCACCCTCACCCAACCCTCTCCCGCCAGCGGGAGAGGGCTTTGATGCGTTACATGATGTCCCAGGTGACGAGGACGCGGCGGTTGTCGGGGGCTTCGGGGTGGGCTTTGTCGACGGGGTCGGACTGGCCGTAGGCGCGCATCAGGATTTGGGTGGCGGGGATGCCGCGGGCGACGAGGGCGGCTTTGACGACGCGGGCGCGGCGGGCGGATAGAAGCAGGTTCTCGAACTCGCCGCCGGCAGAGTCACTGTAGCCGCTCGAGAACATCGAGACCGGGCGGACATCGCGGAACAAGCGGGCGGCGATGTCGAGCTGCTTGTCGGCGTCGGGCATGAGCCGGTCGCTGCCGGAGGCGAAATTGATCTGGAGCTTGTTGCGGACGGCGGCGCCGGCCTCCTGACCGATCGTCACGTCCTTCTGGGCTTGTTGCTGGGCGGGGGGGAGTTCGGGCAGGGGAGCCTGGTGGGCGCAGCCGGCGACACCGAGGCCGAGCGCGAGGGCGATAGAGCGAAGCCCGGATTGCGACATAGGCAGCCTTCCTTCATGAGAAAATCGTTGGACTGGTGCGCGTCAAGTGTCATTACCGAGGGCGACACCTAGCATGCTTCGCTGACGGGATAATGCGGATGACGTCACATCAACGCAGAAAAGGTAGGCGAGTCCCTATTTCGCGACGAGTTTTGGTCGTGGTGGGGCTGCTTTGGGGGGTGTGGGCCGGGCCGGCGCGGGCGGATACGGCGGCCGGGTTGGCCAGCTTCCGCAACGGGCAGTTCTCCGAGGCGGTCAGCGCGTGGCGCGTGGCGGCGGAGCAGGGGGACCCGGCGGCGGCGCTTTATCTGGGCGTGTTGTACGACACCGGGTTCGGCGTGGCGCAGAGCCCGGCCGAGGCGCTGGGGTGGTATCAACGGGGCGGCGAGGGCGGCAACGTCACGGCGATGTTCAACGCGGCGGTGATGCACGATGCGGGGCGCGGGACCGCGGCGGATCCGGCGACGGCGCTGAAATGGTATGAACAGGCGTCGCGGGCCGGGTCGGGGCGGGCGGATTACGATCTTGGGTTGGCGTACGAGTATGGGACGGGGGCGCCGCGGGATCGGGCACGGGCGGTCCGGTATTTCCGTCAGGCGGTGGCGCATGGGGTGTCCGAGGGGCGGGTGCATCTGGCGCGGCTGGGGGTGCCGTTTGCCGGGCCGGGGGGCAACGCCAAGCCCGACCCGGCGATGACGAACTTCCAGCAGGCGCAGCGGGCGCTGCTGGCGCGGGGCCCCGACGGGGACGTGAAGGCGGCGACGCTGTTCCGCAAGGCGGCGGAGGGGGGCGACGCTTTGGCGGCGTATAATCTGGGGTATTGCTATGAGCACGGCATCGGGGTGCCGGCGAGCGTGGATCAGGCGGTGATCTGGTATCGGCGCAGTGCGGCAGCGGCGGCGGACCCGACGCTGCGGGGTATCGCGCTGAGCGGGGAGCGCAACCTGCTCGTCGGCGTGAGCCACGTTCAGCGCTGAACGCGCTGCCAGCCGCCCGGGGGTTCTGGGAAGACGACGATGGCGCCGGGCTTGAAGCGGCCCGGGTTGGCGGCGATCACGGCCGCGAAAGGCGGCGCGTTGCGATCGCGGTAGACGCTGCCGTAGAGGCTTTCGAGCGTGTCGCCGGGCTGGGCGATCAGGACGAGGCCGGGGCCGCCGGCGTGCTCGAAGAGGGATCTGCTGTGCGACGCGGGCGCCGGGGTGGCGGGTGTGTCGTCGAGGGCGGCGACCGGGACCGGGTCGGCGGGGACCAGCACTTGCGGCATCGACGCGATGGCGGCGGGGACGGGCGAGGGCGGGCGCGACTCGGCCGGGATGTCGGCGGCGAGGTCTGGCGGCGGCGGCGCGGCGAGGGGGGGTGGCGTGGGGCGGGGTTGAGCCGGCGTGGCGGCGGCGGCGACGGTGGGGGCTGGGGTCTCGGCGTTGCGGAGCGGCGGCAAGGGTGGTGGCGCGGCGTTGGCGGTCGTGGTCTCGGGCGGCTGCGACGGCGGTTGGATCGGGGCGGGGGCCGGGGATTGCGCGACCCTGGTGGGTGTGACGGGCAGCGATAGCCAGCCCAGGGCGATCAGGGCGGCGATGGCGGAGCCGGCCAGCAGGGGGCGGTAGAGGTTGCGGCGGCGTCGGGCGGTGAGCGGCGAGGGTTCGATCGTGGTCGAGACGGCGGCCTCGGCGATCAAGTCCGCGATGGTCTTTCCGGGCGCGGGTGGCGTTTCGATTACTGGGATGGCGGGCTGGGTAGTGGCCGGGCGCCGGGCGGTGATGGTCTCGGCCAGTGATTGCACCAGGCTGCCGACGATCCCGTCACTGTCCTCGGCGAGGCGGAAGAGGATGTCGGGGTCCATGGCGGAGGCGGAGAGGCCGGATTTCTGCAGCCATTCGGCGGAGAAGCTCACGCTTTCTTGGAGGCGGAGGGGCCGCAACGGGATGATGACCGGGCTGGGCGAGGCTTCCTCGTCGTCGCGCCATTCCGACGCGGCGAGGAGGACGACGCCGTGGTCCTGGGCGGCCATCTCGGCGCGGGCGGCCCGGCTCATGAGCGAGGCGTTGTCGACGAGGAGGGCGGCGCCGCTGCTGACGGTCATGGGCAGGTCGCCCTGCATCAGCATCATGGTGGGGAAGCCGAAATCGCCGAGCGCCGTGGCGAGTTCGCGCAGCAGCCAGCTCTTGCCGGTGCCGGGCGGTCCGACGATGACGGCGGTGACCGGCCCCTCGGCGGCGAGGTCGAGGATCGCGTTGCGCGCTTCCTCCCAGGCGGCATGCTGGATCGGGCTGATGCCGGTGGGTCGGGCGGCGGGCCAGTTGGTGGCCGACGCTGGAGGGTTCGTCATGGCGCGCATGTCGATTACATAAATATTAACGGGTGTCACGCAATCTGTTTGCGGACGGCGATGCTTACGGACGGGGGCGGTTCAGGCCGCTTCGGCGGCGGCGACGGCGCTGGACCAGGCCCATTGGAAATTGTAGCCGCCGAGCCAGCCGGTGACGTCGACGGCTTCGCCGATGGCGAAGAGGCCGGGGACCGCATTGGCCTGCATGGTGCGCTGGGAGAGGGCGCTCGTGTCGATGCCGCCGAGGGTGACTTCGGCCTTGGCGTAGCCTTCGGTGCCGCTGGGGTGGAGGGTCCAGTCGCGGAGGGTGGTCTCGAGGGTGGCGAGGTCGCGGTCGGGCATGTCGCCGATCGGGCGGGGGGCGGGGTCGGCGGGGAGGAAGGCGTCGGCGAGGCGTTGGGGGAGGAGGTCGCCCAAGGTGCCGCGGAGGCCGAGCTTGGGGCGGGCGCGCTTGCGGGCGCGGAGGATTCCCGGCTCGGCGGTGGGGAGGAGGTCTATTCGGATGGGGGCGCCTTCGCGCCAGAGGGAGGAGATCTGGAGGATGGCGGGGCCGGAGAGGCCGCGGTGGGTGACGACCATGCCTTCGTCGAAGCGGGTGTTGCCGCAGGTGGCGGCGACGGGGGCGGAGACGCCGGCGAGGCCGTCCAACCGGGCGCGGTCGGCGGGGTCGAGGAGGAGGGGCACCAGGCCGGGGCGGATTTCCGTCAGGGGCAGGCCGAAGCGGCGGGCGAGGTCGTAGGCCAGGCCAGTGGCGCCGATCTTGGGGATGGAGAGGCCGCCGGTGGCGAGAACCAGGGAGTTCGACTCGATGGGGCCGGCGTCGGTTTCGACCCGGAAGCGGTCGGCGCGGGTGATGTCGCCGATGCGCTGTTGGAGGCGGATATCGACGCCGGCGGCGTCGCACTCGGCGAGCAGCATGGCGACGATCTGGCGGGCGGAGCCGTCGCAGAAGAGCTGGCCGAGGGTCTTTTCGTGCCAGGCGATGCGGTGCTTGTCGACGAGGTCGATGAAGTCCTGGGGGGTGTAGCGGGAGAGGGCGGAGCGGCAGAATTTGGGGTTGGCGGAGAGGAAGCGCTCGGGCCGGCAGTCGCGGTTGGTGAAGTTGCAGCGGCCGCCGCCGGAGATGAGGATCTTCTCGCCGGGCTGGCGGGCGTGGTCGAGTACGACGACCCGGCGCCCGCGTCGGCCGGCGGTGAACGCGCACATCAGGCCGGCGGCGCCGGCACCGAGGATGACGACGTCAGGATCGGGCATGTGCGGACGGCGAGGCGGGAAAGCGGCGGAGCAGGCCGACCATGAGGAGCATGGCTGGCAGGGCGGCGAAGATGGTCATGGCGTAGAAGCGCTCCCAGCCAAGGGCGGCGGCGAGGT
>CAZZVQ010000212.1:0-5296 GCA_964657565.1 uncultured Acetobacteraceae bacterium
CTGTATCTACAAACCGGGGGCGCCTTGAGCTTTGCGATGCCTGCAGGGTCGGGGTTCGAGGCGTACGTGTCGGATCCTGCCAAGCCGGTGCCTTATTTGAACCGCCCCATCCACATCGCCGGCGAGCAGGGTGCGGCGAGCTGGCAGACGTGGCTGGTCAGTGATCAGCGTCCCGCCGCGTCCCGCACCGATGTGCTGAGCTTTGCGACGCCGCCGCTCGACCATGCGCTCAAGATCAGCGGCGAGCCGCTCGCCAATCTGACCGTCTCGACCAGCGGCACCGACGGCGACTTCGTCGTGAAGTTGATCGACGTGTACCCTGACGAGATGGGCCGCTCCCCGCAGCTCGGCGGCTACCAGCTGATGGTTTCGGCCGACATCCTGCGCGGACGCTATCGCAACTCGTTCAGCACGCCGCAGGCCATTCCGCCCGGCAAAGCGCAGGCCTACCGGTTCGGGCTGCCGACGGTGAACCATGTGTTCCTGCCCGGCCATCGGATCATGGTGCAGGTGCAGTCGAGCTGGTTTCCGCTCTACGACAGGAATCCGCAGACCTACGTCGGCAACATCTTTTTCGCCGGCGCCGGGGACTACAAACCCGCGACCATCAAGGTGTTCGACGGCGGCGGCGCCACGGCGAGCTTCCTCGATCTGCCGGTGGTCGAGCCGCCATGATTCCGGGCATCACGCGTCGAGCCGGCGGCGATAGGTCTCAGGCAGCAGGAACAGGCCGCAAACCACCGTGATGCCCGCCACCACGATGGGATACCAGAGCCCGTAATAGATGTCCCCGGTCGCCGCCACCATGGCGAACGCCGTGGTCGGCAGAAAACCGCCGAACCAGCCGTTGCCGATGTGATACGGCAGCGACATGGCGCTGTAACGGATGCGCGCCGGGAACAGCTCGACGAGCAGCGCGGCAATGGGACCGTAGACCATGGTTACGTACAGCACCAGCACGAACAAGATCAAGATGACCCGCGGCTTGTTGATGGCCGCGACCTCCGCCTTGTCCGGGTAGCCGGCCACCGTCAGCGCTGCCTTCGCCTCCGTTTGAAACGCGGCAATGGCGGCCTTGCGCTGCGCGCCGCTCACGACGTGTGGATCAGGGGCCGTCACCGTGGCCGCGCCGCTGCGGATCTGCGCCACGGTCCCGGCGGGCGCGTCGATGCGTGCATACGACACGCCGGTCCTGGCCATGAAACTCTTGGCGATGTCGCAGGAGCTCGAGTCGAATTTGTTCTTGCCGATGGGATCGAATTGAAACGAACACTCCCTGGGATCGGCGACCACGGTGACCGGCGAGGACGCCTGCGCCGCGAACAGCGCGGGATTCGCATACAGCGTGAGCGCCTTGAACAACGGCATGTAGGTCAGCATGGCGAGCACGCAGCCCGCGAGGATGATCGGCTTGCGGCCGATCTTGTCCGACAGCCAGCCGAACAGGATGAACCCCGGGGTGGCGAGGGCGAGCGCGGCCGCCGAGAGCATGTTGGTGGTGACGCTGTCGACCCGCAACGTTCTTTCCAGAAAGAACAGCGCATAGAACTGTCCCGTGTACCAGACCACCGCCTGACCCATCACCGCCCCCAACAGCGCGGACAGGCCAACCTTCAAGTTGCTCCACCGCCCGAACGCTTCGGCGAGCGGCGCCTTGGAGGTCGTGCCGAGCGCTTTCATCTTGAGGAACACCGGGCTCTCGGCCAACTGCAAACGGATCCACAGCGATACCGCCAGCAGCACGGCGGAGACCAGGAAGGGAATCCGCCATCCCCAGGCCTTGAACGCTTCCTCGCCCACCCAGGACCGGCTGCCGATGACCACGAGCAACGCGGCGAACAAGCCGAGCGTGGCCGTGGTCTGAATCCAGCTCGTGTAGAGACCGCGCTTTGCGGGCGGCGCGAATTCAGCCACGTAGGTCGCCGCGCCGCCATACTCGCCGCCCAGGGCGAGACCCTGCAGCAGACGCAGTGCCAGCAACGCGATGGGCGCCGCCACGCCGACCGAGGCGTAGCTCGGCAGAATGCCGACGGCGAAGGTGGCGCCGCCCATGATGCTCATGGTGACCAGGAAGGTGTGCTTGCGGCCCACCAGGTCGCCGAGCCTGCCGAACACGAGCGCCCCGAACGGCCGCACGGCGAAGCCCGCGGCAAACGCGGCCAGCGCAAAGATGAAGCCCGTGACCTCGTTGACGCCGGAGAAGAACTGCGCGGTGATGACGCTCGCCAACAGGCCGTAAAGGTAGAAGTCGTACCATTCGAAGACGGTGCCCAGCGACGACGCACCGATCACCAGCCATTCACTGCGGGCCTGGGCCGGCGACGGCGCGCCGCCGGTGGTATCGAGACTGTCGACGGTGTTCAAGGTTTGGGCTCCCTGGCAAGAATGACACGCAGTTCTTTCAACTTTTTCTCGATGACGGCCGCATTGTCGGGACCCATGCGGATCAACAGTTTCTGCCCCGCCGGCAGCGACTCCAAACGCGGATCGGCGTAGGCATACATCACATTGGGCCGGACCAGGGCGATCGGGCCGTCCTGCATTGGAGTGGCCAACAGCACGTCGATCACCTGCACCACCCGGTCGTTGAAATAGCCGTTGGGGTAGCCCAGGTCCTGGTAGACACGCTGAAACAGCGGATAAAAATGCACGTACACCGCCGCGACCTGCTGCATGTCGAGGTTGCGCAGCACGTCCACCATGGGCTGGTAACGCGCGTAATTGGCCGGACTCAGCGCGCCGGTGATTTCATCGCCGGTGGTGGCCAGGCGGCCGGGGGCTGGCACGACGGGACGTTTGTCGAGCGCGACTCTCTGTCGAGGCAGATTGTCCACCGTCACCACCAGATGTCGGACCAGGTCATCGGGAACCAGGTACTGGGTCACGTCGGCGCCGCCTGCCGTCGCAGCCAGGGCACCCTGCAAGGCGGCACTGCTCGCTTCGAGCGATGGCAACGGCGGGACGGGCCGGCCCGCGTCCGTGTCTACCGGCACAGGATGCGCAATCTGCGGCGGCGCGTCGGTCGGCGCGGGCGGTCCGCCTGCCGAGGCTGGCACGACCGGAAGGGGCGCGGTGCGGGTGTGTAGATACCACCCGACGCCCAGACCGATAACGACGAGGACGGCAACACCGAGCGGGAGCTTGATGCGCGCAGATCTGCGGCCCGTTTCTTCCTCGTCGTCGAAGTCCATCACCCGCTCCTCGGAATCCGCATCTGCAGCTCGTGCCGATGGTAGTCGATCACGAGCGCGTCGAGCAGACCCAACGCGTCCATGCCGATCAAGATGGCCGGCTGTTTGGTCAACTGCCATTGCGCGAAAATGTACGCGTCGGCAAATGTCACCGCGGAGTCGAGCATCTTGATGCCCGACCCCAGGTCGATGGCCGGCATCGCGAGGATGATCCCGTCCTGCACGTCGAGCGTCGCACCCACGATCTTATCCGCCCGGCCCGGCGCCGCCGGATTGCGGCGTGCCAGCGCGTCGCGCAGCGCGAGGTTCGCGATGGTCGTCTGGCCGCCCGTATCGATGATGGCCTTGGCATGCACGTGACCCACCAGCGCATCGACGACGATCAGCCTGCCGCGTAGAAAGCTAAAGGGTACGACCGCGAAATCCCGACCGGAGCGTTCGTTCTTCGAATAGGCGATGACGATCCGGTCATGGCGAAAATCGATGAAGACGCGTTTGTCGGTGAGCCCCTCCGAACCGAGGACGCCCTGCGCACCGCCCAGCGCGTCAGGAACGATGGGCAGGAGGGGCGAATCCACCGCGAGGTCGCCAACGTTCAAGGTATCCACACGGATGGTGGGCACGGTGGCGTAGCCGGTCACGGCGCGCAGCATGACCGGCGGCGATCGGTCGGTGGGCAGTCCGAGCGCCACTGCCACGGGTGCTGTGACCCCGGAGCCGCTGGCGCCGGTGTCCAGCACCAGACGGAATGGACCACGGCCGTTGATGAACACCGGCGCCCAGATGCGCCCGATCTGATCACGACGGGTGGGCGCGACGAACCGCGGCTCATGCGCCTCGACACGGATTTCACTCAATTCGTCGGCCGCTTCGACCAGAGCAGGCGCGCTGCCGATCGGTGCCGAAGTTGTCAGATCAACGGCCGCCGACGGCGCGCCGCTCGAGATACAGCCGAGTAAGACGGCTAAGCAGACCATGCCGCTCTTTATTTTCATGAGACCCCCGTGCTTCGAGCATAGCACCCGACAGCTGGCAGCTCATCTCCTCGGTTACTGTGACAGGCGACAGCGGGGTTTGCACGAGCACGCGCGTGCCCGGGAATACCGGAGTTCCAACCATTCTTCGCGCGACTAGGCTAAGGTGAAGCCGGACTCTATGAGCGGATGCAATGATCCCCTGAACCCCGCACCCCTATCAGTCCCGTCCTACAGGATGACTCGATCATTCCTTATGCGGACCGCCCGCCGTCCCCGTATGCTATCCGGACAACATTAAGGCAGAGCCCATTCTCGCGGCTCCGGGGGATGAAACCATGTCGACAATCCGTAAAGGCCTGTTGCCGCTGCTTGCGCTTCTCATGATGCCGCTTGCAGGGGTGGCACAGATTTCCTTGAACATTTCGGTCAATACGCCGCCCCCGGAACTGCCGGTCTACGATCAGCCGCCCCCGCCGGACGACGGATATTTATGGACGCCGGGCTACTGGTCGTGGAGCGACGACATCCAGGACTACTACTGGGTTCCGGGCACCTGGGTGGCACCGCCCCAGCCCGAGATGTTGTGGACGCCGGGCTACTGGGCGGCGGATGCCGGGGTATTTCTCTGGCATCCCGGCTACTGGGGCCCACAGGTCGGATTCTACGGCGGCGTGAACTACGGCTATGGCTATGGGGGGCGCGGCTACGAGGGCGGTTACTGGCAGGGGGGCCGGCTCTTCTACAATCGTTCCGCGAACAATTTGGGCGAAACCCACATCACGAACGTCTACAACAAGACCGTGATCAACAACATCACGGTCAACCGCGTCAGCTACAACGGCGGCAACGGGGGCGTACGCGCCCAGCCGACGCCCGACCAGATCGCGGCGTCCCGCGAGCATCACGTCGAGGCGACCCCGGCACAGCAGCAGCATATCCAGGCGGCGCGAAGCGATCCTGCCTTCCGCGCCCACGAAAACAATGGCCGGCCGCCGGTGGCCGCGACGCCCCGCCCGGGCGCATTCTCGGGTCCGGGGGTGACGCCGGCCCGGTCGGGCGGTGCGAACTTCAACCGGCAGGCGCCCGCCGGCCCGAGTGCGCAGCCGGCGCAGCCGCAGCGGCCACAGC
>CAZZVQ010000213.1:0-5266 GCA_964657565.1 uncultured Acetobacteraceae bacterium
GCCAAGCAGGGGGCGGCGTCCCGCTTCTGGACCAAGATGCCGGGCGAGCGCATGCAGCCGGCCGACGGCGAGGCGACGTTGTGCGGCTTGTTCGTCGTGACCGACGACCGGACCGGGCTGGCCACCGGGGTCGAGCCGCTGCGCCGGGGCGGGCGGCTGTCGCAGGCGACGCCCGTCCTATAATAAGGACTCCCGACTCCAATAACATCGAGACTGCCCCGTGGCCGGCCATAGCCAATTCAAGAACATCATGCACCGCAAGGGTGCGCAGGACGCCAAGCGGGCGCGGCAGTTCGCAAAGCTGATCCGCGAGATCACCGTTTCGGCCCGCCAGGGATTGCCCGACCCGGCGTTCAACCCCCGGCTGCGCGCCGCGATGGCGGCCTCGCGCGAGGCCAACATGCCGCGCGACACGATCGAGCGCGCGGTCAAGAAGGCGACCGGCGCCGGGGGCGGGGACGATTACGTGGAGGTGCGCTACGAAGGCTACGGCCCGGCCGGCGTCGCCGTGATCGTCGAGACGCTGACCGACAACCGTAACCGCACCGCGTCCGACGTGCGCTCGGCGTTCAACAAATATGGTGGGGCGATGGGGGAGACCAACTCGGTCTCGTTCATGTTCAACCGGCTGGGGGTCGTGTTCTACCCGGCCAAGGCCGGGTCGGCCGACGACATGCTCGAGGCGGCGATCGAGGCCGGGGCGGACAACGTCGAGAGCGACGCCGAGGGGCACGAGATCACCTGCGCGGTGGAGGATTTCTTCGCGGTGCGCGACGCGTTGGAGACGCGGTTCGGCGAGCCCGCGAGCGCCAAGCTGGAGTGGCGGCCGACGACTTCCGTGACTCTCGACGAGGAGAAGGCGACCGGGCTGCTGAAGCTGATCGACGTGCTGGAGGACAATGACGACGTCCAGAACGTGTTTGCCAATTTCGACATTCCCGACGATGTCGCGGCGCGTCTTTCATAGCTGTGTCCGTCCGGGGGAGGGTTGGGTGAGGGCGGGCCAGCCTGGCCGGACCCTCACCCCGGCCCTCTCCCGGAGGGAGAGGGAGCAAGAAGTGCAGCGGCGAGCGTGATGATCCGCCTGATGGGTATCGACCCGGGGTTGCGGTTCACCGGGTGGGGGGTGATCGAGGCGGAGGGGAATCGGCTGCGGCATGTGGCGGACGGGGTGCTCGCGACCGACAACACGCATGCCGTGCCGGCGCGGCTCAAATACCTGCATGATGAGCTTACCGCTTTGTTTTTGCTGTATGCGCCGCAGGAAGCCGCGGTCGAGGAGACCTACGTCAACCGGAATGGGGCGGCGACGCTGAAGCTGGGGTATGCGCGCGGGGTGGCGCTGCTGGCGCCGGCGTTGGCCGGGATCTCGGTCGCGGAGTACGGGGCGATGGAGGTGAAGCGCGCCGTCGTGGGGACCGGGGCGGCGACCAAGGAGCAGGTCGAGATGATGGTCCGGCGGCTGTTGCCGGCGGCGACGCTGAAGCGCGCCGATGCGTCGGACGCGCTGGCAGTGGCGATCTGCCACGCGCACCATCGGCAGACCCGGCAGCGGATCGCGGCCGGGACGGTCATGGCGTGATCGCGCTGCTGAGGATCATGTTTTGATCGCGTTGCTCACGGGCCGGGTGGACGGGATCGAGGCGGATCGCTGTATCATCGACGTGGGCGGCGTGGGCTACCTGGTGCAGGCGTCCACGCGGACGCTCGCGGCGCTGCCGGCGGCGCCGGCCGTGGCGCGCGTGCTGGTCGAGACGCAGGTGCGCGAGGACGCGATCACACTGTATGGCTTCGCGGAGTCGGCCGAGCGCGATTGGTTTCGGCTGCTGCTGACGGTGCAGGGGGTGGGCGCGAAGGTGGCGCTGAACATCCTCTCCGCGCTGTCGCCGAAGGAGTTGATCGGCGCCATCGCGGCGGGCGACAAAGCCAGCTTGACCCGCGCGCCGGGGGTTGGCGCGAAGCTCGCGATCCGGCTGCTGAGCGAGTTGCGGGAAAAAGCGGGCGCGATGCCGACCGGCATCACGCTGCCGATCGGCATCGGCCAGCCGCGCGGGCCGGAGGCGGACGCGTTGTCGGCGCTGGCCAATCTCGGGTACCGCCGGGCCGAGGCGCAGCCGGTGGTGGCGGCCGTGATCGCGGCCACGGGCGAGGGCGCCGGGCTGGACGTCATCATCCGGGAGAGCTTGCGGGAACTGGCGCTGAAATGAGCGATCGCCCCATGAACCCGGTCCGTGCCGAAGAGGATGCGGCCGAAGCGAGCCTGCGACCGCAGACCCTGTCCGATTTCGTCGGTCAGAAAGCCAGCCGCGAGAACCTGGCGATCTTCATCCAGGCTGCGAGAGATCGTTCCGAAGCCCTTGACCACGTTCTGTTTCATGGTCCACCCGGCCTCGGCAAGACGACGTTGGCGCAGATCGTGGCGCGCGAGTTGGGCGTCGGCTTCCGCGCCACCTCCGGACCGGTCATCCAGCGCGCCGGGGATCTTGCGGCGATCCTGACCAACTTGCAGCCGCGCGACGTGTTGTTCATCGACGAGATTCATCGGCTGCAGCCGGCCATCGAGGAGATCCTGTATCCGGCGATGGAGGATTTTCAGCTCGATTTGATCATCGGCGAGGGCCCGGCGGCGCGCAGCGTGCGGATCGATTTGGCGCCGTTCACGCTGGTGGGGGCGACGACGCGGGCCGGGCTGCTGGCGACGCCGCTGCGGGACCGGTTCGGCATTCCGCTGCGGCTCATTTTCTATACGCCGGCCGAACTCGAGCAGATCGTGACGCGGGGCGCGGGCAAGCTCGGCTTCGCCCTGGCGCCGGACGGTGCGGCGGAGATCGCCAAGCGGTCGCGGGGGACGCCGCGGATCGCGGGCAGATTATTGCGCCGGGTTAGGGACTTCGCCGCCGTTCTTCGACAAAGCCCGGTGGACCGCGAGGTGGCCGACGCGGCGCTGACCCGGCTCGAGGTCGACCGCCGCGGGCTCGACGGCATGGACCGGCGCTACCTTCGCCGCATCGCCGAGCACCACCATGGCGGCCCCGTCGGCGTCGAGACCCTGGCGGCCGCACTGGCCGAGGCGCGCGACACGCTCGAAGACGTCATCGAGCCGTTCCTGATCCAGGAAGGTCTGGTCCTGCGCACGAGTCGCGGGCGCATGCTGGGCGAAGAGGGGTGGCGGCATCTCGGCCTGGTGCCGCCGCGGGTGCAGCCGCAACTCGATCTGCTGTCGGATTCGGAGTGATTGCGAGCACGAAGCCGCAGCGATGATGACGTATCGACTGAACTTACGGGTTTACTACGAAGATACCGACGCCGGCGGCATCGTCTACCATGCCCGTTACTTGGCGTTTGCCGAGCGGGCCCGCACCGAAGCCTTGCGCCAGGCGGGTGTCCCGCATGACGAACTCGTCACACGATTTGGTCTGATCTTTGTGGTGCGGCGCATCAAAATGGATTATTTGCGCCCCGTGCGGCTGGACGCCGAATTGGTTGTCGAGACCGGTCCATGGGCGCTAGGTGGCGCGACCGTCGACGTTCAGCAGCGATTCGTCGTCGCGGGGCAGGAGACAGGGCGGCTTTCAGCCGGTCTGGCCTGTGTCCGCGCCGCGGATGGCCGCCCCGCACGTATCCCGCAACGCTGGCGGGAGGCGCTCGGGTCGGCGGATCATTGAGGTTTGGGGGTGCGAGTTGGATCCAGTTGCAGCCACGTCACTCGGGACGGGAGGAAGTGGCGACATTTCGATCCTCGGTCTGTTCCTGCAGGCCGACTTGGTGGTCAAGTTCGTCATCATCCTCCTGCTGGCTGCCAGCGTGTGGGTGTGGGCGATCGTGTTCGAGAAGGTGACGTCGCTCCGCCGGGCCAACCGGGACGCGACGCTGTTCGAGGATCGGTTCTGGTCCGGCGGCAGCCTCGACGAGCTGTATGACGTCGAGGGCGCGCGGCCGCGGCATCCGATCGCCGCCGTGTTCGGCGCGGCGATGGGCGAGTGGAAGCGCAGCTCGCAGGTGGCCGGGGCCGACATGAGCCGCGGCAGCGTGCGCGAGCGGATCGACCGCGCCGTCGTCGTGACGGTGACGCGCGAGATGGACCGGATGGAGCGCTGGATGGTGTTCCTCGCCTCGGTCGGCTCGGTGGCGCCGTTCATCGGCCTGTTCGGCACGGTGTGGGGCATCATGCGCTCCTTCTCCGCGATCGCGACGAGCCGGAATACGAACCTTTCGGTGGTGGCGCCGGGCATCGCGGAGGCGCTGTTCGCGACCGCGATCGGCCTGGTGGCGGCGATCCCGGCGGTGCTGGCCTACAACAAGCTGAGCTCGGACCTGGCCCGGTTCGCCGGTCGGCTCGAAGGGTTCGGCACCGAGTTCGGCGCGATCCTGTCGCGCCAGTCCGAAGAGAAGGTCTGACCGATGCCATCGCCGCTGGACCGTTCGGGCAGGGGGCGGCGCCGCTACCGCCCGCTCGCCGAGATCAACGTGACGCCGCTGGTCGACGTGATGCTGGTGCTGCTGATCGTGTTCATGGTGGCGGCGCCGCTGATGACGTCGGGGGTGAACGTCGATCTGCCGAAGGCCAGCGCGAACCCGGTCAGCCAGGACAGCGAGCCGCTGACGGTCAGCGTCAACGCGGAGGGTAAGATCTATCTGCAGGAGACGGAGCTGCCGTTGACGGATCTGGCGCCGAAGCTCGCCGCGATCGCCGACAACAAGTTGGATCGCCGCATCTTCGTGCGTGGCGACAAGGCGCTGAGCTATGGCCGCATCATGGAAGTGATGGCGACCATCACCCAGGGCGGCTTCACCAAAGTGGCGCTGCTGGCCGAGCAGGCCGGACCGGCTTCCCCGGCAGCCGCTCCGGCGGCAACGCCCTCCGCGGCGGCTCCGGCCACCGCTCCCACCGCCGCGCCACAAGCGCCCGCCACGCGCCTGCGGGTGCGCTGAGCCCGGCGTGACCGTTCGACCGGCCCGATGAACCACGACCTCCGCCGCACCGGGCTCATCTCGGTCGCGCTGCATGCCGCGATCCTGGTGGCGCTGCTGTTGACGCTGCAGCCGCCGGTCGCGCCGCCGATGGACGACAATGCGGTGACGATGGAGTTCTCGACCGCCCCCGGCGAGGTGCAGCGCGCCAAGAACCCGGCGCCGATGCCGGCCGCATCGCCGGCCGACGTGCCGACGCCCGACCTGCCGTCGCTGGAGCCGCCGAAGCCGACACCGCCCGAAGCGCCGGCGCCACCGCCGCCGCCGCCATTGCCGCCACCACCGTCGCCGATGG